>JAFYAS010000059.1 GCA_017540605.1 Lachnospiraceae bacterium | reverse complement strand
GTAACCTTTGCCTCATCACCGGTTTGAAGTCCCTTGATGGTATACTTTGATGAAGCTTGTGATATAGCTGCACCAAAGGCTATGGTCTGATCCTTGGCTGTAACTGTGAGCTTGATCTTTTCAGCGGGAGCAGGCTCTACTATAGGTTCAGGCTTTACCTCTTCCTTCTTTGCATAGGTGTAGGTGTATGTTGTATCAGCCTTTATCTCGGTATCAGCCTTGGGAACTGTATCCCAGCTTCCTTCCTTGTAGCCATCTGAAGGCTTGGTTCCTACTGCAGGAATCTTGTCAGCCGAAAGCTTAATAGTATCTCCTTCAAAGCCAGTGATCTTTACTACCTTGTCCTTGGTCTCTCCGTCATTCCATGAACCGTTTACTACCTTGAAGGTTACGGTCTTAGAGATATCAGCTCGTATCTTTGATGTTACACAGGCAGGATCACTGTCGAAATGGTTCTCATCTCCAACAACCTTGTACCAGATATAATAGGTTCCGGCGTTGGTGGCTGTAGGGATGGATGTGGTATAAGGTTGTGTAGCTTCGGTCGCGGTACCGAGGGCGTACTGCATCACGCCGTCTGTAGCTGTTCCGGCAGTTACAAGCTCCTGTGCGGAACCGTAGTAGGTCAGCGTCTTGGCCGTCGGGACTTTGGTAACGGTTGCCGGTTGTTTCTCGCTGATCGTCAGCGTGCCTTTTGTATAGCTGATGTTGTAGTTATCGCCCGCACTCGCGCCGGAGGGAACGATGTCGTATGTATCAGCTGTAGCACTGTCCGGGGTGGCTGCGCTGTCGTTCTTCTGATAGGTCAGCGTCGGAGCAGTTATCAATGCATCCGTGCCCACAAGCCCGGTGACGGAGTAATGCGTATTCAGAACCGGTGCAGACAGGTCAGGCACCGTGCCGCCAACCATGATGCTCTGATCTTTAGCCGTAACGGTGACTTCCGCCTGTTCAATAGATACAGAAATACCATTCTCACCCGCTAAAGGATTGTATGTCTTAGAGCCATTATCATATTTAAGACGATAGTAAACTGTGTAACTGCCCGCGTTTGTGGCCTTGGGTACATTAGTACTCCATGTATTTTTGTCGATACTGTATTCAAGAGTACCTGTGCCTGATGTTATGGTGCCTTCCGTCACAAGATCCTGTTGGGAACCTGTATATTTTAGTCCCATTTTGCCAGCAGGGGGTGTAGCTTCTGGTATACCCCAATTGCCACCAGTTGCAGGATCACCTTCACTGAATTCGATCGTATAAGCAAGCAAACGTCCCTTACCTACGAGCTGTACAACTGCATGGTCAGCATTTTCAATTACCCCTGTACCAGCAGTGTATTTCTTGATGCCTGGGATACGGTCAAATAGAACATAATGGGCTTCGCCCTGTGTCCTCCCATACTTTACTTGTGCCCATCCATCATCTGATAATGAGCCCATATCTATGAGAGCATCAATCTGTGTTATTTTACTTTTCTGATTATTTTCCAAAGGAAATGTATACTCCCATTTGTCTAGTGCATCTCCGGTAGAAGCCGCATCGAATGTATGTATCGCTTCTGTGCCCGCACCAGACACATCCGCATACGCCGTCAGGCTCATCCCCGGCATCAGCCCGACAAGCATCGCCAGCGTGAGCAAAAAGCTTAGTAGTTTCCTTCCTAAATATCTTTTCTTCATGTAAATTCCTCCTCGTAATTATTTTTTTGATATCATCGCGTATAAGCTACGAATTGTTCCGCGCTTCGCGCTTTCGCAATTCTACGGGCATTCGCATTCCGCACTATCGTGCTATATGCTCATGTCCGTTGCCTTGTCTAATGAACAAATGTCCTTTCATGCAAACTTGAAGTGCCCTTGTTCATTGACAAGAGCTTATACATGCAAATAAAACCGCCTTACATGACAGGGCATATTACCCCGTCATGTAAGGCGGTTATCCATCTCTAATATATGCTGTTTTATACGAAAAAAAGGCGCAGTTATACCTTACTTGCTTGCTTGCTTGCTTGCTTGAGCGTAGCGAGTTTCGACATACCTGTCAACCCATTAATTATTATTAGCGTGTTATAGAACAATTCTCGGTACAACAAAATCTTCATCCCTCTCAAAAATCTCCTGTCCAAATATTATAACATAGTAAATGATTTGTTACAATCAATATATACCAAAATCCGGTGTCTAGAATCATCCTCTATAACTGTCACAAAGCCGCTCAAGCATTGCATAATCGTTAGTTCAGTTAGCTTTCCCTTTCTTGTCATAGAAAAGACCATTCTTGATTCATCGAAAACTATTTATTTACTTTGACGTAAGCGAATCCGTAATAGCACAGAAAAAGTCTTTACTCCAAACATCTAACGATGCAGGATTATGTATAAATGGAAGCACATCATTTTTAGCCTGAGAATAATCTATCATTTCAAAGCGCCGATATAGAATACTCTTAACTTCATCCAAAGATGTATTCAAACTAACATCTTCAAAATCAGAATCAACCAATCTTGCATTTAAATGCTTAAGATTTATTGGTGTTTGATGCGACAGATAGAATACATAGTCATATAAATCTCGCCCTTTAATTCTGTTTTTCCATGCACGACAGATAACAGCATGTACTTTTCCTGCAAATAACGAGGGCATATCATATAGATTTATCTCATAAGGAATCGGAAGCAATCTAAACTTTCTTTCATATCCTGCATATGGCGGAGGAGTAGTATCAACTTCAAACTTCACCTTGATCATTTCTGATCCAACTATTGTGTTAGCCAGCTGTTCATCCGCATAGCAAAGAAGTATATGTTCTTTAGTGTTTCCCTTTACGAATGCTGATAGCACATCAGATTCTTTCGATTTTCTCTTAGTTTCAGCCTTAAAGCGAAATCCATAGGAATTCAATTCTTTTTCTACGACAGGCAAATATTCATCCAACTTAAAATTGTGGTCGATAGACATTAACGAAAAATCCAGATCTTCCGAAAAGCGATCCAGTCCATAAAATATCCTTAATGCAGTTCCTCCGTAAAAAGCAGCCTTTTGGAAAAAACCTGCTCTAGCTAAACCGCAAAGAACAATATCCTGAACAACTTCTTTTATGCTGTTCTTTCTGTCATTCGGTGTCACAGAAACGTGTTGTGATAACATCTGTTCAATAATACTATTCATGACGCTTTATCCCCTTAATCAAAGAAATCAAAAGCTTGTGATTGGAAGTATGATATAACCCGGCGAGCTCAACTAATTCGATCATATTTAAACTATTAAAGACATCTTTATCTATTCGAAGATCATCAAACAATAGCTGCCTAAGCTCCTTCTTATTTCCACATGGTGAACAAGTATATAACATATCGCATATAGACTTTTCTGCCGAGGCGATCACATAACCGTATCGTTCTTCCTCGTATAATTTATTGCCGTAAGGAAATGCCGAAATGGGGACGTCTCGGTATGTATATATACCAAAACGATTACTATACTGTTTCTTCTTTTTCTTACCACAAGTTGCTGATGTATAAACATATACATTTTCCGGGATCAATCCGTGCCAGAAAAGAGCGTATTCAAAGGAAAGATAAGACGGACCATAAATGACTCCAGCCAAATAATGACCGGGAGTAGAAGGATCTGTTTCATATAATCCTTTAACAATTGGAAATAGAACGCCGTTCTTTACCAATCGTGCAATCTTCGCAGCCGGATTTTGATATGTATTGTATTTTTGAAGCAACATCGAAGTTGAATTTACCATATTTTCACCACCAACTACAATGATAATGCAGTTATTGGTGAAAATCAAGTATATTTTACTATTTCAAAATATTTTTACTGTCGTTTACTGTTTTGATTACTTTTACTGTCGTTTACTGTTATATTACCAATCTTAAGCAATAAATGTAAATCAAACAATCCCCGGTACCCTCCGCATTGCGCAGAGAGTATCGGGGATATATGATCATTTTAATATGCTATTCAACTTTAACGTTAACAGTTGTTCTCTTTCCATCTACAGCAACAGCATATACGGTACATTCACCTTTGCCCTTTGCGGTAACAGTGCCGTTTGCATCTACTACTGCAACCGCTTTGTTGCTTGATGCGTAACAGATCTCGGCAGCATGTCCCACAAATATCCGACAGCTATCCCCTCTCGATCCTACACACATGATGCATATACTCTTCCGACTTCACATCTTTGTTGTAGTTGACGCTTATGATCAGGATATTACCCTTATAATGCTCCATCTTTTGAAGATATTCTTTTCTCCTGATCTGATCGTCTGCCACTTCTACTGAGCGATTGTATTTCAGTTCTATGAGAAGGGCAGGTTTATCCGGATTCTTCGGTGAAGGGAGATAGCATAGGTCCGCATAGCCCTTTCCGGTATCCAACTCCTGTATTGTTGTATAGTATCGCTGTCCTGCATAGTATGCCATTTGTATGGCATATAAAAGCGCTGCTTCTGAGTTGTAGGTCTTGTTCTCAGCGAAATCATGGAACCACTCAAGGATCCTTGATACTTTTTCTTCGTTTGCATTCCAGGTCGCCTCAAGAAGCTCTTCGGATTTTCTAAATGACTTGAAGGTATCTACCCATTCTTCCGATTCTGTTGATGCCTTGAATTCGTCAAGTATCTCTCTATTGGGAATAAATACTTCCTTTGTCTCTGCATCATATCCAAGGTATCCAAGATGTATCAGCATTACCAGTACATCATTGCTACCGTTAAATGATGTCATATCATTTTGATACTTTGAAACAGTAACCTTTACTCTTCCGCCATCCATCAACAGTGCAACCGAATCCTTAAGACCATCCAGATTCATCCTGATATATTCAGCCAAGGCTTCATAAGTCTCTGTCTTGTTCCAATAGTTCTGGACTACTCCTGAAGATACAGCTTCTATCACAGAAAGAGGACTGTATATTGAATAATGTCTCGGTTTTAACTCGTCTACTGTTGAATTCTGCAAACTATAATTGGGATCAGGTGGAATGACATCCGTTATATCATATCCGTTGTACCACTCTTTGATCTTTTCATAACTTCGCCCATACTCTTTGCATATTTTTTGAACTTCCTCCTCTGTGATTCCCGTATAGGGAGCCAACTGCATAGGTGTTATGATTGAAAATTCTCTAAACATATTTAACGCCGAATGTTGTCCATACTTCTTGACAGGTAAGATTCCTGTCATATAGGCAAGAGCCACAAACTCCTGATCCTTGAGCCAATCACGCAAAAAATCAAGATAAAATCTCTGTCCGTCCTTGTCCTCCTTGCAGGCTCTGAATACAACATCCCACTCGTCTATGATGATCACAAACTGCTTGCCACTTTTTCTAAAGAATTTATCCATGCTGTAAGGAAGATCCTCAGCGTCATATTTAACTTCAGGATACTCTTCAGACAACTCTTCAAGTAACCTTTGCGTCATCTTCTCAATACCTTTGCTGACAACTTGATCCACCTTAATAAAATCCGTCATCACAAGTTTTACTACATCAAACCGGTTGATATACCTATCCCAATTCTCAAGCTTCGCAATCTTTAGGTCTTCAAAAAGCTTCTTACTTTCACATTTCCCAAAATAGGCGCAAAGCATATCCGTAGCCATTGTCTTACCAAATCTCCTGGGCCTTGACACACACATATACTTTTGCTTGGTCTTAACTACAGAATTGATATATTGGATCATTTCCGTCTTATCAATATATATATTAGAATTCAATGCCTCTTCAAAATTCACCGTTCCCGGATTAAGATATCTACCCACAAGATCACCTCCGCTTCTATCGTTACACTTGCTCCCAATATACCATATTTTAGGCTTTTTATCTACCAAAAAATCCCCGATATCCTATTCATTACGCTGAGAATATCGGGGATTTATGCTTGATTTTAAATGTTATTCAACCTTTACATTTACGGTCGTTCTCGTTCCATCTACAGCAACAGCATATACGGTACATTTACCTTTGCCTTTTGCTGTGAGCTTGATCTTTTGAACGGGAGCGGGCTCTACTATAGGTTCAGGCTTTACCTCTTCCTTCTTTGCGTAAGTATATGTGTATGTTGTATCAGACTTTATCTCGGTATCAGCCTTGGGAACTGTATCCCAGCTTCCTTCCTTGTAGCCATCAGAAGGCTTGGTTCCTACTGCAGGAATCTTGTCAGCTGAAAGCTTCAATATATCGCCTTCAAAGCCCTCAAGCTTTACAACCTTATCCTTGGTCTCTCCGTCATTCCATGAACCGTTTACTACCTTGAAGGTTATGTTTTTGGATATCTTTGCAAGTATCTTTGAAGTAACGCAGGTAGCATCACTATCAATGTGATTCTCATCACCTAAAGCCCTGTACCAGATATAATAGGTTTCGACGTTGGTGGCTGTAGGGATGGATGTGGTATAAAGGCTATCCGCGGGAGCTGTGTTCTCGGTGGTCACGGCGTAGTACATGGTTCCGCCGACCAGTGTGGAGCTGTCCACGGTCACAAGCGCCTGATCCTGCCCGTTGTAGGTAAGGTTGTTAGTGGTAACGGTGGCAGGAGTGGCTACTTTTTCTTTTATCGTATGCGGAAGATGGGGTGAGCCGGATAAAGAAAAAGGTCCGGTGGACCTTTTTTCCGGCGAACCGACCGACGAAGGAGCTACGCTCCGAGAAGTCGCACGATGTCCGGTGGACATCGGCTTTGCGACCGACCGAGTGATGTTCCCACATCACGAGACCCTTGAACCCTGGGTTCAAGGCTATATGCGGAAGATGGGGTGAGACGGAAATAGAAAAAGGTCCGGTGGACCTTTTTCCCGTCGAACCGACCGACGAAGCAG
>JAFYAS010000058.1 GCA_017540605.1 Lachnospiraceae bacterium | reverse complement strand
GGACTAATGCGCAGAATGCTTGCCCGAGAGTGCATACCTAAAAACGTAGGCGTAGCGGGCTACGCTGAGGCTTTTAGGTGTGTGCTATCGGGATAAGCAGGCAAGCATTCGGTCCAGTTATTTAAGAATCGAGGCACTAGTATAAAAAAGCACCAGATTTCTCTGATGCTTTCTCTTAACATCACATCCACGGATGTGAGCAATTCGGCGTTACGCCATTCTGTCCCTATATACTACCATCTGATTCGGAGTCTTTCAAAGGCTTTTTAGGATTCAATAGTCTCTTCCTCCTCCATCATCTCATTAACTATCTCCTCATCCACCGAGGACATATTGCAATACCTGAGCCACTTACTGAGCTTTTCGATACATTTTCTCATATTCCGTCCCACCTTTAGGATGATCAGGCGGGTTTTGGGATCGATGGCAGAAATCTCAGAGGGCTCCTTGACATAGACCCCTTCCTCACAAAGCTCTTCATCGCTATCCTCGTCTTCTACTGCCGCATAAATATATGCCGTGCTTCCTATCTCGTGCTCAAAGAGGGCTACAACATACTCTCCCTTGACAAATGCACTCTTATCCCTGAAGGCAAAAACTATCACGGGATGACTTTCCCGGGCAAAGCTTATACGATCAGCCTCACTCTTTAGAAGATACAGACGATTTTCCTTTTTTCTCACATTTACAAGATCCACAAGAAACCGGATATCTCCCTGTTCTGTTATAACAGGCTTGGCTATGGATATCCCGCTTTCGTTGAAGGTCTTGAATATCAGTAGCTGATGTATAAATGGTGCCTCCGAATTCTTCTGCTTTCCGGTACCCTTCTTCTTATTAGAATAATACTGTACATATATCCTAACCCTATAGGAGCTGTCGCTCTCTCTTTTGATGATCAAAAGCTGGCGCCACTTATTCTCTTTATATTTCGTACCCTTATAATAAGCCACAGAGGATAACGTATCCTCAGTTTCATGAATAACATATCTGGTATCCTCGTTGTATATCAGACTGTCACCGGGCTCAACAGATAGTAGCTCCTTCGGGAAAAAGAATCTGTAGCTGTCAATGATCGCCTTCTTAAACTTATTCTTCCACTCGTCCTTTCCACAATCTGCATTAACCAATAGATTGTTATATTGAAGTGTGGTCCATGCTTCTTCAACCAGCTTTTTCTTAAGGCCCAAAGAGGCATAATTGTCCTTTCTGCCTTCATAGAAGACAAGCTGCTTTACCTTCTGGTCAAGGCCTGCAAGCACCTGTCTTTGCTTGTTGCTTGCATCTCCCTCTCTCGCATCTCTATATAGCATGATCAGGATAATGATAGTATTTACATTGATCTCTATACGATCATTGAATTCTCCAAAGGAGGTAAATATAGGCTCATAGTCTACTCCCCTCTCCTTTGCTATCTTTTTCAAAAATGCTTCGGGAGTGATCAAAAGCCTCACCAGATTCTCTTTTCTAAAGCGAAGCACATACTTTGCAAATGCATATTGGCTCTCTTCGTCATCCATAAGCTCATAAAACAAGGGGATAAGCTCTCTATCCGGAGTTTTTGGATTTTCAAAATACTTTATACGAAGCCTGAAATGCGCCCTGATCATCCTGTCCCAATCAGAAAGAGTATATTTCTTCTCGCCGTCATCCTCTTCTGAAGAAACACCTGAAACAAGGGACCTGTTTTCCTCATCCTTATATCGTGATGTATGCCTCTTCCTTGAATATACATCATAGGCGAGATTCTCCAATGTATTTACCATTGTATCATCGCATAGCTCGAAGGTGGCGAGCACGCTATGAAAGCGTCTTAAAAGCTCCTCCTGTTCGCTCCACATATTGTTAAACTTATATGAATAATCATGCTCTATCTCATGCCATGCTTCAAAGCTTACGGTACGAAGCTGTATCTCAAATGTCGTATCGACCATATGGGGATCGACCACGGACTTAATCTCTTCAAGTTTCTTATCTTCAACTATACCGTCAAGGTTGAATACACCATTTATGGATATGGCTTTGAACCTATCCTTCTCATATTTTCTCTTTGTCCAGTTGTCACCCACAGAGGAAAATGTTTCATTTAAAAGTCCCTGAAGTATTGACATATCCTCAATAAAATAGATCAGGATACGCACACCAAACAGATCCTGAACCTTTCTCTCACCATCATAATACCAGCTTCCATCCTCTTCACGTCTCGAAAGCTTTTTTGTCAATGATTCCCAGGATTTCATCCTTGAGGAAATATTATAATAAAAACCACATTTATCAAGAACCTCTCTCACAGCAGTCTCGATCTCGTTTAACAAAAGCATGCTCTGATCCCTGTACTGCTCTATGAATAGTCCCGAATGGGCTTCCATCTCTTTAAATCTTTTTCTGTATCTATCATTATTGCCCATATTACATGTCACCTCTTAGTACGCCTGTCTTTCCTACGCCCACCTTGGTAAGAGAGAATACGAACTCTGTACCCACACCCTCAGTGGAAACAAGGGTTATCTCCTCACCGTGCGCCTTGATGATCTCCTTGGTAATGGAAAGGCCGAGTCCCGTGCCCTGCTTATCCTTACCTCTCGAAGAATCACTCTTATAAAAACGGTCAAATACATGACCCTGACTTTCCTTCTTTATACCGATACCGTAATCCTTCACCGATACAAATATCTTGTCCTTTTTCTCGGTTATACTTATATCTATCCTTGAATTCTCATTTGAAAATTTGATGGCATTGTCAAGGAGATTGTAGACCACCTGCTGTATCTTCGCCTTGTCAGCGGCAACCTCCGTATCATCAGCCAGGCAGGTCATATTTAGCTTGATCCACTTCTTCTCGCAGGTACCCTCAAATGTATTCATAGTAGAGCGTATCACATCCGTTATATCAAAGCCCGTGATCTTTAGCACCAGATTGGCGCTATCAAACTTGTTAAGCTCCAAAAGACCCTCCGTAAGCTTTGTAAGTCGCTTTGTCTCGGAAAGCACGATCTTAAAATACCTCTCCTGCTTTTCAGGCGGGATAGTACCATCCATCATAGCTTCGATATAGCCCTTGATAGAGGTAAGAGGCGACCTGAAATCATGGGAGATATTGGAAATGAAATTCTTCCTGTATTCATCGAGCTTTGAAAGCTCCCCCGCCATATATTCAAGTGATTCCGCAAGCTCCCCAAGCTCGTCCTTTGATTCAATTCCCGTCTTTGCGTCAAAGTCACCCTTCGCATAGGCTCTCGCCACTTCATTCATTTTGCCCAGGGGCCTGAATACGTTCTTAGTCATCATTGTAATAAGCATAAATGAAAGAAGGATGAAGATTGCATAAGGCGCATAGGCAATGGTAAACATTTCCTGCTGAACCCCGTTAAACTGGCTGATATTCGCATGAAGTATCAGCTGCCCACTTCTTTTGTTGTTCACCTCGATGGGTATACCTATGGTGATCATATTCTCAGGGAAAATGTTGTAAAATTGCCCGGTCATGGAAAAAGACTGCATGGTAAGTCCGGAGGAATCTAGCTCGTGGATATTGCTAGGCACATAGTTATAGTTTTCTCTGTGACTCATGGCAACAATATTGCCATCGGTATCCATATACCATATCTTGGTCTTTAGATCGTCCTCAAACTCGTTGAATTTCGCTATTAAAAGATCCTTGGAGGTAACGCCTGTAATGTAGTTTAGTACCGTCTGCTTTGAGATCAAAAGAGCTTCGTTGTAGAGAGTATCCTGCTTTTCATTTATCAGCATCTCTCTGGTCTGATAGGTTGTATAGATAAAAAGAACGGCAAAGGAGAGAATGCTCACAAGCAAAAACATCAGAAGCACTTTGTCAAACAATCTTCTGCGCATGGCATTTCCTCCCTTCCGTAAGAATTAGTGGTTAATTTACTTCACCTCAAACTTATAACCGATCCCCCAAACCGTTCCAAGATTCCACTTGTCACTTTGGGGAAGCTTTTCACGTAGACGCTTTACATGTACATCCACCGTTCTGGTATCACCGATATACTCATAGCCCCAGAGTCTGTCAAGTATCTGCTCTCTGGTAAATACCTGATTGGGCTTGCTTGCAAGGAAATATAAAAGCTCCAGCTCCTTCGGAGGCATTTCAAGAACCTTGCCATCTACAAGCACAGTATAATTACTCAGGTTGATGATGATATTGTCATACTCCACAAACTCGCCGGTTCTTGCGGTAGAGGGAATTGATGCACTGCTTACAGGCTGACTTGCGCCCGCAGTACGCCTTAATACCGCCCTTACTCTTGCAACCAGCTCATTGGAATCAAAGGGCTTTATGATATAATCATCCGCACCTATCTTAAGTCCCAATACCTTGTCAAATACCTCACCCTTTGCGGAAAGCATGATCACAGGAGTATTGCTCTCCTTCCTAATCTGGGTAAGCACCTCGTACCCATCTATTCCGGGAAGCATGATATCAAGAAGCACCAGATCCGGAGCATAGCTTTTAAACATCTTAAGAGCCTGTTCTCCATCTGCCGCTATCCCTGTATCGAAGCATTCCTTGGTCAGATAAAGAGAAATAAGCTCTGCAATATTTTCATCATCATCCACTATCAAAATCTTTTGCTTATCCATCCTATTTCCTTTCCTATTTAATCTCCACTACAGTTACTCCCATATCTCCTTCGCCGAATTCTCCGGCTCTGAAGCTCTTCACATAAGGGTTGCCTTCAAGATATTTTTGTACGCCCTTTCGTAGGGCTCCGGTACCCTTTCCGTGAATGATGCGAACTGAGCTGCAATGGGCTAAAGCCGCATCATCAAGGTATTTATCAAGCTCTGTGACGGCCTCATCAACAGTAAGTCCCAAAAGATTTATCTCCGGCTTAAAATTCGCCGCCTTCATAAATGTCTTTCCGCCGGTCTTTACTCGTCCCGTATCCTTGTCATCCTTGCCGTCACCTATGATCTCAAGATCGCTTATATGCACATCGGAGTTAAGTATACCCATCTGCACTCTTAGATAGCCCTTGGCATTGGGAAGTCCGGTGACCACACCGTCCATATCCATGCTGATCACGTGAACCTCATAGCCCTCCTTGAAATCCTCGGCGGTATGAGTTCCCTTGCGGTTCTTTTTCTTTTTGGAAAGCTCCGAATCAAGCTGCTTTACACGGTTACCAAGCTTTGATCTCTCCCTTTCCATGGCCTGATTGTTTCCGGCATGCTTACCCAGTTTGTTGTATTTTCTGATGGCTTCGTCGGCATAATCCTTCGCCTCTTTTATGATCTGCCTTGCCTCTTCTCTTGCATCCTTTAAAAGCTCGCTTCTTTGATCCTTTAAGCTCTGCTTTTTCTCCTTAAGCTGATCGCGAAGAGCCTTACTTTCTTCCTTTAGTTTATCTATCTCTTCACGCTCTGCTATGATAGTTGATCTCTGATCCTCGAGATCAGCTATCAGCTGTTCAAAATCAATGGTATTGCTGTCGATCTGTCCCTTCGCCTCTTCGATGATGTACTCGGGAAGTCCCAGCTGTTTTGCTATGGCAAATGCATTTGATTTGCCCGGTATACCTATCATCAACCTGTAGGTAGGCTTAAGAGTTTCAAGATCGAATTCACAGCAGGCATTCTCTATACCCTCTGTTGTCAGGGCAAATGTCTTTAGCTCGCTGTAATGGGTAGTCGCCATGGTAAGGATACCCTGTCTGTTAAGATGTGAAAGTATCGAAATGGCAAGTGCAGCACCCTCGGTAGGATCCGTGCCTCCACCAAGCTCATCAAAGAGCACCAGTGATCTCTCATTTGCCGCATTCACAATTGAAACTATATGCGTCATGTGAGATGAGAATGTGGACAGGTTCTGTTCTATACTCTGCTCATCACCAATATCAGCAAATACATCCTCAAACACTCTGAGCTTCGATTTATCAAGAGCGGGAATATGAAGTCCCGACTGCCCCATGAGAGTAAGAAGACCAAGGGTCTTTAAAGACACAGTCTTTCCACCGGTATTTGGTCCTGTGATGATAAGCATATTGAAATCACCGCCAAGCCTAAGCCCTATGGGCACTACCTTCTTCTTGTCAAGTAAGGGATGTCTTCCCTCTCTTATCTCTATCTCGCCATCGGTTGAGAAGATGGGCTTTGTGGCATTCATCTTCTTGGCAAATGCTGCTCTCGCAAATATAAAATCAAGCTTTGCCAGGTTCTCCACATTCCATCCGATGGTGCGTCTCTCTGC
This sequence comes from Lachnospiraceae bacterium, assembly GCA_017540605.1. Taxonomy (GTDB): domain Bacteria; phylum Bacillota; class Clostridia; order Lachnospirales; family Lachnospiraceae; genus RGIG6919. The sequence continues at coordinate 14,420 of JAFYAS010000058.1, read as the reverse complement.
CCCAACCTGTTCAGAAAGTGCAGAAAGTATCCTCTCTATCTCCACCACTTCCTTGGTGGCAAGCTCTTTAAGCTCATTGTTCATATTCACCACTGCCATGGGCTCGATAAATACAGTGGAGCCTGTGGATGACTGATCATGGAGCATACCCGGAAACTGTCCTCTGTACTCACTCTTTACGGGGATACAGTAACGACCGTTTCTCATGGTGATGATATTGTTCTGAAGCATGGTCTGATTGGTCTGGGAACCAACCATCTTGGAAAGCTGGCTGTGAATCTTTTCATTGGTCAGCTTGATATTTCTTCTGATAGACTTAAGCTCTGCCGACGCATCATCGGCGATCTCGGTCTCGGAAAGCACCACTCTCCTAATCTCGCGGCTTAGATGCTCCAGAGGATATAGTTCCGAAAAAAGCCCTGTCAGACAATCCATACCGGCTTCGGCAGAATCATCATTGCTGTCAGGCTTCAGTCCTGCACCCTCACCGTATTTTTTCATGAGATCCGCAGTCTCAAGCACACCGGCAATATCAAGAAGTTCCTTTGCAGAAAGCGATCCCTCCACCTCGGTTCTCTTAAGGGACAGCCCCACATCCGTGAGTCCGGAAAATGAAACTCCGCCCTGCCTATAAAGCCTTGAAAGAGCTGCCTCTGTCTCCTCCTGTAAGGTCTCTATCTCCACTATATCCGTAGAGGGCATCAGCTCCTCGCATCTCTTTTTTCCGAGAGGGGAGCCCGCACAGGCAGAAAGCATATTTATTATTTTATTGTATTCAAGTATTCTAAGTGCTCGTTTGTTCATATTTATTCCTACCAGCTATGCCTATGTAGTTGTCCAAAAAGCTCAAAGCCCGGAAAGCTCTGCTGCCTCAAGGCCTCGTAAAGTATTATCGCAACGGAGTTTGAAAGATTTAATGACCTGGTGTCTCCAATCATTGGTATCCTTATGGCAGTATCCTTGTGATCAAGGAGTATCTCCTCCGGAATGCCCGCACTTTCCTTTCCGAACATGATAAAGCAGCCATCCTCGTAGCTCACATCCGCATATGTCTGCTTTGCCTTGGTGGTGGCCATATAAATCTTTGCACCGGGATTCTTAGAAAGGAAATCCTCAAAGTCCACATAGGTGGTGACATCGAGATCCTTCCAATAATCCATGCCGGCTCTTTTAAGCGCCTTCTCGGAAAGCGAGAATCCGAGAGGCTCTATGAGATGAAGTCTTGTACCTGTTGCAACACAGGTCCGCCCGATATTTCCAGTATTGGCAGGGATCTCGGGCTCATGTAATACTATGTTGATCATATTATCTGTTCTTTCTGAGGTTCTCTACAAAGCGTCCGAATCTTGTCATGGCCTCCTTGAGCTCCTCAATAGAGTAAGCGTATGAAATACGAAGGAAGCCCTCTCCGCAATCACCGAAGGCAGTTCCGGGAACTACCGCAAGCTCCTCTGCTTTAAGTAAGGATGTGGCGAATTCATCACTGGTGATGCCGAATTCCTTTATGCAGGGGAAGATATAGAATGCACCCTGAGGCTCAAAGTAAGGAATACCCATCTCATCGAATTTCTTCATGAGATAGCGTCTTCTCTGATCGTAGGACTCACGCATCATCTCCACATCCTTGTCCCCGTTCTTGAGGGCAGATACGGCTGCATACTGGCTTGTGGTGGGTGCGCACATGATGGCAAACTGGTGGATCTTCGTCATCTGAGCTGCTATAACTTCAGGAGCGAGAGCGTATCCAAGTCTCCATCCTGTCATAGCAAATGCTTTCGAGAAACCATTTACTACGATGGTCCTCTCCTTCATATCGGGAAGTGATGCAATGCTCACATGTCCGTCTGTATATGTAAGCTCTGAGTATATCTCATCTGAGATCACGATGATATCATGCTTTTTGATGACCTCTGCGATAGCTAAAAGATCGGGCTTTTCCATGATCGCACCGGTGGGATTGCTTGGGTAGGAAATGATAAGCGCCTTGGTCTTATCAGTTATGGCTGCCTCAAGCTCTTCGGGAGTCAATCTGAATCGATTCTCGTTCTTCAGGGTAATAGTCACAGGGACTCCGCCTGCAAGCTCTACGCAGGGTACATATGACACATAACAGGGCTCGGGGATGATCACCTCATCACCGGGATTAAGAAGGGCTCTAAGTGCCACATCTATACCCTCACTGCCGCCGACAGTTATAAGTACTTCATGCTTTGGATCATAGTGGATATCATACTTTCTCGCATTCCATTCACATATAGCCTCTCTAAGCTCCATAAGTCCCGAGTTGGAGGTATAGAAGGTCTTGCCCTTCTCAAGGGAATAAATACCCTCATCTCTGATATGCCAGGGTGTATCAAAATCCGGCTCACCCACACCAAGAGAGATAGCATCCGGCATCTCGCTTACTATGTCAAAAAACTTCCTTATGCCCGAAGGCTTCATATTAAGTACTACATCTGAAAGTGGATTTCTCATGCTCCGATTACCAACCTTTCGTCTTTCTTTGCTGACACATATTTTGTGCCGTGTTCTTTATATTTCTTAAGCACGAACTGTGTAGCCGTGCCCTGTACCTCATCCATGGGGGCAAGCTTGTTGGCAACAAACAAAGCTACCTCCTTCATGGTACGTCCCTCGATGATCACGCTGATATCATAGGCTCCCGACATCAGGTAAAGTGAGGAAACCTCTTCATAGTTGTATATCCTCTCGGCGATGCGGTCAAAGCCCTCGCCCCTTTGGGGAACCACCTTAAGCTCGATAAGGGCGGTAACCTTCTCCTCGTCAGTCTTGTCCCAATCGATCATGGTGTGATATCCGCAGATGATCTGCTCCTTCTCCATAGCCTTGATCTCAAGCTCCACCTCATCAACGGGAACGCCAAGCATCGCGGCGATATCCTCAGTCTCAAGTCTTGAGTTTCTGTCAAGCAATTCCAAAATCTTTGTTCTCATTTTCACGTACCTCTCTTTACTTTATAAGCTTTGTTTATGTTAAATCCATAGGATGGTTATTTTGTTATCACAACCCCTTCATCCACATCACAATCAACATTTTCTTCTAAACAATTTTTACTTAGTTTTATTTCATTTATCGCATTACGACGGCAATACAGTTTCCTTAGATGTTCACAATTTGAAATATCTAAATGCGATAAATAGCTATTATCTGTCAATAAAAGTTTTTCTATCATATTACCTTCGGGAAATGATAACTCCTTTATAGATGAATCATATAGACACACCTCTTTAATATGTGTGTTATTTAATTCCAGCATCCCAATCCCGCTACATCTGATAGTCACCAGTTCCAAGTTCTCAAGTTTTGATATATCAAGCTTTTTGATTGGCATATTAAGGTTTAGTTTTTTTACCTCTGGATTCGATTTAAATTCCAGCTTGGCAGGTTCTGTCTCAGTCAATGAAAGATTAACCGTATCTAATTTAGAAGAATTGCCCTCAATTATTATCTCATCGATTCCTTTCATTTTAATACTATAACCCATTGATCTGTAATCCATCTTTATTGTATGGGCAAAGGATACATCCATATTTACTAAGCTTGGTGTATCCGATAAATCAATCATTTTATAATCTTCGGGTTCTTTCTTAGTTTCAGGAAAAGGATATTTACCAATTTCAATATCTTCTAAGTCAACAAGACCATTCAGCAATACTCCTGATGAATCATTTGACAACAATGTTATTTTTTTCAATTTTTTCATCCCTGTCAGATCAATATCAGAATTTCCAAACCCTGTTTCAGGACTCTCTACATACAAAGATTCAAGTTTATCAAAAATGTGAATTCCTTTTATACTTGTAATATCCTGATCTAACCATACTGTTTCCCCATCATCATAGGTTCTTAATTGATTATCATAAAATACAAAACTAACCTTTTTAGGAGTATATACAATTTCTTTTATATTGTTTATTTCATCAACAGATAAACTACCACTATTATCAATATCTAAATACATAGAGATAACTCTACGAAACTCATCATCCGGAAAAGTTTCAGGACAAATCAGAAAAGAATCGGAATACTCTGATGTTTGTTCATTTTTAGCAGTAGCAACCTGATCATTAAGCTTCGTACTGTCGTTGCTTACACAACCACTTAAAAGGCCCACAAGAATACATAACACGAAAAATATCAATTCGCTGTTTATTTTGTTACAACCTGTTTTACCTTTGACCATTTACCATACACCTTTTCATAAGCTGAATCAAATCATATGCTTATTTTTCTATCAATTCTATATTATCATCTATGATCACTTTTTCTATTTTTTCCTTACAAGCTACATATATTTTGCAAGGATTATCTTGGCAACAACACAAATATTCTACATTAGGACAAGCACTAAGATCAACCTTATTCAATTTCGGATTGTCCATTAGTGTTAGTGATTCAAAATTATCATTTTCCTCAAATATCATCTCTGATATATCACTCAAGCCATATGAATTAATATACAATTCTTTTAACTTGCTACCTGACGTTATCACATCAACAGGAAAATGTGTAACTCCTTCCAAATATACTTTGCTTAGAGAAGGTGCCACCTCCATTATTAGATTATCCACTTTTTCAAGATGCAATTCACATAGTTTAGGAGAATTTGATATTTTTACTGAATCAATCCATCTTATTCCATCCTCTAAATCCGGCGATTTATTGTTTTTCACAAAAATAGATTCAATATTCTCTAAATCACTAAAATCGAACGACAGATTATTATCCGGTATCTCCAACTCTACTTTCTTTAAATTGGAATGATTTTTAAGGTCAATATTTGACTCAGACTCCCCAAACATTTCAAACTCTGATTCAATATTTATTTCTTCTAAATACACAAATTCATCTATTCCAGAAAATCCATATGATTTTCCATAGCTTTTTTCTTCATCTCTTATTGTATACTCTGATTTCTCTTGCTCCTTATAAATTGTAAACTCACAATAATTCTCCGATCCCCTTATTTTTCTTATATTCTTAATCTCTGTTTCTGACAGATAACCATTCTTATCATCATCAACATTCCTTAGTATAGACTCTCTAAAACTGTCATTCGGAAAATTTGTTTTATCAATAATAATTCCACTTATTTCGACATCTGTTTTTTCACAGCTAGCCAAGACAACAAGCATTATTCCTATGATTATGATTGCTTTTTTCATCGTTTACGTTCTTCTATATTTTCACTATCCTACACTCATGCTTTCTATCCCCGTCAGGCGCATCCTTGTCATAATTGATCCCTACCAACAGGATCTCACTTCCGTAATCCTTTATTACATCTGGATAATGCTTTGAAAGAATCTGATCGATCGCACCTTCTGCGGTTTTATTCCATTTGAGTTCCACAACCAGCACAGGCCAATCTGAATCGCGTTTGGGAAGATATACTAAATCTGCATATCCATCTCCTGCAGGCAGCTCTTCCCATTGCAGATAATTATCTCTGTAGGTGTAATATGCAAGCTTTATTACACTTCGAAGGCTATCCTCTTTATTGTAATGTAGGGGAGAAGTTTCTTCCCTGTGTATCTTCTCGATCTGAGCCGCAACGGCTTCTTCATTTCCACTTATGGTATCTAAAAACAGTTTGTCACTTTCATTGAGGCGCTTTATTGTTTCTTCATGATCCACTTCTCTGATCGCCTTTTGAAACTCGAGCTTGATCTCCTCATTTGGAATGTGAACCGTCTCCTTCTCAGAATCATAAGCTAAATACCCAAGGTGTATCATCAAAGTCAGAACGTCATCCTTACCTCTGAATGTCACCAAGTCATTTGCAAATCCTTTTGTATTCACCTTGACATCTACACCGCCGATAAGTTCTGCTATAGTCTTTGTTAAGCCACTATATGGCTTACTGATATATTTCATTAATCCCTCTGCCGCAGAGCTTTCTGTCCAATAGGAATCAAAATCATCATTCTCTATTGCCAACATCACAGAATTGGGATTGTATACTGCACCCACTTCCTTAAAATCATATCCGTCATACCAGTGCTTCATGGAATCAAAGCTGATATTATGTTCATCACAAAGATCTTTGACTTCGGCCTCCGTAAATCCCACATATTCTCCGTATTTTCGAGGCTTGATCATGGTGTATTCTCTAAAATCCGAAAGGGCCGATTGTGAACCGTCTTTCTTTATGGGAAGGATACCTGTCATATATGCGGCAGCAAATATTTTCGAAGTCGTTCCGCTGCTCTTAAACAGAGATCTTAATAATTCCAGATATGCCCTCTCTATTTTAATATTTTCTCTTATCGGGGCATCCCATTCATCAATGATAATAACAATTTTATTACCTGTGTGTTCGACAACTCTCATCAGCGTTGTCGGGAATTCATTACTTGCAATAACCTCCGGATATGCTGTCAACAATTCCTCTGTTATCTTCTCTGGTAAATAAGTGACAAGGGATTCATAACCATCACAGAACTGCTTAACATATGTCATATCAATATAGATCACATCATACTTCCCCATGTGTTTCTCGTAGCTTTCATCCTGCATAATTTCATATGCATCAAACAAACTGTGAGAATCACAGGTTTTATCATAGTAAGCACAAAGCATTTGGGCCGCATAGGATTTCCCGAATCGACGAGGTCTGCTAATACAGGTCATACTCTTTGTTGTCCCGATAGTCCCATTGATCAAACTGATCAAACCCGTTTTATCTATATAGTCACTTGCAATGATCCGTGCAAATCCGCTATTTCCGGGATTTAAATAAGTTCCCATTTAGAGACCTCCTTCCTTTGGTTCAAATATCTATTCCCTCTCAGTTTAGTCCCGCAAGCTCCGCCACAGCATCGCTCCTTACAGGCGTCAGCTGTCTTTCCTCTCTTTTATGCCGTCTCCTGGTCTTACCTATAACACTTATATCATCCTCGTCAACTATAGGGATGACGATCCGTCTTGCTTTTTCCTTTGTGGTACACCCTATGACATTGGCACTTATTCCTTGTTCCTCGAAAATCCTTGTAAGCTTTAATCCATTCTCACATACCACTATCACACTTCCGGTTCCAAGTATCATATAGGGATTGAGTCCAAAGCACTCAGCAAATTCTATAGTCTCCTGCAATATGGGTATATCAGGTAAAAACACCTCACATCCTGTATCCGAAGGCTTCAGCATCTCATATATGGTAGAAAAAACTCCGCCTGTTTTTACCCTTGCATAAGAATCAATTCCAAGCTCTGTAAGAATCTTTATCTCAGGATCAGTAGACACATACTCTGAAAGCTTCAGGCTCCTATTTACATAACTCTCAGAAAATCTCTCACAAAGCTCCTTCTTAAAATGGGTAGCCAAAATGACGGAAGCATATAGCCCCGCCCACTTTGTCATCACGATATCCATATCCGGTCGGATGTTTTTTATGGCCTCGGCCTGTTTTTCATTTTCCACGATATCGAATGCAGTACGCTTAAGGCGAGTCTCCTGCAAATGAAAAAGCTCCGTCATCTTTCCCTATCCTTTTCAATTGACAAATACCTGTCATTTCGTTATGATTAACCAAGCGATGTTACTAAAAGTCCGATGACCATAGCAAATGCTATAAGTCCGGCTACAATCTTCGCAACGAGCTTTTGGCTCTTTTTGTTACTGAAGTTATACATTGTTAAACCTCCTGAAAATATATTTGGAGAATCGTCATGAGACAATTCATTTTTCCCGTTGTATTTGTATTACTGCTCACCTTAAAGCATATCATTGATAAAAGCAGTCAAGGCATGGGTGAAGACAAAAAGGCCTTTTTGGAAAAGGAATCCGAGGCCAATTTTGTTCGTCGTCAAAATATCGACAATCTTCCCTATATCCGCATAAAGCTGTCAAAGCTCCCTATGGGTGTCTATGAAGGAGATGACGAGCGCATCGCCTATGATATAAAAACCTCCGAAGAGGAGCTTACAGCACTCTCGGAAAAACGTATACTTAATCTAAGCGGTGTGAGCAATACTGAATTAAAGCTCACTTACGGCCCCGCCAATCTTGATGCCCTAAGCTCATATGATGAGAACTATACAAGGCTTATCTTCAACCTAAACCGCTTGGGGCTGGCGCTTTTCGAGGCAGGACTTATAAAAGAGTCTGAAGATACTCTTTATTATGCATGTGAGCTGGGAAGCGATATCCGCGCCACCTACAATACCCTTCTTGATATATATAGTGCAAGAAATGATAAGGAGGCGATACTTAATCTCTCCGCCATCGCAGGTAAGCTAAATTCCCTACCTGCTGCCAATATCAGAGAGCATATCGATGCCTGCCTTACCTCTATGGAAGAAGAAGTCTAAGCCTTAGCTGCTTCTTCTTTTTCTTTTTCCTCAAGCTCTACTAAGAACTTTTGGATCTCTGAAAGCATCTCGTCACTGTCGATCCCGTGAACCATACATGCTTCTTCTAAGGACTCACCCTGTGATGCAGGACAGCCGATACAGTGCATTCCGCCCATCATTAAAACAGCGGCAAGCTTGGGCTCTGCCTGTATGATATCTCCTATCAGCATATCCTTTGTTATCTCTACCATTTCAATCTCCTTTAACACATACGCCGCAGGAGTATTACTACCCCTGCGGCTTTATTCTTTATACTACTAAAGATTCAGTCTTACCAAAGCTCTCTTTAGTGCAAGCTCGGCTCTGTCATAATCAAAGCCGCCGGTATCATCCGAGAGTCTTCTTTCAGCCCTTATCTTTGCTTCCTTTGCCCTGTTTTTATCTATCTCCTCCGGCCATTCAACAGACTCGGCCAAGATGGTGATTGACTCTTGAAGGATCTCAATAAATCCCGAAAGAAGCGCTGCCATCTTTACCTCATTGCCTTCGTGAATCTTTAACACTCCGGGGGCTATGATACAGGTGGTGGGAACATGCATGGGATATACACCCATCTCGCCCTCTATGGTCTTGAATTCAACGAAGGGAACATCTCCCTCGTAGAAGGTTCGATCCGGGGCAACCACCTTCAAATGTAAAGTCTTCTCTGCCATAGCTTATCCTCCAATCAGGCTCTGCTACTTAACCCTCGCAAGAACATCATCGATATTACCTGCATTAAGGAAAAGCTGCTCAGGAATATCGTCATGCTTGCCATCAAGTATCTCCTTGAAGCCCTGAATAGTCTCGGCAATAGGAACATACTGTCCGGGAAGACCTGTAAACTGCTCAGCCACATGGAAGGGCTGCGAAAGGAATCTCTGAACCTTACGCGCTCTTGATACGACAAGCTTGTCATCCTCTGAAAGCTCGTCCATACCAAGGATCGCGATGATATCCTGAAGCTCCTTGTATCTCTGAAGTATCTCCTGAACTCCACGGGCTACCTTGTAATGATCCTCACCTACGATACGGGGATCGAGGATACGAGAGGTTGAAGCCAAAGGATCAACCGCAGGATAGATACCCAGCTCAACGATGGAACGCGAAAGAACCGTAGTCGCATCCAAGTGAGCGAAGGTAGTAGCCGGTGCGGGGTCTGTAAGGTCGTCCGCAGGAACGTATACAGCCTGAACCGAGGTGATTGAACCATCCTTGGTGGATGTGATCCTCTCCTGTAACGCACCCATCTCCGTAGCCAGTGTAGGCTGATATCCAACGGCTGAAGGCACACGGCCAAGAAGCGCTGAAACCTCGGAACCTGCCTGAGTAAAACGGAAAATATTGTCGATGAAGAGCAACACGTCCTTTCCACCCTTATCTCGGAAATACTCCGCCATGGTAAGTCCTGTAAGACCTACTCTCATACGAGCTCCGGGGGGCTCGTTCATCTGACCGAATACCATGGTAGTCTTGTCGATAACGCCAGACTCCTTCATCTCATAGTAAAGGTCATTACCCTCTCTGGTACGCTCTCCAACACCGGTAAACACGGAATATCCGCCGTGCTCTGATGCAATGTTACGGATGAGCTCCTGAATAAGCACCGTCTTACCAACTCCGGCACCGCCGAAGAGTCCGATCTTACCACCCTTCTGATAAGGACACAAAAGGTCTACGACCTTGATACCTGTCTCAAACATCTCAGTCTCTGTACTCTGATCAGCAAATGTAGGTGCTTTTCTGTGAATGGGTGAATATTCAACATCCTTGGGAGGCTCCTTCTCATCGATAGGCTCTCCGAGTACATTGAACATTCTTCCAAGTGTATTCTCTCCAACCGGCACTGTGATGGGAGCACCGGTAGCAATGGCTTCCATACCGCGCCTTAGACCGTCTGTAGGTCCCATGGCGATACATTTTACAGTATCATCTCCCAAGTGCTGTGATACCTCAACGACAAGCTTTTTTCCATCCTCTAAAGGGATCTCGATAGCATCGTTGATCTCGGGAAGCTTCCCCTCGGGGAACTTGATATCAAGCACGGCACTGATGATCTGTGTTATCTTACCAACATTCTTCTCTGCCACTTAATTTTCTCCCTTCTATCCTTAGCTCACCGCAGATGCACCTGCGATGATCTCTGTTAATTCCTGTGTGATAGAGCCCTGACGAGCTCTGTTGTATTGAAGCGATAAGCTTTGTATCATGTCCTCCGCATTGTTGGTAGCGTTGTCCATGGCCTGCATTCTCGCGCCGTTCTCTGAAGCAACAGCCTCCATAAACGCTCCGAAGATCAGACTTGTCATATACTTTGGAACTATCTGATTGAGAGCTTCATCGGGGTCGGGCTCATAGTCCATGATAGCCTTGGCCTTTGTTGCCTCTTCCTCGTTTGGAGCATCAACCTCCGATACATCTATGGGTAAAAGCTTCATCACGTGAGGGATCTGGCTGACGGTATTCTTGAATTCCGTATATGCCAGATATACCTCGCCCACGTCACCGCGGGTGTACATCTCTAAAGCTTCCTTGCTTATCCGGATGGCGTCCGAATAAAGGGGCTCATTTATCACATCACATTCATCCTTTACCACATTGAAGCCCTTGCGGTTAAGTACCTCAAGTCCCTTCTTGCCTACTGCTATACAGTCGCACTCCGAGGGCTTAAGTCCATAGGCCTCCATACCCTTTATGACATTGGTATTGTAGCCTCCGGCAAGTCCTCTGTTGGATGTGATGGTGATAACTGCCTTCTTCTCGCTTCCGTTGTGAACAAGAAACGGATGATTGACATTGTCAGTCTTTTCCATAATGGAACACACTGTAGAATACATCATGGCAAAGTAGGGCTTTGCACTCTCTGCCTTTTGCTTTGCTCTTTGAAGCTTTACCGTTGATACAAGCTTCATGGCCTTTGTGATCTGCTGTGTGCTCTGGATACTGTTTCTTCTTCTCTTTATATCCTGCATTGAAGCCAAGATCGATCACCTTCCTTTCTGGCAAAATAGACTATCCTACTTGAAGTCCTTCTTGAACTCTTCGATAGCCTTCTTTATCGCGCCTTCAAGGTCATCATCAAGCTTCTTCTTTGTTCTGATATTCTCAAATATATCAGGATACTTTGTATCTATGAACTCGAAGAGCTCTTTCTCGAAATCAGCAACCTTCTCAACAGGTACATCAAGGAGATATTTCTTGGTAGCGGCATAAATGATCACTACCTGCTTTTCTACAGGCATGGGAGCATACTGAGGCTGCTTGAGCATCTCTCTGATACGCTCACCCTGCTCTAACTGCTCCTTGGTAGAAGCATCAAGCTCTGAGCCAAACTGAGAGAACGCAGCAAGCTCTCTATACTGAGCAAGCTCCACACGTATAGGCGCTGCGATCTTCTTCATAGCGCCGATCTGAGCCGCACCACCTACTCGGGATACGGAAAGACCTGCATTGATCGCCGGTCTGAAGCCGGCATTAAAACTCTCTGTCTCAAGATAAATCTGTCCGTCTGTGATAGATATAACATTGGTGGGGATGTATGCCGATACGTCGCCTGCCTGTGTCTAAATGATAGGAAGAGCTGTAAGCGAACCGCCTCCGAGCTCATCAGACAGCTTTGCCGCACGCTCAAGAAGTCTTGAGTGAAGGTAGAATACATCTCCGGGGAATGCCTCACGTCCTGGTGGACGACGAAGGAGCAATGAGAGTGTACGGTAAGCAGTTGCATGCTTTGACAGATCATCATAAATGATCAGCACATCCTCTCCATTCTCCATCCATTCCTCACCCATGGCACATCCTGCATAGGGTGCGATATACTGAAGCGGCGCAAGCTCTGAAGCAGTTGAAGCTACTACAGTGGTATAATCCATAGCACCATATTCTGTAAGCGTTGTAACTATTGAAGCGACAGTTGAAGCCTTCTGACCTATGGCAACATAGATACATTTAACTCCCTGTCCTTTCTGATTGATGATAGTATCAACAGCGATAGCCGTCTTACCTGTCTGACGGTCGCCGATGATAAGCTCTCTCTGTCCTCTTCCGATAGGAACCATGGCGTCTATAGCCTTGATACCTGTCTGAAGTGGTGTGTCTACTGACTTACGGGAAATAACACCCGAAGCCACTCTCTCTACACGTCTTGATTTGTCTGTATTTATAGGTCCCTTTCCATCGATGGGCTGGCCAAGCGCATTTACTACTCTTCCGAGCATCGCGTCACCCACCGGAACCTCAACCACTCGTCCTGTGGTCTTTACGGTATCGCCCTCGTTGATATTCCTGCTGTCACCGAGCAAAACCGCACCGACGTTATCTTCCTCCAGATTAAGGACCATTCCGAATACATCACCGGGGAACTCCAAAAGCTCTCCCTGCATCGCATTCTCCAGTCCGTGAACTCTGGCGATACCGTCTGCCACCTGAATGACCGTTCCCACATCCTTTGTTTCAAGCTGTGTCTCATAATTCTTAATCTGTTCCTTTATCACGGAACTGATCTCTTCCGGTCTTAAATTCATTGGTTTTTGGCACCTTCTTTCTATCCATAAATTTTCTTAGTTTCAAATAAAGTTAATGAGATCCTTAAGCTCTGATAAGATCCTTTCTCATGGCGGACAGCTTTGTCTTTATGGAGCTGTCAACAACCCTGTCTCCTATCCTGATGACTAAACCGCCGATAAGACTTTCGTCCACGGTATAGTTCGCTTCCATCTCCTTGTAGCTTGTGGTTTCAAGAAGTCTGTCTTCGATCTTTTTCTTCTGGGCATCATCAAGCTCCTTTGCAGAGCTTATATAAGCTACACCGATCTGCTTATATTCCTTGACCCTTCCGATAAAGTGCTTTATGATCTTCTCGATGTCTGACTGTCTGTCCTTTTTAAGAACAATGACTAAAAATCCCAGCATCGTCTCTGATATCCTGCCTTTAAAGACCTTCTCCACAAACTCTATCTTTTCTTCCTTTAGCACCTTTGGATGAGTTAAAAGCTTGTTAAGCTCTTCATTTTCCGAAAAGACTGAAAGCATGGCCTTCGCCTCATCGTAAAGAGAATCAATCTTGTTCTCCTCTATGGCAAGCTCGAACAATGCCTCACCATAGGTGGCGCTTACCTGCTTTGCCATGTCTCATCACCCATTTCCTTTAAGGTCTCATCGAGAAGTGAATTAAGCTCGTCATCACTTATTGAAACCTTGACTATCTTTGAAGCCATTAAGGTTGCGACCTGGATAATCTCCTTTCGCATGTCATCCTTTACCTTATCCTGTTCGAGTTTGATCTCATTATTGGCGCGGTCGATGATCCTCTTTGCTTCTTCCTTCGCCTCGCCCTCTATCTGCTCCTCGCGCTTTAACGCTTTCTTTCTGGATGCTGAGAGGATGCCATCTGCTTCTTTTTCCACAGATCTTATTTTTTCATCATATTCAGCCTTCAGCTTTGCAGCTTCATCCTTATCTCTTTCCGCACTCTCGATATCATTCTTTATCTTCTGGCGACGATTCTCAAGTAGCTTCTTCGCCGGATTGAAAAGAAGATATGAAAGGAAAGTAAACATGATGAAGATTGAAATACCTTGTATGAGCACCTCAAATATCAGCTGTGCATCAAGACTGAATATATACTTCGATTCCTCTGCTGCCTCAAGTAGTACTCCCGAAGCATAGAGTCCTGTAAATATTCCGTTCAATCCTCTGCCTCCTTTTTCTTATGCTTTACACTGGTTTTTCTTCGGATCAAAGCTTGCCAAAGAAGGGATTTGCGTACATAAGAATAAGGGCAACAACGAGTCCATAAAGACCTGTTGTCTCGGCAACGGCCTGACCAAGAAGCATGGTAGACATGATATCACCCTTTGCTCCGGGGTTACGACCAACTGCTGAACAGCCGTAACCGGCTGCGATTCCCTGACCAACACCGGGGCCTACACCGGCGATAAGAGCAAGTCCTGCACCGATTGCTGAACAACCTAATACTAAACCTTCGTTTGTGATTCCCATTTTATTATCCTCCTAATAATTATGTTTTGAGTTAATAATTTAGTTTTTAGTAACACCACGAATTG
>JAFYAS010000005.1 GCA_017540605.1 Lachnospiraceae bacterium | reverse complement strand
TATGAAGGAGAGAGTTATGAACATCACAAAGTCAAGAAAGGCAACAAGAGTGCTAACCATGGCATTTATGGCAGTCATCACAATGGTAGCATTCACAGCAGTAGCATTCGCAGAGAACGGAGCTGACCTCACATCAGTAGTAGATCCTGTAGTTGGACTGATCAAGTCATTTACAAAGCCCTTACTACTTATCGTAGGTGCCGGCGGATTCCTCTACTGTGTAATCCTTGGTGTTAAGTATGCAACCGCTGAGGAGCCTCAGGAGAGAGAGAAGAGAAAGCAGGCAATCAAGACAGCTATCATCGGATATCTTCTTATCTTCATCCTTATGGTAGTACTTGATCGTTCGGTTGGGCCTCTTTCAGACTGGATGTCAAAGTCAATGTCATCTGAGAACAATCCTGTGGCTACTTCAACAGAAGTACCTGAAAATAACTAATCTGGATAAAAAAACCAAGGCTCCGGCGGCAACACCGGAGCCTTTCTTATGAAAAATGCTTGTTGGACATCTGTTGGACAGTTGTAAAATCTCATAATTAATAGGAAAAAACTATTTTGAAAAAAAGAATTTCTGTGTTATAATAGATTGTTATTTAATGTCAAAAAGTGCGTTATTAGCTTTTTGCGTATTTTTTAAAAATGTATTTATGTGGTTGCGGTTTTGTTGCGGTCTGTATGTTATGATAGGCGTGTAAGTTAGAAAGTATGGGTTTTGTAGCCGCGATATGAGGACGAAGTCACGGACAGAACCGGGTATAAAATATACCGGATAGGTTTTGAAAGGAAGATATATATGAGAACCTGTAAAAACAAGATTATCAGAAAAAAGATCATAGCTTTGCTTCTTGCAGGCAGCATGGCATTTACGTATGCGGCCAGGACTCCTGTATTCGCAACAGAGACTAAGAATGATGCGGGATCAACAGAAGCAGGATCCACAGAAGCCGGCAGTGGTTCTACAGAGAATACTGAGAATAAGGATTCAAAACCCAAGACAGAGGAGCTTAAGGATGATCATGGACGTATAACTATCTGGGAATGGGAGCACGTGACCAAGAAGAACTTTACCGATTTTATGGATGACAACAAGTTTCACGCTTCTATGTTCTTCTATATTGATTCTGATACAGAAAGAAAAAAGAACAATTGGAAGACAACGGAGCCCAAGGGATTTATATCAACCTATGATGATAAGACTCATATAAAGAGATCTTACGGTGATGAGGAGTGGATTCAATATTGGGATAAGGTCACCAATGACCAGGCAACATGGAACACTTTTACAAATGCCAATTTTAATTGGAATTGCTCCCATAGTAATTTCCTTCAGGCTTTTGCTGAACAGAACAGTAAGATGATACAGATGGATGAGCAGAGTACGAGCCTTAACGGAACCGGAGTCTATTTCAAAGAGAAGTTTGTCACATTAAAGGGTGGATCCTTGGGTGTTCCTTATGTAAAATGTGTTAAGTCAGGAACCGATATCATCGCAAACCTTAAGTCAGGCGGAAAGTTTTCTCAATGGTGTGCTCAGATAAAGATGTATATTCAGCCTATAAGCTCAAAGAACGCCTCAAAGGATAATAATCTCGATCTTGGAACCAGATCTACCGATACCTATGTAGAGATCAACAGAGGTCGAGCCGGCAATGAACCCGGTATATCTGTATGGAAGGGCACCGTAGGTGACAACAATAAAGCTATCACCCTTCACCCTGCTACAGGTGATGACAATTCTGATTTTTGGGTAATGAAGAACCTTATCGGACTCAATCATGAGGAACTTGATTATTGTAAGGTTTGTGACAATGACGAAGAGAAAGCAAGTGAGACCGGACCTACAGTAGGTGTCACCAAGTCAGGTTATCTTGTAGGCTATGAAGCGAAGCGATTAAACGGATATGGCGGAGGTGAATATAGTGTAGATCATTTCACCACCAGAGGTTCACATCATAATTATGCAAGAAATATCTTCTGGCCTGAGGCTCCCGGAGTATATGCTCTTTTTAAGTGGTATGTTGGAACACCTCATGTGTTTGCAACCATCAAGGGCCAGGCAGGTGCGGACGGCAAAGAGAATGGCGGTGACGAGGTGACCGGTGAGGGCCGAGTTACCAAGATCGGAAAAGGCCAGGTTTATTGTGTAAAGGATACAACCTACAAGGACGATAGCGGAGCGCTTCAGAGATCGGAGGGAGTTATACTTCCTGAGACTTCTACTATGATAATCCAAAAGGGTGGTATTCTTTCAGTAGAGAGTAATATGATCAACAATGGTAAGATCATTTGTGATGGAGGAACCATCATCATCAAGCCGTCTGAGAAGGAAGGAGAACCCGATGGATGTATATCGCCCTTTATGGATACAAAGGAAGGAACTATAGAAGTAAAGAATGGCGGAACCATCATAGTGATGCCGGGCTGCAAGCTCTTTACCCTTTCTGATAAATGCATGAATGATCGGAATTCTAAGCTTTATGGCTATGGCGCCGGCGGAGATCCTGCACTTCTTTTGACCAGCGGAGCTACCATTATCAATTATGGACTTATGGTAAACAGCTACGCTAAGATGGATTCAAGCAGTGTTATAGAGAATCGTAAGGATGGCGTGATATTGGCAGCTCATGTAAGGACACTAAAGGAAGCTCTTTTATATAAGTCGAAGGTCACCGGAAAAGGAGCTGACACAAAGGTTGAATATATTGAACCTATGGCCTATTCTACTTACAAAACGAAGAGTACGATTTATCCGCCGAAGACTTATTTTGAATACTATGGCGGTATAAGGGGAGTAGTTGTAGGTGTAGATGATTCCTCCGGAGGCGGAGGCGGTGATATCGTAGCTCTTCCGGATTTTATGAAGAAGAATGAGATAGTAATTCCTGCGGTAGCAAGCGCAGCAGCATCGTCTGAAGAAAAGGATGATGGACAGACTAAAACAACTGCTAGGAATGCTGGAACCATCAGATGTGATAAGACCGCCACAGTAGTCCACCAGTGGAAGGCCAAGGTGTGTTTAGATGATAAGGATTATGACTTTACTAAACAGATAACTTACTTTACACCTGAATATTAACGAAGATTGAAAAAGGGGATCCTTCCCCTATAAATGGAGGCAATATCGTGAAGACAAGATACAAGGTTGCACTTTATATATCTGCATTTATTCTCGTAGTAGCAGTTGCGGGTTTTGTTGTTCGCGCCTTTCCGGTCATGCTTGAAAGGTCATTTGGAGCAGATCCCGAAAATGTGCAGACTGTTGGACTTGGTGTATTCTTAGAGCTTAAGACCTGGGGATACGGACTCATAGCAGGCGCACTCCTTGCACTTATCTGGATATTATCCGGTAACAATATGGATATGCTGATCTTCCGTGACGGCGGAAAGCTCCTTGGAAAAAAGGGTAAGGTTGATGTAGTAGAGGGATCCCTTGAGAATAGTCGATTCCTTACAGAGAAAGAAAGAGATAAGTATTTCCCCGGCAGTCCATATAGCGCATTAAATCAAGTTAAAAAAGACGGTATCCCCGTAAGGGCGGTACTCAATAAAAAGAATATGCTTGAGGTCAATTTCCTGCCCGGTGCCCATTCACTTATCATCGGTGCTACCGGTTCAGGTAAGACCACAACCTTCATCAATCCCATGATACAGCTCCTTGCTTCAACAGCAGCCGGAAGCTCCATGATCATGACAGACCCTAAAGGAGAGCTTTTTGATCTCCATTCAAAGTATCTTACAGAGAGAGGCTACAAGGTGTTGCTTCTTGACCTGCGTGATACCTATTCATCATCAAGATGGAATCCGCTAGAGGGTATCTGGGATCAGTATCAGGAATATGTAAATGCCGGCAAGGGCATCAAGTTCCACAAGGACAATATGAAGGATTATCCGGATCTTAAGAGGATGGATGGAGAAGCGGCAGACGGTGAGCCCTGGGCAGAATGGAGAGGACAGGCTTATGCAGACCTTTCACACTGCCAGGATGATGTATCCGTAACAAGACAGAAGTTCTACGACGAGATGTACGAGGATCTTAACGACCTTATCTCCGTTATCTGTCCTGTTGAGAATGAGAAGGATCCCGTGTGGGAGAAGGGTGCAAGATCCATTATCATGAGTACCTGCCTTGCCATGCTTGAGGATTCGGAGGATGAGAGACTGGGTATGACAAAGGACAAGTTCAACTTTTTCAATGTCACCAAGGCTCTTACCAATTCGGAGGACGAATTCGCCTCCCTTAAAGAGTATTTTGAAGGACGTAGCAAGCTTAGCCAGGCCTACACATTGTCAAGACAGGTTCTTTCGGCAGCTGATACTACACTTTCATCATATATGTCGATCACATTCGACAAGCTTAATATGTTCAATGACCGTGGACTTTGCGGTCTGACCTCGGCAACAGATGTTGAGGCGGAGAAGTTCGCTGAGCAGCCTACGGCATTGTTCATGAAGATTCCTGATGAGAAGGATACGAGACACGGACTTGCGGCCGTATTCATTCTCTGTATGTACAAGGCACTGATCAAGGTTGCATCTGCAAGAGAGGATCTTTCACTTCCCAGAAATGTTTACTTCATCCTTGATGAGTTCGGTAATATGCCGAAGATAGAGAAGTTCGACAAGATGATCACTGTAGGACGTTCCAGAAAGATCTGGTTCAACATGGTGGTTCAGTCCTACTCGCAGCTTAATAACGTATACGGCGAGAAGGTGGCTGATATCGTCAAGTCAAACTGCGGTATGAAGATGTTCATCGGTTCCAATGATATTGGTACCTGCGAGGAGTTCTCAAAGCTCTGCGGAAATATGACGGTTCGTACCAATTCAACATCATCGTCTATAGGCGCTAGGGCGGGAGATATGAATCTCTCTACGCAGACTCAGGTAAGACCCCTGATCTACCCCTCAGAGCTACAGATGCTAAACAACAAGGAAAGTACCGGTAATGCGATCATAGTTACCTTCGGTAATTATCCGCTAAGAACTAAGTACACGCCGAGTTACCTCTGTCCTTTCTATAAGATGGGACGCATGAATATGGATGAGCTTAGAAGTCATATGTTCAGGGCTGACGAGGTGTTCTACGACCTTGATGTGAGGAACGAGATAGTGCTCGGAAAGAGCGAGGACGAGGATGAAGACGCCTCAGAGAGTGCATAAAAGAAAAGAAGGATGAGATCATGAAAAGATTTGCTACCGCCTGTGTTGTCAGTTTATTTGGTTTGATGCTTATGTCACCAAGTGTAGATGCTATGGTGAATAAAAGTCTAGGTGCAAGTGTACCCATCAATCTCTTTACCGGAGAGCCGGAGGAGAGTACGGAGAGTGAGAATGGTTCGGCTGCTGTTATGCCGGATGGTTCTTATTATGACAATGCGACAGGTATGTTCACCTACAAGGTAAGTGATGGTAGTATATCGGTTTCTGTATATGACGGCATGATCGTCACCAATGAGGTTGCCGTATCGGTTTCAGAAGGAACAACAGCAAAAATGTTCATGAATGGCGATGAGCTTGAATCGATACCTTCGAAGATAAGCTCTCCCGGAACCTATGTGATCATGGGCAATGGCACCAATGGCGAAGAACAGGTTATGAGCTTTCAGATGGTAGCAAAGCTTACAGGTGATATATCTCAATATATGTTGCCTGAGGGATTTTCTGTAAAAAGTGTATATCTCGATGATAAGCAGGCTGCAACCGACTATGGTCTGGTTGAGATGGAAGAGGAAGGAACCTATTCTATTACCTATACCTGCAGTGCCAATTCAAAGGAGTATTATCTCAATGTTACCATAGATCATACCCCTCCCGCAGTTACATTTGATGGACTTGATGAGAAAAACAGAGCCAGAGGGCCTGTGACTGTCAACGGACTTACAAAGACTGACAAGGTTTATGTGACCTATGAAGGTGAAGAGGGTAGGCTGAATATGCATAATCAGGTTACTGAAAGTGGTGATTACAGGATAGTGGTATCTGATGATGCAGGAAACATAGTAGATAAAGAGTTTACGATCTTAGTTTATTTTAATAATCAGGCTTGGCTGTTCTTACTGCTTATAGTACTGGTTATCGGCGGAATATTTGCCGCATTATATATTTCGAGAAAGAGATTGAGAGTCAGATAAGAGGAGACTTTCAGAAAGGAGGACACAGATGGGCGGAATAGTTGATGATTTACTTGGTGGTTTGAAAAGCTTTTTTTCATCACTGGTTGAAACCTATTTCTTTTCAATATTCTATTATCTTGAGTGTGGTGTGCTCTATATTATGTTTTTGGGCGAGCAGCTTATGATGATATTTACCGGTGAGAAGGAGGTTCTATATAACGGAGAAAAGACAGATCTTTTGTCTGTGTTCTTCAACAGTGGACAGATAAGAGGAATTTATTCCGGCATGGCGATGATCGGTATTGTATTTGCCTTTGTATTTGCTCTTGTCGCTGTATGTAGGAAGATATTTGATGCCAGAGATAAGATGCAGGGACTTACCCTTGGAGGAATTCTCGGAAACCTCCTAAAGAGTATTCTGATCATTGCAAGTATGAATCTTATCATGACGATAGCACTTAGTACCACCAATACACTTATGAAACAGGTAAGCTATGCTATCACAATGGGACCTGAGTTTTCCAAGGGAGAGCCTACCCACACCTTCACTGAAGATGAATTCGCTGCTATGGGTAGAATACTCAATACCATCGGTAACTATTCATTAAATCCGTCAAGTCATTCAAGATACAATCTGAATGCTTGCTACAATGATATCCGCAAGGATCTTAAGTATCTTGGTGAAAAGGGAGTATTCAACTATCACTATGTAACTGTCGATAAAAACAATAAGACTGTTACAACCTGGCAGAGCCTTATGGAAGAGCTTGCAACAGCTTATGATTATAATAAAGAGTCGCCTCTTGAAACCTACGACCAGGGATTGACCAATGCGATCCTCGATGTCATGGATATTATGGAGAAGAATCCGAATATCAAGGTTCTTAAGGAGTATACCAGAACTATATCAACAAATATTCAGGCGGTGCCTATTGACAGAGTGCTTTTCGTAGCAGGTACCATGGGTACTATCTGGACAGCCGCTGCCAACAATGATGTTTATAACAAGAAACCTGAGTTTACTGACAATGTCAGAGGTCCCTTCTACAGAGGTGAGAAGAGCATCTATAGCTTTGAAAAGGTTCATGAGGTATTCTCGGTGAATCCTTTAAAGATGAATTATGTGCTTGTTGCTTTCGCCTGCTGGATGATCATCAAGGAGATGGTGGTAGTAGTAGCAAGCTGTGGTGTCAGAATATTTAACCTTTTGGCACTTTATGTCACAGCACCACTTGCCATATCTACCATGCCTATGGATGATGGAGGAAAGTTCAAGCAGTGGTCAACAGCATTTGTTATCCAGCTTTTAAGCGTGCTCGGTATGGTTGTAGCACTTAGACTATTCCTTATCTTCCTACCTATGATATGGAGTCCTGCTCTGTCATTTGATGCTGATACAGGTGGAATGGAAATATGGGGAACCGCAGCTACAAAACTGAAGATCCTTGATTATAACGGACTTGATTCTTTTATCGTCAACAATCTTATGAGTATAGCTGTAAGAATTATCCTTACCTATTGCGGAGTGGAAGCTATCGGACGAGTGAACGGTATCTTTACCGGTATCCTTGCAGACAATGCAGGTATGCAGGCTATCTACGCCGGTGATCTTCGAGGCTCCATCGAGAACTCTAAGTTTGGTAGGTATATGAACAGAGGCTCTCGTCTCGGTATTGGCGACAATATGTTTGACGATCCTGAGACAAAGAAGAGAAAGAAGCAGGAAGAGGAACAGAAGAAAAAAGAGAAGGAGCAGGCAAGAAGTTCCGGTGCTGCACAGGCAGAGCAGAGAAAGGCTCAAAAGAACGAGGTAAAGAGACAGAAGGAGCTTGCAAAGGTGCCTCAGCAGATGAAGCAGATGAAGGCGGATATAGATCATCTCGAGAACGACAATGCTACAACTCATATGGATGGAAGCAAGGTCAAGGAAGGCGATCTCGAGAAGATGAAGAAGGCTTACGACTATATGTCGAAGGGCAATATGACCAAGAAAGAAGCCTTTGCTCAGGCCGAGAAGGATATGAAATCCGATCGGGCAAAGGCCAAGAAGGAAGGCGAGTTCAGAAAGGCGGAGAACAGGGTCGGACCTCCCGACAGAAAGAAGTGTGCCGATGCTGCTCAGAAGATGAACGATGGCGATTACAAGGCTATGAAGAGAGATCTTGCCTACATGGAAGAGAATGGTACTCATGCCAATGGTAAAGCGATCAAGCCGGGTGACAAGGCACGTATGCAGGAGACCTTGAGGCAGTACGAGGCCATGAGAACCATGCAGGGCGCAGCTCCCATGGTGGAACCCAATGCACCTACTATCGGCCCGGCGTTTGGCGGACCCGCTCCCGGTGGAGACGGTCCTGGTGGTGATATTCCTGATGGTCAGGGACAACAGGTTAATGATGATTTCCAGGTGAACCAGCCTGAGGCCGGAGTGAACCTAAACGGCGATGAAGCCATGTTCGATATGAATGATTTCAATCAGGGCAATCAGGTTGGTGACAATAACCAGCCAAATGATTTCCAGCTTGGCAATGATTGGGTGAATGTCGAAGCTCCTCAGCAAAATCAGAACAATCAGGTTGGCGGTGGAGAGATGAATGACGAACAGCCTATACATATCAACCAGAATGTTGGTGGCATGGGCGGAGGCGCCGATGGTAATGTTGGAGGTTTCCAGTTCAATCAGGCTAATCGGGTGAATGATGCGGCTCAGCAAAACCAGAACAATCAGATTCACGACAACTAAAATTAAATATAGTATAACCGGAATAGGAGATGATCCAGGGCGGGGGACGCCCCACCCTGGAGAAGATAGTATATGAGGTTAATACCGGGTAGAACAAAAGTAAAGATAGAACTATTTAAGGGAGTCACACTGGCCGATGTAGGAGTCGGCCTGGTGGGGCTTTGTGCCGTTACATTGTGCGTTATTTCAACTATACCACATAGATGGATAGTTGCTTTGATAATAGCGCTCATTTTTGCTTTTCTGATATTCAGGATAGACGAAGAGCCAATATATGTATTTATATGGCATATGCTTAGGTTTACGGCTTATCCCAAGCGTTTCAATCGTATGTATACTGACAAGGCACTTCTTCAGATGTCCAATCCTGAGCTTTCAGAGGATTTCTTCGAGGAAGAGGTTCTTGATGTGGGACAGGAAGAAGAGAAGCTTGACAAGAAAGAGCTTAAGAAGATCATCAAGGAAGAGAATAAGATCTTAAAGAGCAAGGATTCCACGCAGGAAGAAAAGGATGCTGTATGGCAAGCACGGGCTGCGAGGAGCGCTGAAAAGAAGAAGGAAAAAGCAGAGGCCAAGGAGAACGAGGCTGATTTTGAGTACTCGGATGAGATCATGCCATTTACTGATATCAAGGATGGCTTTATTGACTATGATGGAAAGTATTATGGTGCTGCTATTGAGATTGATCCCATTGAGTTCAGATTCTTTTCAAAATACAGAAGAAACAATTCCATTGAGAATTGCTTTGGTAAGGTTTTAAGAAGCTTTAAGGGCGATTATGGTGCCAATATCGTAAAGATTCAGAGACCTATCATTTATGATGAATATCTTGATTCCGAATATGAAAAATTGGATGCTCTTAAAAAATCCTATGAAAGCGGACTTTTATCTGAGGAGGAGCTTCAGGCCAGAGTTGAGATACAATATGAGCGTATCAATGAGGTCAGAGCTCTCTGTGAGGATGAGAAGGTTATAGAGCCCTTCTACTATCTGGTTCTTTTTGATAGTGAGAAGAGAAGACTAGATATTGCTGTAAAGCAGGCTGTACTTGAACTTGAAAGAGGAGAGCTTGTCGTAAGGAGACTTGACACCAAGGGACTTGCCCTTTTCCTTAAATATACCAACTGCCTCGATTTTGACGAGAAGGAGATAGATCGTATCTCTCCTGAGCACTATGCTAAATGGGCTATGCCCGAAAGCCTCAGATTCTCTATGAGAAGGATTGTGACGGATGGTATCATCACTCACAATATGCGTGTCATCAATTATCCGTCTGTCGTTGGAGATTCTTGGCTTGCAGGAGTTATGAGCTTTCCTTCCACCAAGGTTGTGGTAAAGCTTACTCCTACTGATTCGACAAAAGCCATCAGAGCTATCGACTATTCACTTGCAGAGCTCCGTGGACAATATATGAATACCAGTATTGATTCAAAGCTCATCGAGATTCAGGAGCATATCGATACACTGTCAACATTGCTTGTAACCTTAAAGCAGGACAACGAAACCCTGCTTTCTACCAATATTTATGTGACAGCCTATGACGGAGTTGCTACAAGAGATGACCCTGTCCTTTCTGAGGGTTTCGGAGACAGCCTCATTCCAATGGTAGCGGATATCAAGAGAACTGTAAGAAGAAGCTACAGCGAGGCCGGACTTAAGCTTTCCGGTATGGACTTTATGCAGATACAGGCTTACATAGGCGGACAGATATCAGCTTATGATCCTCTTATTAAAGAAGCAAGAGGAATACCTTCTAATACGGTAGCCGGTATGTTTCCTTGGATATTTGCTCATATTTCAGATAAGGGCGGTATTAAGCTGGGTCAATCCGATGGAGTACCCGTATTTATCGATTTCTTCAGAAGAGATTCAGAAAGAGTCAATTCCAACATGGTTATCGTAGGTAAGTCCGGTTCCGGTAAATCTTACGCTACCAAGTCATTGCTTTCCAATCTTGCTTCTGAGGACGCAAAGATATTTATTCTCGATCCGGAGAATGAGTATTCAGAGCTTGCAAAGAACCTTCATGGTAAGGTTATAAACGTGGGAAATGCAAAGTATGGAAGACTCAATCCTTTCCATATCATTACAGCGCTTGATGATGATGAGGCAGGTACCGAGGGTGGAGGACCCGGTGGTTCATACGCTACTCACCTTCAGTTCTTGGAGGAGTTCTTCAGGCAGATACTTCCCGATATAGATAAGGATGCGTTGGAGTACCTTAATTCACTTGTTGAGAGAGTTTACCTTGATTTTGGTATCACACCGGAGACAGATCTTTCCAACCTGACAGCAGGTGATTATCCTATATTTGACGATCTTTATGATGTAGTACTTGCCGAGTTTGAGAGAACCAACAACGAATATCTTCGTCAGCTCTTACGTTCATTGGTGAACTACATTGCAAAGTTCTCTACAGGCGGAAGAAATGCGAATATCTGGAATGGTCCGTCAACTATTACTACGGATGAGAACTTCTCGGTATTCAACTTCCAGTCTATGCTTGCCAACAGAAATACTACTATAGCAAATGCGCAGATGCTGTTGGTGCTTAAATATATCGACAACGAGATCATAAAGAACAGGGATTACAATCTCAAATACGGTCTTAACAGAAAGATCGTTGTTGTAATCGATGAGGCCCATGTATTCATCGACAACAAATTCCCTGTAGCCCTTGACTTTATGTTCCAGCTTGCTAAGCGTATCCGTAAGTACAACGGTATGCAGATAGTTATTACACAGAATATCAAGGACTTTGTGGGTAGTGAGGAGATTGCCAGAAAGTCTTCAGCTATCATCAACGCCTGCCAGTATAGCTTTGTATTCGGATTGTCTCCCAATGATATGGATGATCTGTGCAAGCTTTATCAGAAGGCCGGCGGTATCAATGAGAGGGAGCAGGAGGATATCCTTGCTGCCAAGCGTGGACAGGCATTTACCATTATGAGTCCTACCTCAAGATCCTCATTCATGGTTGAGGTTCCTGATACAATGGTAGATATGTTCTCAAATCCGGACTTCGTAACCAATTATTTCTATGGTGAGGACGGAGAAGAGACCTGGAATGAATTTATTGGTGAATCAAGAGCCTTGCATGATGCAAATGTTAACGAGAGAATTGCCAATGAGGCTTCCGGCATTGTCGAGAAGGAAGAGCTATCAGGTTTCTTAAACTTCTCCGAGATATCAGAGGACGAGGCCGAGGAGATCAAGGCATCTCAGGAAGAAAGAGAGCTGGAGGCTCAGGCCAAGAAGTCAGCGATGGAAAAGCTCATCGCTGCAGAGGAAACTGTGGATCGCAGAGAGTACGAGATGGCTATGGGACGCTTTGGAGGCATCAGCTTTTCAGAGACCACAGAACCTGTACAATCGGGCGGTATCAGCTTCTCGGAGGTATCCGAGGATCAGATATCAACAGGTGGCATAAGCTTTTCGGAGATATCCGAGGAAGAGGCGATGGATATGGAGAACGCATCTTCAAATGTTCAACCTGTTACACCTTCCGTATCTATGGCTGCTACTCCTGTTACACCTGTTCAACCTGTTATACCGGCTGCGACCTATGCTGCACCTCAGGTTGCTGCTCCTACACAGGATGCCGGATATTCGCAGGCATTTATCGAGGAAACTCTTTCAGAATTCAAAGACAGTATGCGTGAGCAGATGGCTAAAGAGCTTGAGGATAAGCTTAAATGGATCTCTCTTGGAGCTCAAGCTGCAGGAAGACCTATCGAGGATACTGCCGAAGAAGAGGAGAAGAGAAAGAGAAGGGCTTACATCGACGAGGATACCGAAGAAGAAGACTACAAGTCAGAAGAATATGACGAGGATGAGGATGACGACTTCGACTTTGGTAGCGATGAAGACGAAAAGGATGAAGATGACTTCGACTTCGAAAGTGATGAAGACGAAAAAGATGAAGATGATTACGATGAAGACTACGATTCTGATGAAGACGAGGACGAGGATGAAGACGATGATGATGACTTCGGCTTCGACAGCTTTGACGATGATGATGACGAGCTGTCCTTCGAGGATGATTCAGAGGAATACGAGCCAGCACCGTTTATATTCGCAGAGCTTCTTAACGAGGCAGCTGAAGAATATGCAAATATGGATCTTATGGAGAGACTTGACGAGCTCGGAGAGTCTGTCATGGAGATCACCCTTGAAGAGCTGGCAAGCTATGTAAAGGAACAAAGAAAGAAAAAGGCTAACGGATAAGATAGCCTTAAAACCATAAGCAATGGAAGGAATAAAGGATGGACGTCAAATTAGTTAATCGAGGGACGGACGGAGAACTCTTGCTTTCCGGTGATCTTGACACCAGGACAGCGAGAGATGCCGATCAACTGTTCTTGCAGATGGCCGAGAGGTTTACAACACTTACTCTCAATATGGCAGATCTCAATTACATTTCGAGTGCCGGGCTTCGAACCATCAGAAATCTGTATATCAAGCTCAACCAAAAGGGCGGCAAGCTTCTTATAACCAACGTGAACGGCAATGTCATGGAGGTTTTTGAGATGACGGGACTTGCCGGATTATTAAACATACGATAAATTAAGAAATTTTTCGTGATTTTCTATTAGAGTGTTGCGCTTTTGTTATGCCTTGTGTTGTATCATAGGGTCAAGATTAGTGTACTATGTAGCTAAAGCGCAAGGAAAAGCTTGAAGCATGACCATAGTTCGAGTTTATTTCACGAAATGGGGAATGATTTTTATGAGAAAGAATAGGAGATTAAAAGAAAGGATAAGGAAGAGTCTCGCCCTGGTTGCTACAGCTGCCATGGTTTTGTCAGCGAGTCCTTTTGCGTTGGCAACAAAAAAGACTACGACTATCAAGCCTCCAACGATCGGTGGCGGAACTACAACCGGTGGCGGAACCAAAACCGGTGGTGGCGTCAAAGGGGATGTTAATACAACAGAGGATCCCTTCCAGAAAATATTTGATTCCATCAATTCCACAGAAACAACAGAGCAGACCACAGAGGAGGCTACCCAGAGTACTCTTCTTGATCCCGATGCACCTTCTACAGAGGCAACGGAATCTACGGATACCACAGAAGATCCTCAGTTTCTGTCAAGTGAAGAGGTTGTAGAATATAGCGGTACAGAGACCGGAGCATATGATGCGTCAGAGGGTGCTACATCAACCGGTGGGAACGACCAAAGTGGAACAGGCTCCGGTACAGCAGACGGAACAGAAGGGACTACTCAGAGTGCAGGCGGAGATATCTTCGGTGACTGGGGGGACGATGATGATGACAATAATGGCACCACAGAGGAAGAGGATGATCTCGAGGAGCCTATGTATCATGTAACTCCCGATACTAAAGTTCCTACCTATGAAGCATATAAGAACATGTCTTCCTGGAAGGACAGAAAGGTTATAACAGCCCCAGAAAATACATATGCATTGACTGTTGCAACCGGTGCTTCTGCGGGAAGTGATATTCTTTATTTTGCAATTCGCTATAAGGATGCTAACGGAGTATCAAAATCACAATTCCTTTTCCCCAATGTAGACGGTAAGGAAAGAAGTGACAATCTCTTAAAGTATTACGGCGGCGGAGATGATATCTTCAATACATACGGCAAGACTCTTGCAGCTTCCATGAATTATGATGATGTTGGTGGCGAGGAAAAGCCTATTGATTCATGGACTGTTCAGGATTATGCATTCCAGACAGAATCAGAGATCAAAGAGGTTGAAAGTGTAGATGTATATATTTCTTCGGGTAAGTCCGGAGCATGGACTGTTCAGGGTCTTTCAGTATATAAGGTGACATCATACAAGGGTTATGAGGAATATGGTCTGATCTCAGGTCAGCAGTTCTTCGATTTTGAGGGCTATCTTGTAGCTGATGTGGTTAAGAAGGATAGCGGAACACTGAGCCTTTCTACCGGAGAGACGGATTATGTGGCTACCATCGGTGGAGGAAGTGATAATCCCTACTGCGAGGTTAAGAATTACGCTAAGGATGAAGTTAAGAGAGAATATGCTCAGACCAAGGGCCTTTATTCTCTTAGAATGGATTTTGCGGATGATGTAAAGTCCGGATTGGAGGCCTTCCTCAATAAAGATGCTAAGAGCGTCAAGGATTATGACGGAATAATCGAAGATATTGCTGTGGAGCTCCAATATAAGGATATTCACGGATGGACCAGAAAGGTCATGATTCCTGTGATCCTAAGCAGTTATGCACAGTTAAAGCTTCAGATTCCTGATGAGACTATTATGGGCTTTGCTGAGCGCGGAGGTATCATAGCATTTTCCGGATGGTTCCCTGAGTTTGATAAGATTGTAGGAGATCCTGCTATATATGTTGGAGACAAGGCTAGGGAGATGATCAAAAAGAATACCCTACAGGTTAGTAATGCAACCGCCGATATGGGAAATGCAGCCGTTTCAACCGGTGCTGATGAAATAGGTTTAGCCGGAGTATCCTTTTATCAGGGTGGCTGTATGCCTTATGTTCCCGGAGGAACTGACAGCGAGGGTGTAAAGCTTAAGGGTGCTACTCTTTCGTATGTATTCCAGAACGAGAAGAACGGTCCTAAGATGTATGTGACTACTACAGAGAAGAAGGGTATCGTACTAAAGCCCGGAGCTTCTGATAAGCTAAAGCTTGTTTCTTATAAGAAGAACAGTCCTTTGACATCGACCGACAATGGTTTTGGTAAGTTCCTTGTAACCCTGGAGACCAGTGAGCTTCAGAGAGCAGGAACCAAGGATGATGTTACTGTAAGATTTTATTATAATAACAGAGATGATAGCTTTGACAATACTCAGGACTATAGTGCAAGGTCGGGAGCAGATGAGTTTCTTGGAGTTTGGCCTGATACAGCAGGTAGGGATTATATCTCCGAGGTATGCCTTGCCGAGGGTGGAGTATGTAAATTCCTTATAGATGCTGAGGATGTTGCAGCATTTGTTTCTACCGATATCAACCTTAAGGGTAATGATGAATGGCAGATGAAGAATATGCGTCTTTCATTCGTTGATCACTATGGAAAGAGAAGAGCCTACAATAAGGATGTTTCAACTGCAGGCATTTCATCAAAGTTCTGGGTTGAGAGAGAGATCGAATCTTATGATGTATTCTCACTTGCAAGAACAGATGCTATCGTAAAGGATTACGATGGCAACGAAGTCGATGGTAAGGGTAACAAGGTTAACCAAAAGAAGACAACCGGAGCCGATGGTGAGGAAGATGGCGAAGAGGGCGAAGGTGAGGATCAGAAGGCTTACGTGAGAACCAAGGGTGAGGAGCAGCTCTTTACCAATAACGAGGGCTATAACATCGTATTCAACTCTAAGGAGATGAAGGATATCCGCTCCGCCAACTATGCTGATGTACGTTATAAGATGACCTATGAGCAGACCGGTATAAACTGGGGCTTCAGCAAGAAGGCTAAATCATATGACGTGATCGTTGATGTGGCAAAGGATCCGGATTACGACGGCGGAGACGGTGATTCAGGTTCAAAGAACTATTTCTACTTCCAGTTGGTATTCAAAAATGGTAGCAGTGGATTTGTTCTTGCTAATCAGCAGATAAGCAGTGACGGCTTCAGATCAGGTAAGAGTGAAGGCTTCACTATTTCAACAAACAGGGATTATGGAGAGCTTAAGCTTGTGAGGATCATTCCTGAGGATACCAGCTCAGATTCAGACCCCTTCGATAAGCTTAATATAGACAGGATCACTGTATCAGAGCAGACCAATGGTGGTGCTACTACAGTATATGAGATCGACCAGGTTGGTTGGATCGACATTGGTTATGTGGAGGAGATGGAGGCTGCTTCATTTAGAGGTCAGCAGGCAAGATCTGCATCTGACCTTGCAAGGGAATATGTAGTTTCCGGCAAGAAGAGAGCTGTTAATCTTCTCTGTGAGATGACTATGGAATCATGGGATGAGTCAACAGGCTACTTCCCCTTCAAGGGATCTGTTATGGCTTCACTCATCTACATAGATAAGAACAATGCCATAAGAACCTTCAACTTTGATGTTGTTTCAAGGCTTTCAGCATACCTCAATAAGAGTGTAAATCAGGCTGAGGCGGAGACCAACACAAGTGATGTTACTGTGGCTGCCCAGTACCTGAAGAGTGTTTCTGATGATGAGTGGATGTTTAGGGCACATCATACCGACAGGTTTGTGATCCCGGCACTTCCTGATGTAGAAAAGCTTGTAAGCATACAGTTTACAGCTGCATCGAGAAACGGATATCCGGCCTTCTTCAACGTAGGAAATATAGCTATTTCTCAGGTTATTGAGGATGGTCCTTTACAGCTCACCTTCAACAACGAGCTTTATAGAAATATGAAGACCAGAAATATCTGTGTCAGGGAGGATACCAATTATCTTCCATTGGAGGTTAATGCGACTCCTCTTCCCACCACAGTTATAAACCTAAAGACACTCAATACATTTGTATGGGCTGAGAGTGAGGCTTGGGAGACTCCTGTATCAAGGAATCCTGATTCTATCGATGACAGAGTGAATATATTTGTATATCCGAAGAAGAAGACCAATGGTATCACAGGTACTAAGGTTACTGCAAAGCTTAAATACGGTATTCCCTTCTCTCAATATCTGAAGGTTACCGGAGAGCTTGAACCGAGGAATTCATCTACGGATCAGGCTGTATATGTGGCTACCGGTCTTTCAGCTACGGATATGATCAGTGCAGCTTCGCTCAATATACAATGTAACAGTCAAAAGATTCAATTTGATCATGCTATAGTTCAGCATGTGAAGGAGGATGTGATCGTAGGAACCTACGAATACAATTTTGGAGGAATGACCGCAACTCTTGGCGCACCTGCAGATCCTTCACCTGAGAATACACATAGTGATATGTGTGAGGAGAAACTGTCACTTGCATTCTCACCGGATACCGAGACACAAACTCTGGTTCCTGAGGGCAATGATATAGCTGTATCAATCAATTACAAGTCATACCTTGATGACGGAATACATGAATACCGTTCACCTTATGTATACCTTACAGATCAGGGCTACACAGAGATCAGAGAGGGCTTAACTGCTGAGATAAGCTTCAATGTACCCGGAGTTAAGGAGATCACCGGATATACCATAGCTGCTTATGGAGGTCTTGAAGGAAAGATCGATTGTGCATCGGCTGTATGCTATGCAGTTAAGAAGAAGGTTACCAATGAGGCGACCGGTGATTTTGACAAGATTCTTACCAAGAGATGTTATGCTTCCTTTGGAGAGGAGAGCTACGAGCTTACCAACAAGCTAAAGAAGCATACGAAGACCTGTGATAATGCTTACGGTAAGGATAGTGTACTTCCTGTAGAGCTTACATTTACCACGGCTGAGGCCAACTCACTTCTTGAGAGCGGAACCGATTCCATGGTACAGATGACCTTCAATTATACCAATTATCTTGGAGACAAGATGGATTATAAGATCGCCGATATCACTCCTTATATTCAGGGTGATGTAAGGAAGTTTGAAACAGGCAAGACTGCAACTGTCAAGCTGTTCTTAAGAGATCTTGGACCTGAGTTCTCAATCTCATCTATCGAGGTTGTTCCTTATAACGGTAAGGTTGTATCGGCTAACAAGTCGACCTACGATATAACCAATGCGGTAGTCAAGGAAGAGAATAAGGCCGCAGCTGAGAATGCTGATGAGAATACTGACGAGACAACCGATGACAAGAAGAAGGATAAAGAAGAAGAGACTACAGAAGAGCCTACAAAGGCTGAGAAGAGACTTGAGAGGATACTGGTAAGCAGAAATGCAAGCTGGGCTATCAATTATGTTAAGTGCATACTGGGATATGATCTTCGAACCATCGAAAGAAGCGGTGTTCAGAGATTTACCGGTACAACAGGCGGTGGAATGTTAAGACTTTCAGATGTTATGATGACTTCTACCATTACCAAGAACAGCGATGGACCTCAGACAGTATCGGGCAATATTCTTCGTATGGTTGCACTTGAGGGAGACAGTATCAAGGGTGTGATCACCATGTTCGGTTCAACCGAAGGCTTCAATGTCAAGGCCTTCCGTATGGTTGGAGATACACCTTCCGAGATTACTGATAGCTCAATATCAGGCGTATCCAAGTATGAATTCAAGTTCACGGTTCCTGAAACACCTGCCAACAGAGTGGGTACGGATGTAACCTACAGGCTTGAGATAAGCTCTAAGGAAGCTCCTGATGTGATCGATGTAGTGCTTGTAACTGTAGAGGGTTATCATCCTACTACCACCGAGGAAGAAACTACTACGGAGGAGGAGACCGAGACCACAGAAGCTACTACAGAGGCTGCTACTGAGGCTGCTACTGAGGCTGCTACGGAGACTATTAAAGAGAAAGAGACAACCGTTCCCAACAAGAGCTCTGAGCTGATACCTCTCGGCAATGGAATCTATAGAGATGCCAATACCGGAAGGATATTTAGGATAGAAGAGTAAGATAATCTATAAGCTACCACCGAAGGGTATTTCCTTTCGGTGGCGGCTTAGGTTTATGAAAGAGGATAAAAAATGGATAAGAAAAAGATCATTCTGATAGCGGGCTTAATCGCCGTGATAGTTATAGGTATTATCATTGTGCTTATATCAAGAAACGGCAAGAGCGAATATACCAAGATATTTGAGGGAACCAATTACCCCGGACAATTTAAGAATGAGAATGGCAATATTATCTTAGAGATTGAGAGTAAGTCGAACACCGATCTTACCTGGAATATTGAAGTGGAAAATAATGAGATTTTCGATGCTACTTTAAAGGGTGGCAATAGCGGAAAGAAAAACTCATTTATCATAAGTCCCAAGACAGTAGGGTATTCATTACTTATTCTTTCCAAGGAAAGAGAGATCGAGGGTGAGAAGATAAAGACCATAGAGGCCAGAATCCCTGTATCTGTCGCTGAAGCTACGGATGGTATGTATGTCAGTATAGCGGACGGATCGGTTTTGGTTGATAATGGTGGTGGTGTCGGAGGCACCGGTACTGATTCACCTTACTATCTTAAGAATGATTTAGAGACCGGAGTCGGTATGATCATTTTTTCCAAGGAAACCTACGGATGGACCATTGAGCCCGGTTCCGGTATCATAA
This sequence comes from Lachnospiraceae bacterium, assembly GCA_017540605.1. Classification (GTDB taxonomy): domain Bacteria; phylum Bacillota; class Clostridia; order Lachnospirales; family Lachnospiraceae; genus RGIG6919. The sequence goes on along the minus strand of JAFYAS010000005.1, from coordinate 75,049 downwards.
GTGTTGATTCCGGCATAAATGACAAGGGACAGTTGGTTTACAGTGTGTCTTACAATTCTGGCTTTGATCCTGTAGCTTATGCAGAGGCAGAAAAATTAAAATATGAAGGCAAGGATGCTAAAGAAAACAACATTTCAACTGAGGAGGTACCTGAGATCACAGCGGAGGAGATTACAGAAGAGGGCAAGTTTCATACTGTATTAACTCTGAAGAATGAGGGAGCAGGTGTCACCGAATATGTGAATGTTGATATAGAGGATGAAAGAGTAGTTATTCTCTCAACAGGAGAGGCACCGAAAAAGTAAGGTAAAGAGGTAGGATAGATGTTTGGTTTTAACCGCCGGGAGAATCCCGTGGCAGAAGAAGTAAAAAAAATCTTCTTAAACCACATGGAGATAGATGAGGATGGCAAATATATAGCAGTAGATGCAAGAAGGATAGAGCTTTGGGGAGCGGCAGACGGAGAGTCCAAGATCAGACTTTACGGTATCAAGGAGAGAGACTTCTTCTATGATACGGAATATAATGCTACAAAGGCTATTTACAAGGCAGAGCAGGCCATGAAGAATATCGGCCGTGGCATTCATATGAAGAGTATAGAGGATTCAGCCGCATGTATCATCAGGGCTCATGTCTATTATCCGGTAGTCATCATTTTTTATGAGAATGACGAAGGAGAGCTTGAACTTGCTGTATATACGCCAAAAGCACTGTTTTCTTCACTGGCTATCAATTCAGCTTTAAAGAAGTTTGATAAAGCATTACCTGATACCATCAAGAGAAGACTTTCAAAATACAGCGTACATGATGTGCTTCATGCGTATATCTTCTACATCAAGAACCGTATAAAGGGCAAGAATGTTTTAAAGGAAGGTAATAACGAGTTTTCCGAGATCAAGGATCAGAAGGAGAATGAAAAGAAGGAAAAAAAGCTTTCTAAAAAACAGGAAGCCAAAAGACGCGCTGACGAGAAGGCGGCAAAGAAGGAAGCCGCTGCAAGGAAGGCACTTGAAAGAGCCCAAAGGAGAATGGAATCATTCTCCGAGAGTGAAAGAAAAGATGAATCTGACGGATACGATGAAGAGTCAGAGGGATACGATTCCGAGAATGGAATCACAGAAGATGAAGAATAGACTTCGGAGGGTTTATGAAGGAAGACAAGTTTGAAGAATTTCATATCGGTGAGCCTGATGAAGAACAGGTCGAGAGCTTTAGCTTAGGCGGAGATTCTGAGGATGATGTTGAGAGCTTTAGCTTAGGTGGGGATTCTGAAGAAGAATTTGAGAGCTTTTCCTTAGGTGGAGATTCGTGGAGCAATATACTCGACGACAGCTTTGATATTTACGACGGACCTGAATATACCATAAGTGAGGATGGCAATTCGTTGACCATTGATGCTATGGACAGGGCAGTGGATGTAGTACAGGATTTTATAAGGGAGAAGCTTCTTTCCTATGGTTGTGATAAGCACATCCTTGGACAGATCAGACTTTGCGTTGAGGAGATCATCGTGAATATCATTTCCTATGCCTATAGGCCTGATATCGGAAAGGCTGAGGTTTTGTGTGAAGTGAATGAAGATCCCTTGAGTATTTCAATACAGTTCATGGATTCGGGAACACCGTTTGATCCATTGGCTTATGATGATGTTGATACTTCCGGCAAGACATTTATCGAGCAGGAGGGTGGTTTTGGCATCTATCTTGTAAAACAGACCATGGATGACGTTAAATATTCTTATGAGAATGGAAAGAATATCCTTACGATAAAGAAGAGGCTTAAATCATGAGAAGCATTACACCAATAGATCAGGCTATGCTTGATAAGATATATGAATTGGGATACAGGAAGGTAGTTCCTGAGGATCAGGAATTGTTCATACCATTTTATGATCGGATGAATCATCCTTGGTCAGCAGCCACTGCCTTTTTGAACCTGATAGCTTGGGGAGATACCCTTCCCGTATATTTTAAGATAGAAGATGATATCATCATCGAGATATGTTATGAATCCAATGAAGGGATTCTTGTGGGAACACCTTTTATCGGTCATTATGAAAGTGCTGCTTTTAAGAAGGTATTCACTATTTTAAAGAATGACTTTGAGGCTATAGGTGTTCCTCTTATTATTATGGATGTGGTTCCCTGGATGCTTCCCTTCTATGAAGCAGAGGCGGGTTTTGAAGTAGAGGATCTTCGGGAATATCAGGAATACATTTATACTGCCGATGCATTTGAAAAGGGAATGAACAAGCAGGATGACCGATACAGATACAGATATTTTTTAAGGAAGTTTAATTCCGAGGTATCGGAGATCACTGCAGATGATAAGGAAGAGATCAACGCTTTTATGAAAAAGGTCTGGTGCGGTGAGAAGGACTGCGAGGAGTGTCAGTTCGGTTGTCTTCTTGATGTGACCGGAAGAGTTCTTGATTCCTTTGACAAGCTTCGTACAAGAGGCATCAAGGTACGAGTGGACGGAGAGCTTGCCGGTTTTTGTATCGCAACAAGGCATAACGAGCAGGGGGTGTACCAGTTTAAACATGCAAAGAATCGCATGAAGGGTATCAATGAATATCTGCTTCGTGAGACTTATGAGAGATTCTTTAAGGGTGTTGATATCATCAACTACTCCGAGGATTGTGGAATAGAAGGCCTTAGAAAATACAAGATGAATCTCTGTGAGGAGTATTCACTTCTTTCAAGATTGACACTAAGAGAAAAAAATAACGGAGAACAGGATAGATGCAGGAGAAAGATTTAACTAAAGCCGTGGCAGACAGGGTCATGAAAAGGAAAAAAACATGGATAGTGATCAGTAGTTTATTGCTGATCATTTCTTTGGTTTATGTGTTTTTTTTCAGAGCTTGGATCTTTGTGGATCCATTTAAGCCTTTTGCTTTGGAGAGTGTTATATGCTCTGCAACTGATAAGGACGGGAACCTGATTATCGTAGATAGCGCCAGTAAGAGGCTTTTAAAGGTTTCTGGCGAGGGTAAGCTTCTTTGGCAGCAGCAGGCATCAGATAAGACATTCTCTGATGCCAACAGTATATGTGTGGATGACGAGGGAAGTATATATATTCTTGATGTCAGAGCTTATCAAGGCGTAAGAAAGGGATCTGAGAGAATAGTGAAGTTCTCTCCTGAGGGAAAGTACATTTCCACCTTGAAGAACTGGAACTACAGGGATTCGAGAAATTTTGAGGAGGACAGATTCCGCGCTTCAGTGGTTGGCATGACAGGATCATCCAATTCTGTATATTATATCAGAAAGGTCAATGATTCCATCTATGTATCTGATGAGGCAAATGCAAAGGCTATTAGCTTTAATTTCCCCTATGTTGAGAACACGGTGCTTTCCGCAACTTTCGACAGGGAAAAGGAAGAGCTTTATTATTCAACCTACAATGGTATGATCTACAAGTATGTTGATGGTGTGAATGACGAGCTCTTATATGATAGTGATGATGTAGACGGAAGTATCATTAGAAATGTAAGTTTTGGTAACGGCAAGCTTTACTCCAATGATATAGGACTCAGGAATATCCTTGTGATGGATACAGAAACCTATGAGGAGAGTGTATTCGTGGCAGAGGATCCGGATTTGGGTGGTGTCGACGAGATATCCAACAGTATATTTGCCCAGTATTCCCCTGTATCAGCAACCTCATATTCAGTTTTGACATGGAATGATGATGGAAGTTATGATTGCTTTTATGAATTTGAACTTTCGGATAACATAAAGCTTATAACGATCATAATGTGGATCATGCTTGGAGTTCTTGCTCTTGGCGTTTTATTAAATCTATTTATTTTTATTGTGTTCTTAGTAAAAAAAGCCAGCATGTATATGAGGATTATCATTGCTATTGCTGTGGGAGTGTTCGGTATGGCCGGTCTTTTCCTTGGATCAGTTTATCCAAAGTTTAAGCTCCAGTTCCAGAATGAGGTCTTCTCAAGAGAAAATCTTGCAGCAGTTGTTACGGCTGACAGAATACCGAAGGATGCATTTTTGAATCTTACAAAGCCTTCGGATTATATGAACGATGATTATATGGCTGTGAAGGAAGCTGTTGAGTCTGTATTTTTGGCTGATACAGAGGATGCCAAGGATATGTATTGCTCCCTTTATAGAGTGATCGATGGAACCATTACCCTTACATATACATTGGAGGGTGTCTGCGTGGTATATCCATATGATTGGGACTACGAGGGCTCGGATGAGCAGACTGTATTGGAGGAAGGAAAGAATATGACTTGCTCCGAGATAAATAGCTCCGGAAGCTATATTTATGTTCTTGCCCCCATGTATGATGATGACGGCAATGCCGTAGGTCTCATAGAGGTTGGTAAGGATCTTGAGGGCTTTGTGTCTGAGACTCAGGATATTTTGCGTACTCTGATCATCAATATATTTGCTATGACGATCGTCGTGATCATGTTCGTCATCGAGATATTCTATTATGTTGCGGCTAAGCGTCAATATGAAGAAAATACCTCAGAGAACAAGAGTAAGAAAAAGACTGTTCCTGCAGGACTTCTCCGCTTCATTACATTCCTTGTAAGCTTCATCATCAACCTGACTGCAGCCCTGGTTCCGATCTATGCCATGAGGATAGCCGGAAAGGGAGTGACCTTTGGACTTTCCCCTGAGGTTCTTTCTGCTATACCTATTTCGGTTGAGGTTATTGCCGGAGCTATCTGTTCCGCATTTGGAAACAGGGTGATAAAGAAGCTTGGTGGAAGAAAGACTGCGGTACTTAGTTCTATCTTTATGGTGATAGGTATTGCCCTTCGTGCCATTCCCAATATCTGGGTTGTTGCCCTAAGTGCCATTTTCCTTGGCGCAGGCTGGGGTATGCTTGTCATTATGATAAATGTACTGATCACGGATCTTCCCGAGGATCAGAGAGATACAGGTTTTGCTTATTATTCTGCGGCAGGATTTTCAGGAACCAACTGCGGTGTGCTTTTTGGAGGTTTCCTCATTCAATGGGTTAACTTCCCCGTGCTTTTCCTGATCTCAGCTGCTCTTGGTTTCATACTCGTATTTGTGACAGCCAAGTATCTTGCAAACTTGAGTACTGATGATATTGAGGAAGAGGAAGGCGAAGGTTCTAAGATGTCACCTTTAAAGCTAATCTTCAATCCCAATATGATCATATTCATTTTCATGATGCTGATACCTGCGTCTATAGTCGCTTATTACCTCAATTATATGTATCCCATTATCGGAGAAGAGTGGGGACTTACAGAGACCTATATCGGTTATTCATATCTGATAGACGGATTATTCGTAGTGCTTTTTGGAGGTGTACTTACAAAAGCCTTCTCAAAGAAGAAGAGACTTGGACTTGCTATATCATCCATTATATATGCCCTTGCATTTGTAGTGGTCATAGTGTTCCAAAATATTCCCGGACTTCTTATATCCCTAGCCCTTGTAGGTATCTCAGATGGTTTTGGCAATCCTCTTATGACGGGTTACTTTACGGAGCTTGATGAAGTTGTGGAATATGGCTACGACAGAGCATTTGGTATCTACAGCATTTTCGAGAACGTCGCTTCATCAATCGGTTCATTTGTCTTTTCTTATGTATTGATCCTAGGTGTAAAGAGTGGTCTGACTGTTGTAGCAGGAATGCTTATCCTGCTTTCAATCATATTCCTTGTATTTGGTATCTTTGACAGGAAAAAAACTAAGAAGGTCAATGTGGAGGAAAGTGGTGTATGAGTAATATAAAGGTTGATGACGTGATCGAGGAAGAGGTAGTACTTAGTTTTCAGGAAACAACCGAAGAAAAGAGTCTTCCCATGGGCGAAGGTGAACCGGAAGCCAAGGTCATTGAAGTCAAAAAAGAAAAAAAAATAAAAGTAAAGGAAAAATCAAGGCTTGGGAAAAGGCTTATCAAGATCATGACCAATTCCCTGATCATCATCGCTGTTCTTTTCCTTGCAGGTAGTATCTATACCTATAGTAAGGATATTGACAAAATCTACAAGGACAAGCTAACCCAGGTGGCAACAACGGTATCTGAGCTTGCTGATGGTGATCTTCTTGCTGAGCTTGCAGTTCTCATTCATGAGAACGATTACAGAAAGATGTACGAGAATGCTTCCAACGAATATCAGTTGGAGATCGTTGAATATCTTAAAGAGCGCGGACTGGCTGAGCGATATGAAGAACTCTATAAGATGATGGCTGATGTCAGAAAGAGAATGGATGTCGCTTATCTCTATATAGAGGTGATCGAGAATGATAAGGCATATTTTCTTGCTGAGCCTGACGCCAGATTCTATGGTTTAGGTTTTGAGGACAGTATTCCCGATGCCTTTGGAAAGTTAAACAAAAACGGTCATGTAAAGCCCACTATCACCTTTGATGATTGGGGATGGCTTTGTACCGGTGGAGAACCTGTATATGATTCAGCGGGAAATACCGTGGCAATAGTATTTGTTGATCTGGATATGACCTGGATCATGAAAAAGAGAATATGGTTCTTCTCGATGATGGCTATAGTTTTATTGGTTTCTTTGATCATTGCAAGGGTAATATACAGTAGATTCCTCTTTAAGACTGTTATTTCACCAATAAAAGAGCTTACCGATGCTGCTGAGAGGTTCGGAACCAAAGAGACAGGCTTTGACAAAGAGAATATAGTTTCTCTGGATATAAAGACCGGTGATGAGATCGAGGACATGTACCATGAGTTCAACTATATGCAGGAGAGCATTGTTGACTACATGGAGAATCTTCAGTCTGTCACCGCTGAAAGAGAGAGAGTCGGAGCGGAGATCGAGATCGCAACCTCTATTCAGCAGGGTATGCTTGAGAAGCTTTCTCCCAACTTTACCGATAAGAAAGAGTACGACCTTTATGCTCAGATGCGTCCCGCAAGGGAGGTCGGTGGAGACTTTTACGATTTCTTTATGGTAGATGATGATCATTTGGCTATTCTTATAGCTGACGTATCTGACAAGGGTGTAGGAGCAGCATTCTTTATGGCTATATCAAAGACCCTTATAAAGACCTATTCTCAGACAGGCTTGTCGCCCGCGGAGATACTGGCATATGTGGACAAGAGACTTGCTGAGAAGAATGATGCAGGACTTTTTGTTACTGTTTGGCTCGGTATCATTGATTTGAATACCGGACATATGAAGGTATGTAATGCAGGTCATGATTATCCTGCTATCATGAAGGCCGGCGAGGAATATACCATTGAGAAGACTCCCCATGGTCCTCCTCTTGCATTTATACCGGGACTTGAATTCCCTGAGATCGAATATGATCTTGGAGTTGGCGACCGTATTTTCCTTTATACTGACGGTGTCAATGAGGCAAAGCGTCCGGATGAAGAGAGATTCGGAACCGACAGGATGCTTGAATTCCTGAATTCGCATAAAGAGGAATCATGTGAGGAGCAGATACTTGGGATGACCAAGGCTGTGGATGAATTCGCAGGTGAGGAACCTCAATTTGATGATATGACTATGCTTGGATTTACATTCAGGGGAAGAGCATCTGCATAGTTAGACAATAAGAAGGTTACGTAACTATTCATTACAGATTTGAACAGTTACGCAAGGAGATAATGATGAGTGAACAGATAGAAGAAAAGAAAAATGTTGATACACAGGATGAGATCGAAGAGGTAGGTGGATTTTTAGGAAAGCTTTATGGTGGACTAAATATGAGCTGGCTTTTTGTGGTATTGTTTGCCGTAGGCACAGCAATACTTACTTCAATCTTTCTGATAGTTCCTATTTTTAAGGACACATCTTTTTATAAGATGGGCGTGACTATGGAGGCGTGGATATTCTTTGCCATCATCATCATGGCAAATTGCAAGAAGCCTCTTGAATCTTCACTAAAGGTTTTTGTATTCTTTTTGATCAGCCAACCCCTTATCTACCTTTTTCAGGTGCCTTTCTCAAAGATGGGATGGCAGATATTCATGTACTATAAATACTGGTTTATATGGACGGTCCTTACTTTACCCATGGCATTTATCGGATGGTTCATAGTAAAGAGAAACTGGTTTAGTGTGATCATCTTGTCACCGGTGCTCTTCCTTTTGGCAGGCGAAATGATAAGTGCTTTTAAGAATTGTTTTAATCATCCGCCTAAGCTTCTTATAACCGGTATCTTTTGTCTTGTACAGATCGCATTCTATTTGATCAGATTTACTTCTACGAAGATTCTGAGAGATGCGGCTCTCTTTATTCCGGTGCTTGCCTGCGTGATCTTCTTTATGAAGCCGGAGGTTGAAGTTGACGGATTGAATTTCCTTCCCGGCAATCCTGTCCTTTCAGAGAGTGCGGTTCTTACCGTGGATTCAGAGGACGGTGCAACCATCACATTAACTGAAACCGGAGCAGACAGTATGATCCGTATTCAGACTGAAAAATACGGAGAGACTCCATTTACCATAAAGGATGGAGACAAGGAATATCACTATGTGGTAAGTGTATTCGAGGATGACAAGGGAATCAATATGGTGGAGATCAGGGTCGCAAAATAATTTTCACTTTGTTGCGCTTTTGTTATGCTTTGTATGTTACCTTATAGTCAAGGATGCGGAGAATTTTGACTTGATATTAATTACTCCGAGAAACTGTAAGAATGGAGGACGGATATATGAGAGATTTAGATGATATCTTTGGACCTGATGATGATGTCGAGCTTGAAAACCAGTTGGAGAATATCCAACAGGAAAATGAGCGAGAGATGGAAGCGTATGAAGATCAGCTCAGAAGAGAGGAAGAGGGACGTCAGCAGCGCATGGAACAGATGATGCGCGATCTTGGCATGCAGCCGGCTGAGGCACCTGTTCAGAACGATCAGAATATTGCTCATGAAGAAAATCAGCCCCAGGTTAATGAGCAGCAGCCAGAGCCTCAGGCTCAAGCTCCGGTTAATTCCAAGAGCGAAGCAGAGATAAAGCAGGAATTTCAGGTTGATGACGAGCAATATAGAAAAGACTATTCTATCCTTGACAAAATGGCAAAAGGCGCCACTGAGGATCAATATACCGAAGAAGAAATGCAGAGGATCAACAGCTTTGGTGTTAATGATCCCTATTGGGCTGCAATGATGGACAGGGTCAGAGATGATAACATGGATCTTATAGAGCAGCAGAAGTTTGATTATGAGATGCTTAAGAATGTCTATTTGCATAACAGAAGCACCGATAATTTAAGTCCTGAACAGATGGCAAGATATAATGAGATTGGTGATGGTACCGATCCCTATTGGCAGAAGCTCGCACAAAAGGTAAAGGATGAGAATCCTCTTCCCGGAGAGGCACCTCAGAACAACCAGGATAACCTTCAGGTAGATAATGCCAACAATAATCTCAATAATGATGCGGTTCACCAGGAGGTCCACAACGATGGAGTTCAGCATCAGGATAATAATAACAATAACAACGAGAACAATCATCAGGAAGATAATGAGCTTGACAGGATGAGAAGGCAGCTTCAGGAAGAGATAAGAAGAGCCAAAGAAGAGAGAGAGAAGCTCGAAAAGGAACGTAAGGAATTCGAGGAGATGAAGAAGGCTCTTGCAGAAGGCAAGGATCCCGAAGCAGCGAAGAATGAGCCTGAAAAGGAGCCTGAAAAGAAGGGGGAGCAGCCAAAGGATATCGAGGTCAATATCCCCAACAGAAGAAAGGGTAATTATGAGGATGCAAAATTCTCTGCGGATATTACCACTTCTCAGGCAGATGAAGCATATAAGCTCACCATCGTTGCTGATATGACAGTTCTTCACAAGAAGTCCTCGAAGGAGTTCAAGGCTATGCAAAAGGCCGTGGACAAATTCGAGAAGTTCATGAAGGGAATCAAGGGTAGAGCAAGTCTTACTGCTGAAGAGCTTGAGAAATATGACAAGCTTTCCTATGATGTATATAAAACCTCTGACGATTATGCAAAGAAAAAGAAGGAAAAGCAGGAGAATGATCCTAATTACAAGCCCAGCAAATATGAGCAGGGAAGGATCAAATCAGCTGAAGAAATCAGACAGAGTGTTCAGAATATGCGTAAGCAGATGTTCGAGAAGCAGATAAAGGAAAAGGTTGATGAGATTCAGGCAAGATGCGAGCAGCAGCTTGAAAATCTTGAAAAGACCAGAGCCAAGCTTGCCGAGAACAAAGATGATCCTGCTATCCAGACAAAGATGGAGAATAATGTAAGCCATACATTATATTATTCAAAGAGGATGGATAATCTCAAAAATCAGAGAGAGCTTGAGCTTAAGCCCGGAGAATCCTTCTCACACGCTATAGATAGACTCAATGCATCTGTGATCCCCAGAGAGGGAGAGATCGGTATGATCAAGGATGATGAGAAGGGAAGAAATATCATCAATCAGGCTACCGAGCAGGTAAAACAGGGAAAGCCTGTGACCAATGAGAATATCAATCAGATGTTCAATAAAGAGGCCAACGCCCTTGTTCCTGACATCAATGCGCAGAGACAGCAGGAGGAGATCCAGAGACAGCATCAAAGAAATCTCGAGAGAAGAAACGAGATGCAGAACAATCAGCCTCAGGCGCAGAACAATGGACCGGGATTTGGCGGACATTAATATATATTGATATGAGGAGAGAACCCTTCCGGAATATTCCGGAAGGGTTTTTACTTTATAGGAAGCGGCGAAGCTGCAAAACAGTTGCGTTGCGCTTTTGTTGCGCAGTCTTTGATATACTGACAGAGTAAAATGCAGATGATAGTATCGGTTAATTGGAGGTATAGCTATGAAAGAGATAGATGAAGAAGTAGTAGATGATTTTAGCCCCATAGTGGATAGAAAAAATGCTATAAAAAAGCCGGACTGGAAGAAAGCTTCCGTGGAAGAGAAGATGATATATGCGAAAGAGTTAAGAAAGATATATGCTATTGTACCGGAAAAAAGCTTAGCATCAACCTTCAAGGGTGAAAAATATAAGAATGTGAATTTAGGTAAGGGAAAGAACGTATTGTCCATGGACAGAACCGGTGGATATACGGTAGCTATGCTTTTGCTTCTAAATGAAAAGGATGAGGACGGCAATCCCAAATATTCATTGGATGATCTCTTTGATAACAGCAAGTATAAAAAAGAAAAGCAAGCTAAGTTTGAAGAGATCATGGAAAAACAGACCAAGGATGGTCCCGAGGAGAGAAAATTCTTTGCAGAGGAAATATATAAGGGAATTAAGAATGCAGCTAAGCTTACGGATAATATATTCAAGGAGCTGGATACAGATGATGAGTATTTTGAATATACAGAAACCTATCAAAAGCTTGGTGCTCTTGGATTTATTGCCTTTGATGCATGGCAGGAGCTGTGGCGTTTTGAAGAAGAGGCAACTGACTATATTACTAAGACTGAGCCGGAGATCAAGGATTATAAAGCCGCACATGAATATTCCAAGAATCTTGTAGGGCCGTTTTCTTTCTGGAATACTAGGACAGGCTATGTGATAGATAATCATTTCAGCTTTAAAGAAAAAGGCGATATGCATGAAGGGCATTATCTTAATGGAGCCATCCAGACAAGATTTATGAAGCACACCATAAATAAATATAAGGAAAAAGGCCAGGGACAGTCTTTTGTTGATTATTGCTACAGAAACAATATAATGGATGCAGGCTCAGGTTTCGGAGGAGTAGTTCAAGATTTTTGTATCGCTATGTCCACAAGTCCTAAGTTCACACAAAGCTTTGATGAGCTTGCTTATGACGGAAAGCTTTTTAAGAACATTGAGATCATTCATGATGGTGGTATGCAGTATGAGATCAAGAATCTTCCCAAGTTGGATCAAAAGAATGAGGTTTTCATCCTTCCCGATGCACCCCACAAGGAGCTTGAGAGTAATGTAAAGAAAGCCAATAAAAAAGCAGCTGTTAAGAATGATGTTGTAAAGAAAAAAGCAAAGGATGAGGATATCATCATTGCTCCGAAGAAAAAGAATAATACTGTAAGCTATGACAGATATATGGAGCTTCATACTGTGGAGGGAGGCAATGATCCAAAGACCATTACAGAGATGGAAAAAGCGTTTTGCAAGATTCTTGCGGGCTTTACATTAAAGAAGCTTGGCAAGGATTTCTCATTAAGCAGAGTAAGAAATGTCGCAAAACATATCGATGATATATATCAGATCCATGATTTTGTGGAGCATAATAAGCTTGAGGCAGCTGTTAAGAACAAGGATGCAGCAATAAAGCTTGGAGAGGAGATCAGATGCAGGCTTTTCAGTGTCAATCCCGGTGATTATGACAAGTATAAAGAGGATATGAAGATACTTGCAGACAATATGGTATCGGAAAAAGGACATAGTACCGAATATAAGAATCTGGTAGAAAGTATAAAGGCAGCAGCGAATTTAAACACCGAGGGAATGACGGATAGAGAGAAGGCCTCCGCTTTTAGGCAGGCAAATGTTGATCTGGTCTATGCAGCAACCCAGTATATAAAGGGTAAGAAAAAGAGAAGACGAACTGAAGAAGGCAGGGATTGCTTTGACAATACCATGGATGCCCTGGCAATAGTATCAAAGTACAGCCCTAAAAGGCAGGGAGAATACTTAAATATTAGAATCGGGGGAATCATAGGTGATATCATGAATAAGCGAGGGGGCTATGTGCCCGAGCTTAACCTTCAGAGTTTTGAGACAAAGTACGGAGCTAAAAGGGCGTTGGCGAGAAATACCCAAAAGCTTGAAGCTAAGAATAAAGGAAAGAATAAAGTACCACAGAATAACAATATTACAAAGTAGTTTTTTGTTTGATCGGAGGATAATAATATGGCTGAAAAAACAAGGATCGGCAAGAGAAAAGAAACATATAGAAGTGCGGAGAAGGCATTTAAGTCTGACAGGGAGATCTATGATCAGTTTAGAAAGCTTAATGCATCAATTCCTGCAAGAAAGAGAAAGACTGCACTGTCTGCTGAAGAGATGAACAAGATGGATGCTGCCTATAGAGCGACTATTTCTCTTCTGACCCAGAGAATTGATATGATCAAGCAGGCTGTTGATCATAATAGCGGGGTAGAAGCAGCAAATGAGAATCCAAGGATTGCAGCCAACACCAGAAAGCTTGTAATTCAGATGGTTTATATGGAGAAGCTTAGAAAGACTCTCAGTAAGGATCTTAGAACCATTGATGCATATAGAAAGAGTGAAACATTTCCTACTGTTTCGAGGTTATATGAGAATTCCCGTTCCGAGAGAGTTGAGGTAGATCTTACCAAGACAAAAAAATACGGCGGTGCCCAGAATACCAGATATAAGATCGAGCATGAGGGCAAGGTTGGTTTTTTCACCGTATCAAAGAGGGGCAAAAGCTTTGATGATCTGAAGGACGATATCATCAAGGAGAACAGGAAAAAGTACGGATCAAATTCTTTTTTTGCACAGGATTTAAATTCAAGCGAAATCTTAATTGATCTTATGAAAAACCCAAGTATTACCAGTCAGTTCTTTTCTCATGGAGATGCTATGGTGAAGAAGGCATTTTCTGTTAACGGAAGAAGACAGATAAAGACTACTTTGATCAAAGCCTTAGAGGCAAACAGGAATAATAAGAAGCTCACTTCAAAAGATATTCCTGTTGCATTTTACAACAGTATGAGAAGTACTATACAGGATATAGCCAATCCTGAGCAGCTTGTGTCACTTCTTGAAGCACTTGATAAGATAGTAAAGGCTAATAATTACAGCAAGATCAATGAAAAAGTCGGTATAAGGGTAGATAGTAAGCAGGATAAAAGAAACTCTGCTATGTCTATGATCGCAGGACTTATGGGATGTCCGGGGATTCTTGCAAAGTCCGTCAATATGCAGATCAAGGATCCGGCAACCGGAAAGATCATAAGCGGAACATATATGGAGAATGCAAATGGCTATGATATAAACAGCACCGATCCCGAGCAGATGGAGAAATTTAACAATCTTTCTCCTAATAAGATAGAAAAAAGCATTCAGCTTAAAAAGGATATAGCCAATCTCCAGATAGTTGATTTTCTTGGTGGCAATCCTGACAGACATTTAAAGAATGTGATATACAAGTTTAATGAGAGTGGAGATCTGGTGGGAATAACGGGTATAGACAACGATACAAGCTTTGGTGATGATGATTTCAGAAAGCATATGAAAGGAACCTGTCTTGAAAATATGACAGTTATTCCCAAGGAGACAGCTGATGCCATCGAAAAGATGGATAGAGAATCCCTAAAGTTTATGCTGTATGGTTATGATCTGTCAGGCTCTGAGGTAAAAAAGGCACTTGAAAGATTTGACAGCTTAAGGAATAAGCTTGACGCTGACAAGGAATATTTTAAGGATAAGCCCTTTGGATATACAGAGTCAGGTAAGATAAAGATAGTTGGTGATGATGAGATTGGATTCCTTTCCATAACCGGTGATCTGGGATATGGAGCGATTGAGAATTCAGCAGATGGTGTAAAACAGAAGCGTCCTGATAAGAATTTGTTCCAAAGTATTGCACTTAGAGCATTGAACGGAACGAGTGTGACAGGCTCCATATCTACCATCAGATCCAATGTTGAAAAGGCTGATGCAGACATTGTGCGTGAAGGAATAGCTATGCATAATACGATTTTTTCCATGAACCGTGTTGAGGAGGTAACCATCAATGGCTCAGAGCTTTTTAGGACGATGATCACCGAGCTGACCAATGCGAACAATGATATTATCAATGATGCAGATCCCTTTTCAAGGTTTATGGATGACGGAACTATCTCAATCAATCCTGAGAGGATAAAGCAGGTAAAGGAAAGATTTGAAACAACCCTTACCCATTGTGATAATTACTTAAAGACCAAGGATGAGAAGAAGATCATGAAAAAATCAAAGACGAGCAATGCCTATGTGCGTTATAAGCTTGCCGTCGATGCAAAGGAGAGTATCAAAAAGACCTTAAAAGCTCTCGAGGAAATCTCCACACTTTCTCCAAGAGTCAATGCCTATCTTGATAAGAAGGATGAGATGACTAAGCTTGCAAAAAAAGAGAGCAGAGCAATTATATTGGCTTCACAGGAAAGTAGAGAAAAACTGGCTAGAGATATTACAGAGAAACAGAATGCGGTCAATAAAGGCCCGGTAGCAGGAAATCAGGGACCGGCGAAGTGAAAAATGCCTTGCGAAAGTGCAAGAGATATGTTAAAATAAGAAAACAGATGTAGGGGCGAAGCTACGCTACTCCTTATCTGATTACTTGATAGTAATCTTTAAAGAAATAGACGCTATAAGCTTGGTGGGCGAAGCGTCTTTTTCTTTTTGCTTTTTTACAGTCATTAAAGTCACGACAATACAACATTAGAGATATATGTAAATATCACAGTCATAAGATTCAGTAGCATCATGATCCCAAACACAAAAGCGTGCGTCCTTTTCTCGGAGTAAACGGTAGCAATAAACTCCCTCACAAATGCGTTGATCCAGAAGTAACGTTTGGTCTTGCTTCCCACACCATCGGCCTTTATTCCTTCATTGGTTGCAAGGAGACCGGCTCTGAATACATGATAATTGGTGGTGGAGAAGGCAATCTTTGCGTCAGAGCCTGATCGCTCGGTGATAAGCTTCATGGAATTGGTGAGATTCTCCCTTGTATTTATTGCCTTATCCTCTAAAAGTATCTGTTCATCGGGGATCCCGACCTCTAACATATAGTTTCTTATAGCTTCGGCCTCTGACATAATTTCGTCATCCCCCTTACCACCGGAGGGAATGTATATTATATCCTTTCCGGAGACTTCCTTTTGCTTTTTTCCGAATTCTATGGCTCTATCGGTTCTACCTTGCAAAAGCTTTGTGAGCGTTCCATCCTTTTTTATCTGGCATCCCAGTATGATGATATAGTCCTTGTCATAAGCGGGGATATGGCGTGCAGCCTTGAAACCAAGTGCGATGGTGGCAACAAGGATAAACTCTGAATAGGATATGATGATTCCCAGTGTATTATTAACGAACATCTCGATGAATCTTCCCGTGCCCGTCCATTTATGCACATCAATAAGGGTCGAATTCTGAAAATAACTTTCTACATATCTTTGAACGAATGGAGCAACGATCATCATTATGCCAAGTATCGCTCCAAGCATATTCCTCCAGTTTTTTCCCTCATTCTTCATAAGTTTTATATTGCTTGCTGTAACCATAAAAAACAGGACAGCAGTTACAGGAAATGTGAAGAATTCTATCAGATAGAAATTTGAAAAAATGTTAACCACCACACCAACAATTCCGCCTTTTTGAGGAAGGCATAATATCTGGAAAAGAAGGATGGCGCCGGTAAATAGAACCAGTCCTAAGTAAAGAATATTCTTGTAGCTATATATATTCTTTTTGATGGAATCACGATATTTTTTTACCAGAGCGACTTCAAGGAGTATAAAGTATAATATCCAGATGATGCTCACAGTGGTGCTACCGGTACAACGCCCAAAATAATCATCAAAAGTTATGATCCTGTTCTTGTGAACAAATAAAATGAAAACACTTCCGAGATCGCTTGGTCCGGCATAGGTAAGTATGATCCTTCCGGCTTTTTTACCCTTTAAAGTTAAATGTAGTGTATCCCCTTTGACATATTGCTCCACAATAGATACCTCACCGGTGCTTTCCGGATCAATGGTAAATTCAAGTTCAGTATTCTTGGCGATATCAAGATCGGACTTAGGTAAGATATAATCAATGGTGTAAATCCTTCCGACGATAGACAGAAATATATATGAAATTATTATCAATAATAATGCTGTAATAACAAGAGTGTTTTTTTTCAAGATCATTCCTCCAAACTCATAATTCATAGTGAATACTACCATATTAAAAACTAAAAAACAATGCCGGTGGGTGCAAACAGACGAAAAAATTAAAACTGTCAAATATTGTTGGACTTTTGTTGTGGTTTGTGTGATAATATGCGGTGTTTGTAAAGAAATTACTAAAAAGGAGTACGAGGAAAATGACATTCAGTTCAGTAGTTTTCTTATTCATGTTTTTCCCGATAGTCTTTTTGCTCTATGCTATCATACCCAATAAGACCTGGAGAAACATCATCCTTGTGATCGCTTCTGTAGTATTCTACGCCTTTGGCGAGCCGGTTGCGGTCATGATCATGCTGATATCGATAGTATTTAACTATATCTTCGGTATCATGGCAACCAAGGATAAATACGGCAAGCTTGCTGTGTTTTTGGCGGTACTTATCAACATAGGACTTCTTATAGCCTATAAGTACACGGGATTCTTTGCAACGGTATTCAATTCCATAACCGGTCTTTCAATACCTGTGCCACAGATAAGACTCCCCATCGGTATTTCATTCTTTACCTTCCAGGGCTTAAGTTATGTTATCGATGTTTACAGGGATAAGAAGCTGGTACAGAAGAATCTTTTCTATGTGCTCTTATACATTTCTTTCTTCCCTCAGCTTATCGCGGGTCCCATCGTCAGATACGAGGACATCGCAAAGCAGATTGAGGACAGAGAGTTCTCTCTTGACAGGATCACAAGCGGTATGAAGCGCTTTATCTTTGGTCTTGGTAAGAAGGTTCTCATCGCAAATCAGATGGGCTTTGTAGCAGATACGGTATTCGGTTTCAATGCATCCGAAGTCGGTATGAAGGCTGCATGGATAGGAGCTGTCTGCTATACACTTCAGATATTCTTTGACTTCTCCGGTTATTCCGATATGGCCATCGGCCTCGGTCGTATCTTTGGCTTTGATTTCAGAGAGAACTTCAATTATCCCTTTATATCACCATCCATCCAGGAGTTCTGGAGACGCTGGCATATCAGCCTTTCTACATGGTTCAAGGAATATGTTTATATTCCCCTTGGCGGTAACAGAAAGGGTGATGTGAGAACCACCATCAACAAGCTGATCATTTTCTTCCTGACCGGTTTTTGGCATGGTGCAAACTTCACCTTTATCGTATGGGGTATGATCCACGGGCTTTGCCAGATGCTTGAGACCTGGCAGATCATTCCCACCAAGAAAAAGTGGTTTAAACCTATCGGTCATGTATATACCATGCTGGTGGTCATCCTTGCGTTTGTACTCTTTAGAGCAGATACACTTACTCAGGGACTTACCATCATCAAGGATATGTTTACATTCAATGCAGGGGTAAATGCGGTAAATGTTGAGATCTATTCACTTCTCAATCCCCTTTGCCTGATCGCATTTTTCTTTGCACTTGTGCTTTCAACACCTGTATTCAGGATGTTCAGGGAGAAGGTAGAGAAGGGTACAAAGGCCGTTGCTTACGACTACGCAGCATATGTTGGTGCATTGATCATCTTTGCGCTTTCAATATTGTCACTGATGTCAAGCGGATACAATCCGTTCATCTACTTTAGATTTTAAGGAGGAAATGTCATGAATAAAGGATTTAAGATATTTTTTATGATCATATTCGTTGCTATATGTATGTTTCCTCTTTGCCTTATGCCATTCTTCAAGAATGACGCAAGCCTGGAAAAGAGGGAGCTAAGTCCCTTCCCTTCATTCTTCATTGAAAAGAGACTGAATATCCAGTTCTCAACACAGTTTGAGTCATGGTTAAATGACAGGATTCCATTGAGAGCAAACATCCTTTCCGCAGCTAATGCTATAAAGGGTGAGACGTTGGAGACTCCTACCTCCAATGTCATCATCGGCAAAGAGGGCTGGCTTTACTACAATTACGAGAGCAAGGATTTCATGGATACCAATGCCATGAGTAAAGATCAGTTAAAGGCCTTTGGTGTTACCCTTTCACTTATTGAGGAGAATATAAATAGCAGAGGCGGTAAGTTCACATTTGTTCCCATGCCCAACAAATCTTCTGTTTACGGTGAATATATGCCGTATTATTATACCAAATCAGAAGAGAACAATCTGACCAGAGTGATGAAGAGTCTTTCAGACTATGGCGTAAACTATGTGGATATGAAGAAGCTTATGGTGGACAATAAGAGTGAGCTTTTATATCATGTGAGAGATTCCCACTGGAATTACAAGGGCGCTTTTATAGGCTACAAGGGCATCATGGAAAGTCTCGGTAAGGACTACAAGAAGTACGAGGGTGCTACGGCAACCGGGAAGAAGGATTGGAGAGGAGATCTTGATAAGCTCATCTATCCTGCAGGCGGTACCATGGATGATCAGTATTACTATGATATGACATTTGGCCCCTTTAGATTTACTCTTCCAAGAGGTGTTGCGGATGCAAAGGCACAGCTTGAGAACTTCATGAGTGACAAGGAAGAGGGGGATGACAACTTCAAGACCCAGAGCAATACCATAAAGGATGGCAGCGAGCTTTTCATGGCACGTGATTCCTTCGGTAGAGCACTTCTTCCCTATATGATCGACAACTATGAGAAGACCACATTTAAGAGGACTGATTGCCCCGATATCACATCCATAGCTGACGGCTCCCACATGGTATATGAGATCGCTGAGAGAAATCTCGCCAAGGTGATAGCCAAGGCACCTTTCATGTTTGCACCGGAAAGAGATGCTTCAGTGGTTTCAGGAAAGACCCATAAGGGAAATGTTGAGGCAAATGCATCAAGTGAGGGCTACGGCATAAAGCTTGGAGGATATTTCCCTGAGGATACTGAGGTAGGAGATAACAGAGTGTATGTAAGTCTCTCCGGAAGTGACAAAGACTATACATTTGAGGTATTCCCTATCAATGAGGATTCAGAAACAGCTGAGAAGAAGATCTCCGGATTTTCCGGCTACATCTCAAAGGATTCTGTTCCTTCGGGAGATTACCGTATAAAGATCGTTGTTGGAGACAATGTCTTTGACGGCGGCAAGGTAAGTGTAAAATAGAAATAATGTAACAATTCACTACAGCTCTGAACACTTGCTGTTCAGAGCGTGTCAAGATATAACGCAGGAAGGCATCTCGCTCCACTTTGCGAAGCAAAGTCTCTAAATGAGTGAGATGCTCGTAACTGGAAGCAGCGAAGCTGCTGAACAGTTACGAAATAATGAACACCGATATCGAATCTTAGTGTCCGGTATCGGTGTTTTTTTAGTTTCGCATTTGTTGCGCTTTTGTTATGCTTTTTTTGGTACAATAGGCGTAGCAATGAGTCAAATTGTGTTTTTTTGATACCACAGGAGGATAAAGCTATGGCATTACCGGTTATGGTGGGAGCAGTTTTAAATAATGTAATAAAATATTATAATGATACAAGAAAGCGCGGTGGACTGTCTGTTCGAAGTGTTAAGGATCTTAACGAATTCTGCACAGGAACACTTAAGTCAAGGATGGAAGCTCTTAAGTACAACGGAGAGAAGGGTACCATCGAATATGGTCAGTGTGAATTCATGTATATGATGATAAGGAACGGCTGGACCATCGGCGATATCACATTTTTTAATGATTTTTATGAGATAGTTCGTACCAAGCTTTATGGTGAGCTTAAAAATGAGTGTATGGAAATCATTGATCATTTATTGAATACACCCATAACAACTGTTGATGAAAGAGTTAGCGAGATAGCTAAGCTTGGCAATTATCTTGGAAGGATAACTCCACAGCTTGAGGATGGAGATACTGATTTTGTTATGTCATATAATGATATGTCAACAGTTTCCTTAAGCTACGCCGAGTACCTGAATGATCCGGAATTCATAGCACAGCAGAAAAAGGATGGAATATTTGATTCTGATATAACCGTTCTTCCCAAAAAGAGGCTTAAAAACAGAGAAGGGCTTATAAGGAATGCTGATTATATAGCAAATCTTCCCGAAGATGAAAAGCAGAAGATCAGAGCGAAGGGTGATTATGTCATGTCCGCCCTTACGGATGAAGAGATAGAAGCGGTAAACTTAAATCTCGGACATAAGCACAACAACATAAAGAAAACTAATCGTATGGTCATGAAAGAGGTGTTCGGTGAGGATGTATTTGATGATATTGATGAGATGAGAAAGGGAACAGACGAGGAAAGAACGATATCCATACATCATGCCACAGGCAATCAGAAGCTTCGTGATGGAATCAATGTATTGGAATTTGATCTGGCAGGCTCATCCTTTGATATTGCAAGAAAGGAGTATCAGGGTCATCACGGAAAGCTTAATATGAATGTGGATATCTCTAAAAAGGAGCTTGATAGAAGTATCATCCGTCAATACGGACCCAAGGATCCTTATGGCAAGGGTAAGAATATTCATGTAAAGAGTAAGGATTTCAAAATGGAAAACGGGCAGATCGTGAAAAAGGTGAGATATTCAATAGCAGGGCCCGGTTTATTGAATTTTGGAGACTACAGTATCGAGAGTACCAGAGGCTATGTGAAGGATCTGGCGAAAATGAATCTTGAGTCTCTGTTTCATGATTTTTATTGTGGGATCAAAACACCCACTGATATACATATCAATGTTACAGGTCACAGTCGTGGAGCTGTGTCGGCAGGCGAGAGCGTCAGCAAGATTAATCAGGCTTTAAAGGAGATCGTGAAGAAGAATCCTAAATATAAGCCTTTTGCAAAAAGAGTGAGTATAGATCTTTTGGAGAGAGATCCGGTTCCCGGCTTTGGATCTAGTGTAAGATTCGGAAAAAAGGATCTGAGAAAATATCCCAATGTCAATGCCACAGTATTCTGCTCCATAGCTCAGGAGCATTGCGATTTTGCCTTCCCTCTGCAGAACGTGAGAGGAGCAAAGAGGATCATCATTAGCGCCAAGGAGCATGGCATGGATCTGACAAGTATAGATCAATCCCAGCTTTCTGTTAAGGATGATTCAAAGGCGCATCAAAAGGGCTTTTATGATGCCGAGACCGGAGAATACTTTAGAGGCAGTGGTATAGCCGATATGAATGATGGCGTGTATATGGCGGATGACAGGAACAACCTTGTCCGGATCACAAGCTATTCTCAGCTTGACAAGATCATGAAATCAACCTACGAGGGCTTAGAACCACAAAAAAGGCGTGCCGAAGCAGTACATGATATGGTAAGAAACTGGTTTGTTGACAACGACCTGAAAATCAGTTATGGTTCTGATAGGGAAAGAGGCAAGGCTTTAGAAAAGACCGATAGTATCATAGCAGATATCAAGAAATCCAAGGTTTCAAGACTCAAGGATATAAATAGAGAGCTTAGAGAGCTGGATTTAATAAAAGCTGATAGGCACCACTTAACATCGGAAAAGCTTATAGCACAACAAAAAAAGGTCGTTGCTGCATGCAAGAAATATCTTGAAAAAACGAGGCTTCCTGCAGAGGGTGACAGCTTAAGAAGGGTTTGTCTGGTAGGGGATCTTTTATCCAATCTTCAAAGAGAAAACAATTATCTGACCAGAGGACTTGATAAGAGACCGGAGGTAAAGCATACCGGTTACAAGGAAAGACAGACCGCACGTGAACAGGCAAGGTTAAAGAGTGAAAACGACATAAAGGATATGATGCTTGATACAAGGAATGCCTGTGAGAGTGCTGTGAAGATACTTAAGGATACCGGAATGGGAATATATAACACCGGTCTTTATGATGATTTTATGGGTGCTCTAAAGGTTGGTGCTAAGCTTTCCGAGAACTCTACTGTAGAGGAGTATATGGATATCCTTAAAGACCTTAAAGCTACCTCTGAGGAATATAAGAAATGGCATGAGGGATCCTTTACCGGACCCATCACTGACGACGGAAAGCTGAGACTGAGGTATTCCGAGATCTTTGAGACTTATAGCGAGGAATATATAAAGACACTTGACAATAACTCAAGGTATATGGCCGACAAAACAGTTCCTATCAATAAGGTCATTGCAGAGAGAAAAGAAAAATATGATGCCCTGGCAGGACCTGGCAACAATATAGTAAATAAAGTAGATCAACCTAAAAAACAAAAACAACAGGAACCGAAAAATAATGGTCCCAAATTAATATAAAAACGGAGGATAGTAATATGCCAAAGCCAAAGATCAAAGAATTAGATTTGAACAAAAGAGTGAAGTACAGAAGTGAAGTAGCGAAGATCATAGCGAAGAGAGATGAGAGATTCGACCTGCTCTTTTCTATGTTTGCACCTGACGGAAAGCTTCCTGAGGGCTTCAATCTTCGTAACGAATTCAATTCAATAGAGGTTCCTCTTCCCGTGGTAGAGGGGATGAGTCCTGAAGACAGCAAAAAGCTTGCAACAGCTATTATCATTGGTTCAATGCTGAATCCTAAAAAGCTATCTGGAGAAATGACTTCTTCGTCTCCCATGGGTGATCAGATATTATTCAATCAGCAATTCATATTGGATAACATAGTAAGAGGTGAGTTCCACAGACAAGGAAATTTCCCTCCTGTTATGGTTCAGGCAAAGCTTGATGCCGCAGAGGCTATAAAGAATTTAAATAATGGTGATCCTACTGAGGCAAAGAGAATGCTTGATGATCTTATCGAGTTTGGAGCTATGTTTACTGCAAGTAACGGTCTCGCGCGATCTGATACAGACGTTACGGCAGAATTGGTATATTTTCCTTCCGTTTCCGCGGTAAAGCTTGGCTTTGATCAAATAGGAAAAGAGCCGGTAAATGCTGAGGGGCCTACCTATGATCCCGTGGTTGATATTCATAAAAAGGTGGGTATTGAGATAAGTCATGCTACCGACAGAGTTTTTGATATAAAGAATCGCCTTCTCACAGAGGATATTGCAGCAGGAAGCGATGAAAGAAGGGAATTGGTTGAAAACCTCCTCTTTGATCAGTATATCATGAATCTGTCAATTGTTGAATATCGCCGCAGAACTGAACAAAAAGAAAAGTATGTTGAAGCTATTGCAAAAAAGATCGGCTATGGAGAAGACAACCAGCTGTATGGTGCAATGAATTACCTTAGAACACCACTGGAAGCTCAGGTGGATGCAGCCCTTAAAACCAATACCGTTTCTGACATTCAGGTCATCCTTTCAAAGGAAGGCGGATATGATAAACTGAGGGCTATGTATATGGAATCCATCAGAAAAAGCGAGCTTTATCAGAAGATGGTAGAGTCAAATGGAGATGTAATCATCGATGCGATGAATTATGCCGATAAAGAGATTCCCAAAGCAAGCTTTTATGAATTCCCGAAGGTAAAGACCGGCGGGGTTTCTAAGGCGATCAATGAAAAGAATAAGGATAAGCTTAAAACCGCACTAAAAGAGGCTGAGAACAATTTCTTCAATACCTTGGATGATGAGATGAATAAGCAGCAAATAAATAGTATTAATGCGGATGACTATGGTATAGATCAATTTGATTCAGCGAGCCTCGAGAGAAATGAAGAGATCGTTGGGGATATGTTTGACCTTATCGACAAAGTGGATCATAGCTATATACGTTCCTCCAAGAATTTTAGGGATATGAAAAAGTCCCTCTCAAAGCTCAAGGAGATGGCAGAAAAGGCTACTAAAAATGACAGAAATCTTACTCCCCAAGAGATAAAAAAATATAACGATCTTATAAAGCAGACTGATGAGCTTGCAAAGACCTACCTTGAGAACAAGACCGATTCCAGCTCTGATTATGCCAAATCAAGGATGGCAGCTGTATTCGAGCTTAGAAGAAGATTGAAGGTCCATTCCAAAAAGATCACAGATATATACGGCTCATATAAGAAAAAGAAAACGGACGAGATTGAAAATTACAATACACAGCATTTGGGGAAAATGTTTAGCGAAGTGAATAAAAGAGAGTTCTTTAACCCTGTTGCAGATAAGGACACCGATCCCTATCGCCAGGGAAAGTACAAGGGAAAAGCTCTCGGTAAGCCTGATCTTAGCGCATACAGTACTGACAGGACAGCAACCCACTCTATAGCTTTAATGAAGCTTGCGGCAGAGGTTGATTCAAATGGTAAGCCCAAGTACACCATAGATCAGCTTATGAATCCTTATGAGCTAAAAAAGGAGAAATCGGCTGCCTACGACGAGACAGCAAAGTGGATATTGGATTACAGCTACGAGGGTGACAGATGGATCGCAACCAATATGTACAAGGGTTTAAAGAATCTGAAGACCCAGATAGACGATTATGCAAAAAAAATTGATTTTACATCCGATGGTTATATGGATACCCCGGAATACAGAAAGCTTCAGCAATTAACCTTCCAGATCTTTGATATAGAGCAGGAGATGGCACATTGCCAGTCTGAGATCATGGATATCGCCGGGGCAGAGCATCCTGAGCTTAAGAATTTTAATCAGCTTAAGGACGTGATCTCGCCTCTTAAGGGTCCCCTTGCATCAGAGGGTGGTTATTTCAAGACCATAAAACTGCAGGGCGATGCTCTTTATAGGAATTTTGAAGAAAAGGATCAGATGCAGTTTATAAATGCGGTGCTTTCTGAGGGTATCATCAAGAAGATCATGGCTGATGCCCAGAAGAATAATATACCTTATACCAAGATCTTTGGTACTGTGGATCAGGATAAGTCCTTCAATATAATGCTTGCATACATAGGAGTAGAGCACATGGATCTTTATGATCCTGATTTGATAAAGTATGCGGGAACCAAGCTTTTGGACGGCAGTATATGCAAGGATATCAAGGTGACCTTTAACCCCGATGAGCCTGATTTTTCAAAGCGCTACAAGGTAACCGGAATACCCTCCTTAGAGCAGCTAAAGAATGATCATTTTTATGAGACTGTATCGCCTGAAGCACTTAAAGCCTTGCGTGCAAAGAATATAGGTGTGATGAATAAAAGAATGGCGAAGGAGACTCCTGAAAAGAGGCAATATACAGACAAAGCTATAACTGCTTTAAGAGAGCTTACAGACTTTGTGGTAGGAGAAGCGGATATCTCTGCTGATAACAGGAAGGTGATCATACGCTATATCAAGGATATTGTAGCTGAGAAGAATTATGAGACTTTTGTAAAGGACGGATTGAAGGGACATGAGCTTAATGCAGCTATGGAAAGATCCCTTGTCAATATTCCTGAGGTGAAGGCTTTAGAGGAAGGCTATATAGGAATAGGTGATCTTGGAATAGTCCTCTTTGGAGACGGGGATGATAGATTCTCTTTAAGTTCAGTTAAGGCAACCTACAATATGATGGCTGATGATGCAATAGCAAGATTAAATGACGGCAATTACTTAACCACTGAAAGCCTTATAAAGGACGCCAGCATAGCTATGACAGGAAAGCTTTATCAGGAGAAGGGTAAGCTTCCCACTAACCCTAAGACAAAGAAACCATATAGCTTTATGGAGTATGCAAAGACACTTGCCAAGGAGCCTTCATTTACAGCCACCATCAACAAAGGAAAGGGTCTTGATGAAGCAGGTAAGATATTTGCCCGTGTAGCGGGAGACAGAAACCAGCTAAAGGCGATGCTTCAAAAGACCAATGTTGTAGGACAGAACCTTCAGGCACAAAATGCCAATAAGAATGTAAACAAGAATGTCAGTGCACAAACTGGTATGAATAAATAGGAGTAAGATATATGCCAAGAAAGTCATTTGATACAACTCAATTACAGCAAAGGCTTAATGAATATATTGCAGAGCTTAATGATATCTACACAAAGGCTTCCGATGTAGAGGGATATGCCAGGTTTTGCGAGGCTATCTTTAGGATCAAGGCTTTGACTGATTATTTCTATACGCCGGATTCTGAAGGAAGGCTTCCGGCGGTTGACCATAAGTCAAAGCTTGAGATCGCCAAGGCTTATAATGATGCTATTGAAGAGGCCAAAGCATTTGACGGTATCGAGGATACTGGTGAAGTGGCTATGAATATGAAGAACATAGCGTCAGAGCTACTTCCTTTACTTAGATCGGATCAGAATGCTTTATCCCAGGTTGATGATAAGAAGTCTATGCCTCTTCCCGAGCTTATTACCATAGGCCGTAGGGAGGTTGTCGATCTTGGTGATCAGGCTATCGTGACCGAGGGAGGCAATGTCAATCAGAGACTCCATATCAAGGTTCAAAACGGTGGGATAACAGATACGGGCTACTTCACACCCACTATGGTTGCTGATCCTGAGAAGGATGCAAAGGAGAATTTTTTAAGACTTGCTAAAAAATATGGTCCCCAATATAAGCCCTTACTCAAAAAGCTCTACAATTTAGATCTGAGTGTACATTTTAAGGATACATTTATGTCATGGAGTAGCGCGGATCCCTATCTTTCCATGGAGCAAAAGAATAAGGATGAGGCTTTAGAACATTTAGAGGATAATTGGTTTGGAGCTTTTTACAATCGTATGAAGCTTAATGATGAAGCCGAAAAGCTTGCGGATGATCCGAGATTTCATGAATTCTCAGATGAGCTTTTTAATTCCTTAAAGGTGGCAAAGGATCACTACCGCCAGTTTTTTGGGGATGACAAATTCCTAAATGTGGAAAAGGGCGCCAATATCGACAAGAGAAATATCGCCTTTTATCGTATGGCCTGTCTTTTTGGAAAGTCTGATATGGTTCCGGAGACAAAGCCCATGACTGTGGTCATAAACGGAAAAAAGGTCACAGGTACCTTTATGGCTGAGGCTCATGGTGTTGATATGCTCAAGGTAAAGGATGGGGATGAGATACTAAGCTATGATGACGAGGTATATGACAATCCCGCTGTATTTGATGATATAGCTGCCATGCAGGCTCTTGATTATATCTGCGGTAATACAGACAGACATTCGGGCAATTTCTTTATGAGATTTGATCCCAAGGATGCCAAGAATGCAAAGCTTGTGGGATTTACCCTGATAGACAACGATATGACATTTTCCGACGCCAAGGATGATGACGGCTTTGAAAGCTTTTTACAGGCAAAGGATATGGGTGTCGTGGGCTATGAATTTTATCAAAGCATGTGCCTGATGACCAAGGAACAGATCAGGCTTATGCTTTCTGACTGCGGTCTCTCCGGTAAAGAGATAGATATGGCCTGGGACAGAAAGGAATATCTCCGTAAAAAGATCGAGACTGATATGGAGTATTTTAAGGACAAGGCTCCTGGATATACCGAAGAGGGGAAGATCCGTCTTGTAAAAAAGGAGGAGTGGGTCTCTTATAACTTAAAGGATCTTGCAAATACTCATAGACACAGTCAGTTCAGATACATAAAGGAATCTACAAATGCGGCTAAGGGCGGCAGAGAGATGGGAATTCAGAATAAGCTCAAGGAAAACAAGCGAAATGAGATAAAGAAGCTTGTTGGTATACCTGTCACCGAGAAGAAGGAGGATGCTCCCATTCCCGTAGGACATGTGGTAAATCTTGAGGCAGCAAACCTTGATGAAAGAGATGCAGAGGTTAAGCTTATCATTCCCAGCCTTTCACAGGTCAAGAAGATGGGAAATGTGTTATCTACACGCTATCTTTTAAGCTACGAAGAGGATGGTGTGACTAAAGAGGTATTCTTTACTCCTGAGCAGAATTCAGGTCTTCGAAGCACCTTTATGCAGATAGTTGATTCTGCTATAGAGGATCATCCTGAGTATAAGGATGTTTTATCAGGATATAGAGATCTTTATCTGAGCGAGAGAAGAAATGAATATAAGTACTTACCTTCTATTCCTCCGGATATACCCTATGAAAAGATCGGCATTTCAAAGGAAAGAGCGGGAGAGCTTATCTCTGATAAAGCCTTTGATAAGGTGTTACATGATGTTGTAACAGAGGTATTCAATATCATAAACAGAAATGATTTCTCTGAGAAATACGGTATGCGTCTTGACGAGGGCAGGAGACTTGAGCTTAGAAATGTGGCCATGAGTGATGTAAGTGATTCACTGGGGCTAAATGGCCTGTTGGCAAAGAGCAAAACCGTCAAGGTGATGTGTGGTGGTCGTATCATCGAGGGCGTGGCAATGGACAAGGCCGACGGTTATGATCTTGGTACTGTTCTTGATCATGGCAATCACCCCATGGCCAGTATCCCTGTTGATAAGATAGATGAGGTTTACAATACTCCCGAGGGACTTAAGAGTTTAGCCGATATTTATATTGTCGACTACATTTGCCTGAATCCGGACAGACATGAGAATAATATGATGTACAGATTTTCCGGTATGGATACGGGCAATCCGAGATTCCTGGGTGTTGTAGGAATTGACCATGATACATCCTTTGGAGATAAGGTTCCGAAGGATAACGAACGTACAAATAAGCTGTGTCCCATAGATTCTATGAAAGTCATCAGTAAAGAGATCGCCGATGAGATCACAAAGCCCGGATATTTTGATGAGCTTTCTAAAAAGCTTAAAACCAGGGGACTTGCGGATTCAGAGCTTAAAGCAGTAAGGGATCGTGTTGAGAAGATCAAGGAGCGCATTGCAGATGGCAGGATGAGAGTTGTTGCCCGTGATGAATGGGCAAAGGGTGACAATACCCTTGAAAAGCTCTCGGCACATGATGACAGTATATTCGAGATGGTGAGGATCAAGGCATTTGAAGAGGCTTCGAGTCTCGGACAGACCTTTAGGAGTAAAAAACGCAACAAGAATGCAAAGCCCTATGTTGAGAAGGAGCTTGAATTTACCAAGTGTGTAAGGGTTGATGAATTCGGAAAAAATGCTATTAAAAGTGAAGAGCTAAAGAAGCTTGAGCACAAGGCGGAGAGAGAATTTAATGACAGGATAAATCTTGCCGTATTCTCGGCTCCAAGCGATAAAAAGCTTACAGATAGGGAGATCATCGAAAAGACCCAACAGGAGTCTAAAAAGCTTATGAAGCTTTTAAGCGATGCGGATCCCACATTTTCCTTCACATCAAAGACCTACAAGGAGCTTAGAAAGGCTGCAAAGGAGCTCCATGAGCTTTCCGAAAAGCTTAAGAAAAAGTATAAGGATCCCGATACCGTTATGTCTGTAAAGGATTCCAATAAGCTGACAGGCGTCCTCAATAAGGTTCTTGATAAGTCTGAGGCCTATAACCTTAAAAAAGTAGCCGAGATGGAAAGAGGAGAGGAGATATCTGTGAACGGTCAGGCAAGAATGCAGGCTGCTACCAGAACATCATCTGTTGTGAATGGCATAAAGAGTGCATTCAAATCTACCGTTATAGCGAGAAATGCTGCCAAGGATCCCATGAAGGTCATAAGGATCAGAATGGAGGCAGCACAGTCGGCTCTTTCGGGAAAGACAGGAAAAGCGCTTTATGAGAAGGTGGCTGAGGTATTGTTCTTCAAGGGCTTCTTGAGGATAGATAGTGAGAACAAGAAAACAGCTTCAGCAAAGAATGCCTTAGACCCTGCCCATGTAAAGGCCGAGGTGGAGGGTATCATGAATACTCCGGGCTTTAAAGAGCTTACCAAGCTTTCTGAGGACAAAATAAGAGCTATGGCTGCAACCAGGGATCCTGAAAAGCTTCTTAAGCAATATATAAAAGAAACTGCCAAGACTATGAAGCAGGCAAATGACAATGCAAAGCGTCAGGCTTTGAGACAAAGGCAGAATGCGCCTGCAAATCCACAGGCAGGAAAGTAATATGTGTATAAAGATCAGTCATTCGAAAGGGTGGCTGATTTTTTTGTTGCGCTTTTGTTGCCGTCTCTGTGTTAGATTATAGAAAAAGCGGAAACACTATGCTATTTTAGGAAAGGTTAGGTAGATAAATATGAAAAATTTCAGCGAGCTTCAAAAAATGAATGTATTTGATCTTAGGACTATGGAGGACTCCTTCAAGGATCAGGAGAGCTTTAGCAAACTTTCAGACGAAGAAAAGGTGGAAAGCTTTAAGGATTATCTGTTCCTAAAGGTCAAGAGCGATTCCCGTTATAAGGAAGATATGGGGGAGTCATTGTATTATGATATCATGCTCGGTGAGAACAATATGGACGAGCTTCTTAAAACTATCGCTGATAAGGTTGCAGACGGAGAGGACTGTCTGGGACTTCTTTCTGATGATCAGATGGCAAGTGATATTTTTAGCAACATAAACGGTATGAGTGGTGCAGATATAGGAGTTACAAGACAGAACCTCGCAACCTCTATATCGAAGGGACAGTATACAAAGCTTAAAAGTCAGGTGATTAAAGAAAAGACAGAGAAGGTGGCTGAGAATATTCGAATAAGAAATGCAGAGCTTGATGATGTAAGCGCATCCCTTGATCGTATGGATGAAATGGTTGATGAAAACCTTAAGAAGAATAAAACTGTTGAGGGAGATCTTGATAAGGTTATAGCTGACAATAAGGATGCCCTTGATTTCATCGATGATCTTGATAAGGCAGTTGATCAGGCTGAGGCAGAAGCTGATGCCATACTTGAAAGGGATGAGGTTGAAGCTCTTTTTAAGGGCAATACTGCAGCCTATGATAAGAGACAGGAAGGCAGAAAGATTTTTGAGAGAGCTGCCGACAAGGTCCTAAATGAAGAGAAAAAGGCAAAGTCAGAAGTTGACGATATGATAGATGATCTGAATGAGATTGAAGATGAAGTATTCGATAAGATCAAGGGTGATGATGTATTTATCCCTGAGGACGAGGAGGAATACAAAAAGCTTGCTGATTCCTTGAATGCTGCAGCAAAGCTTAAGGAGAGCTTCAATACTGCTGAGTTTGAAGCAGAGAACAGTGTACTTGAGGCTGATGAGGAGGAGTTGTTCCCCACCAACGAAAAGGTAAAGGAGCGTGTCAGGGAGAGAGGACATGTGCTAAGACCCGTTGATGCTCCCGAGATGACATTGGAGGAGAATCTCAAGAGCCTCGACGAGCTTTCTGATGAGCTTGAGGGAACCATAGGCTATAGTATGAGAGATCAGAATGACCTTGATGAATTTAATGCCGAGATCAAGGATGCAGAGGACTATGTTGCAAGCTTAAAGGAAAGTGAAGAAAAGATCAACAATGAGACTGAGCCTGTTATGGCTGAGAGAAATAAGGCATATGCCGAGGTTGATCGTATAGAGCAGATCTTTTTGGATCAGGAGGAATTTGAAAAGCTTTCAGAGCATAGCAAGAAGGAGCTTTGCCAGAGCTATCTTGTAAACACCGCTATCATTACTCCGGGATATAACCCTTATGATCTGAATGAGATCAAGAGAAATGTGAACATGTTGGATGTTACAAGACCTCTTGAGCAGATGTGCCATAGCTTAAAAAGTGGCGAGAATATCATAAATGAGCTTAAAAGTCCCTTTATGCAGAAGATGGCCTATGGCAATCTTTTAAAGCAGACCTATCTTGACTATACAAGTGAAGAAGATAAAGCGTATTACTCTTCGCATATCAGAGGGGTTGCCGAAATTGAAAGCTCCAACTTCTCTAAATACGGCTCTTATACCGGTGAGATCACCGAGAAAAAGAAGGCAGAGCTTGAAAGAAGGAAGAAAGCCAAAAAAGAGGCAGAGGAGCTTAAAGAGCTCTTTCCTGAGAATGAGAATCTTGATCCTGAGGCAGAAAAGAGAATACAGGAAAAGAAGGATGTCAGAAGCCTCCTTATAAGCGAAGAGCTGAAGGAACAAAAGAGAAAAGACCAATTATATGAAGCAAATAAAGATGCTATGAGCAGCTATCAAAAGAAGCTTGTGGAAGAATCTGCCGGAATAAAGGAAGAGGAAGCAACCAAGTTCAAGAATATGTCAGCAGCTGAAGCATCAGGTGAGATGGAAAAGCTTGAGGCAAAGATCTGTGACAACAGCTACTTTAAGACCCTTCCTCAGAAAGATAAGATTAGACTTGCCAAGGATTATCTCTACGCCTTTGGAAAGAGTGAGCCGGCGGTATTTGGACTTGATTATGCTACCAGTGATCCTGAGAAGCTTAAAAAGGATGCCGAGACTCTTTATAAGGGTATTTATGATTGCATGGGCCTTCACAATGAGCTTATTGGGCTTACCGCTACGATCAACGATGGAAAATCCTTCTTTGATATCGTAAAAAAGCAGGATTTCTTAAAATGCAAGGCTATGAGTCGCTTCCAAAAGGATGAGATGTTTTGTCCGGGTGTCTACAACGCTGAAGTAGAGGAGAAGAAATACCGTGAGGCTGTAGAAGATGCTACCAAGAAGCAGAAGGAAAAGGAGGCTATCAGAAAGTCTTCAAAGGGCTTTGAAAAGACCTATGACAATTATATCACTCTTCATACAGGCTCAGGTGCAGGTGCAAACAAGGAAGAGCTTATGGATAATCTCGCCAAGGTATGTGCGGCAGAAAAGCTTTCTAAGAGCGATAAGCCCTTCAAGGTTGAGGAAGTCAGAAAGGCTGCCAAACGCCTTAGACAGACATATTCCCTTGACGTATTCTCAAGGCTCAAGGATGATTCCGTACTTAAATCAGGACTGGTAGACGGTGAGTCGGCAGTAGAATTTATTGATAAGATAAAGGATACTGTATTTAAGATGGATAAGAAGAATCAAAAGTCATACCAGGAATCCATGAAGAAGATTCTTGACAATATGTCAAAGCCTGACGGACGAAGCGCCGAATATCAGCGGTTTTACAAGAGTGTAAAGGCTATAACAGAATTAAATATGAGCGAGGATGTGGATTACAAATTAAGGAATCTGAATATTGAGCTCTATGATGCGACTCTTGCATATATTGACGGCAAGGAGAAGGTGAGAACCTTTGAAAAGGGCAAAAAGAGCTTCAACAACGCTCTTGATGTTCTTGCCGAGATCACAAAGAATGCACCGGGAACCAACCTCTCTACCATGAAGGTGATCGACCACATAAATGAGGTCAGAAAGGGTAAGGATACCATCAACAGAGATATGAATGCATTTACCAAGAATTATGGAGCAGAGCGTGCTGCAGATGCCAATAAAAAGAAGGAGAAGGCCAAGACAGCCGAGGCTCAAATAACATCAGAAAAAGTGAGGTAAGTAGATATGAGAGAAGTAGAACATGATAATGATCAGATTGAAAATGTGGACGATAGGAAAACCTATACAGAAATTTACAATGAGCTTTCGGATATTCCCAGCCGACTTAAGTTTATCGTAGATCTTAAAAAGCATCTGATAGGTGCCAAAAGGAACAAATCCATAGCGGAGGGTGATATGGAAGAAGCAGATGCTCTAAAGGCACAATTCATCAATACCTATGTGACCAACGGAAGTCCCGAAAATCATAAGCTCATCTTTGAGATTATGGGAGAGATGAAGATAAAGAATGACTATAAGTTCTATGATGAGTATGTCACTGCCTATGACAAGCTTGATGAAGAGGAAGAGGTCGCTGATAAGATGGCTTATTGGATGATCGACAACATAGGTATAGGTAATGATAAGAGAGCTATAGCTGATGTCTTTGGCGATATAAAGACCGCATATCAGAATGTGGAGCCCAAGGTATGGACTGAGAAAAAACTCGAGACAGCCATATATTCCAAGTTTTTAGGTAAGTTGAAGATTTCAGCAGAGGGAAAGGAAGAGCTTATAGCGCTTCCGGGTAAGAAGTATGACACCGTAGGGATAGAGGACTGGGTCAGGAAGGATGGCAAGGATTTTATCAGAAGAAGGAAGGCATCTGATCTTGAGATAAGAAAGGGAGCTGTTAATGAGCCCTATGATAATCACAAGAAAGTCAATACTACTGATTATGATGAGCAGATCAGCCGTTATGTAAATATTTACAGAGGGCTTGGGTCTATGGAGAAAAAGCTTAGGTTTATTTGTGATCTTTCCGTTGAGTCTGTAGCAGAACAGCAGCTTTACGGCAAGACTATTCCCAGGGAAAAGGAAGATCTTCTCAGCGTTCTCAAGGATAATTTCCTTGATGAATATATAAAAGATAAAAGCCTTGATTCAAATAATAAGGTGTTTAAAGCTATAGGCAAGATACAGGCAGAGTACACTGTGAAATTGAAGGCGGATAGCGACAAATATAGGGCAGAGTATGCCGGTGAGGGAAAGATCGGTAAGAAGAAGGCAGATTATCTTTCGAGAAATACTCTTCCCGCCCTCTATATTGTTGCGATAGAAGATCTTAGTGGAGCTGTTACTGAGGAATTTAAAAAAGGAAATCCTTGGGATAATCCGGCTGTAAAAAAGGCCGGAATTACCTTGGAGACCACAAGAAAGGATTACTGGAAAAAGCTGGGAATAACCGGGGAAGAGCTTCAGGAAATGATAGCTAAGGATCCGGAAAAAGCCAATGGTCCCATCGCCGATGACTTTAGAAATCCGGATATTACGGATGACGATACCTTGCTTATGAATGTACAGGACGATTTTGTCGGCAAATATGCTGTTAAAATGATAGATGCCGGAGCTGATGCCACATTTAAAAATGCGGGTATAGCAAAAGAGGACTATGTAAAATATAAGCAGCTGTCCCGTGATCATTCGGGTAATCCCCATGTATCCGGTATAGAGGCTTGGACCGAAGGTGAGGGAGCAAGGCTTGAGAAAGCCATTCTTGATAAGGTTGCCCCCATGTTTATGAATGATTTAGCAAAAAAATATGATAAGAGCGTGGGCTACGATCAGTATATCCGTCTTCATACAGGAGAGGATGTATCAAAGCTTGATCCTGCAAAGCAGAAGGACTGCCTTGCCAAGGCTATAGCTGCCAATATGCTTAAGAATGGGTCAGTAAAGTTCGGTGTAAAGGAAATACGAAAGGTCGCTGCAGGTATAAAAAAGGATCCGGGTTTTGTTGCATTTACAGGTAAGCCTAATGCACTTAAGAAAGCTCTTATAGACAGTGAGCATGCACATGAGGCTTATACAGAGATATTTGCAAAGCCTTATACGGTTCCCGCAAACAATGTGGGTGAATATATTGAGAAGATGAGTAAGCTTGCAGCAAATCTCATGCCCTCAAAGGACAGAAGTGCGGAGTATAAAAGACTTCATAGCTCTATTCAAAAGTTTACTGCTTTGAAGGGTAAGTATGACTTCAATATGGTTAGGGATCAGGAGGCAGCCTCAAAGGTTGTATCCGAGCTAAATATGAACCTGATGAATGCCATAAGCACCTATACCAAGGACAAGGAGACAGTAAGGTCAGGCCCTGACGGAAGAGCAAGATTCAACAATGCTCTTGATGCACTTGGTGTTATGACGAATTTTACTCCGGGAGTAAAGGCTGAAAGTGATAAGCTTGTAGCAAAGATAAACAGTAAGCGTAAGGCAAATCCGGGCTCTTCGAAGTTCGTGACCCTTGCAAGCTATCACGAGGACAGAGCTGCCAATGCTATGGTTGAAAGAGCCAATCAAAAAGCACCGAAGGTGAAGTGACCCATTTTTTGCCATTTATTTTTTCTTGTTGCACTTTAGTTGCACTTTGTATTGTATAATGGCGTTAGTTTAAAAAAATACCACAAAAAGGAGATAGTTATGAAGGAAGTAGAAGAGATAGATGTAAAACCTATAAAGCTTCATGGTGTGATCACCAAGAATTATCTCACAAAGCTTATTGGACCTTTTTCAGCTGTGAGAGATGTTTTTGGAGAAAACGCTGAACAGCTGAACGATTTAGCTGTAATGATCCCCGGAATCGCATTTGCTGAATCCAAGGTACAATCTCTTGATGAGCCGTTGGAGGATAAGGTCGTAGAGAATGCTTCAAAGTCTGTGGCTGAACTACTGGCGGTGATCGATAAGGATATCAAAAATGATAAGCATCCTGTGAATTCCTATATACATCGTACCAAGGTGCTTCTTAGGAATCATCTTAATAAAATAATAAGCGGTGATTTGGATCTTATAGCTGAAGAATCCGATTTAGGGACGATGTATTCCAACGGAACCTTCAACAATTTCCCTCTGCCACTGTTTAAAGACGGAAAAGATACTAAAGACAAAGAGATATTTCAAAGAGACGAAGACAGATATGAGCGATATATGGCGCAAACTCCCTTCGTTGAGCAATACGAGGATAGACTTGCATTTGAAAACAGGTATATGATCCCTTATCTCAAGGCAAAAAAAGCCGGTACACTTACTGAAGCACAGGAAACAGAGTATAAGCTTGCAACCTATGATCATCTTAAAAGGCAGAAGGAATACTTTGAAAAAATAGTGGCATTGCCGGCTGACGGGGAAACTAAAAATATCTATCCTTTTGGTAGAGATGGTGGTCAGGGATATAAGGACTGGACAGGCCCCAGATACGGTGGCAATAGACTGGATCAGATAAACAGGGAGATAAAAGCCTTGGAGCATGGCTGGTCACCTGATGATTTCCAGTTCCTGCATGATGTTGCACTTCTTGACAAAAGTATAGGCGTCCGGACTGATGAAGAAATGCCTGCCGTTGAAAAAAAGGATATGAAGAATCGCTGCGATACCATCATGAATTCCTATGTCAACACCATGGAAGACAGAAAACGTTTGATGGATCTGGCGGCTCCTATATATGAATATAACAAGGTGTCAGCGGTTAAGGTTTATCAGTCTATTGAAAAGTCAAGGGAAGTTAAGAGCTTTGTCACTCCGCTTACTGCCGATGAGAGAAAAAAGCATGAGATGGCAAAATCCTTAAAGAAGTTTTTGAAGCAGCTAAATACGGGTCACAGGGTAGGTTCTCACACAGATACAGATGAGATGCGCGAACTGAAGAATAAAGCAAAAGAAGTTATAGAGTTGCTTCAGAACAATCCCGAGAAGGATCTCTATGCTGATCCCAGGTTTAAGAAGGCTATAGGCGAGTTATCTGAAATTGCGCACACTTATACGAAGAAAAAGAGCGGCAAATACGAAAAAGAGGTAAGAGCGAAGCTTACCGATCCTGATGTCAAGCCCGGAACCAAGGAATGGAGAGACCAGGAAAGAGAGATATTTAAAGAGTTGAAGAAATTCAAGCCCGGAACCAAGATGGGTCAGACGAGATATGAAGCTGCCAACGATATCATTGCAACCTGTGGAGAATATGTTAAGAATATAGATCAAACCAATAAGGATCGCGAAAAGTGGCCTGAAATTACAGAAAAAGGCTTTAAGATCGCAAGAATGGATGATATGGCTGCCGGCTCAGTTCGCCCCTTTGATCAGGGTGTAAAGGAGATCCTTAATTATTACAGCAAGACTCCGGCCTTTATTCCATATCATCTGAAGAAAAAAATGATCACTGCTGATTCATTGGAGAAAACCTGCAAGCCCCTAGAGTGTAACGGTATATCCGAGGAGGATTTCGCTATTGTGGCTTATGCAGCCGTTCAGGATGTGAATGAGATACCCGATAGACTGGCTGATGAAATGGTCGAAACAAAGCATCCTGATATCACCAAGTATGACAAGATGAAGCAGATGAGAACCATGTATACAGTTGATATCCAGAATATCCACAGAGAAAACTGTATCAACCATTATGGAGAGAAGATCATCGCTCCTGCAAGAGAGAGAGCAAAGAGTGCTCTTTATCAATATAAGTTGGGTGATAAAAGGGCGCTTGTGGACATGCTTGCAACCGGTATCAAGGAGATCAACTATGAGGCAATGCACTGTGATAAGATGACTGAAAGGACGGGCAATTATTCAGTTTTCACTGAGTTGCTTGATAAGACACTAAAATTTGCAAAGAAGGATCCTGAGGTTTATAAGGCTGTGACTGAAAAGCTTGGTCCTGAAGAGATGAAATTTGTAAATGACACCATGACACTAAAGGGCTTCTTAAACAAATGTGTTGATGCCGAGAATAAGCTTAAGGGTGCGGCAAGAAATAAGACCCCTTTGTCAAAGGCTGAGAAGCAGCAGTGCATAAAGGACATTGTAAGATATGATTTTATCTCTTCTATGCATGATCAGTATAGGACTGAGCAGATTGACAACAATAAGGAACTCAATGCATTTATGAAGAACTACGGCGAATTGACAGCAGGCATCATGACAGGTAAGATCAAAGACATGACAGATCAGGATCTTATCAATATTCAGACGAAGCTTCACAATCAGGGTTTAACTCCCATACCTCAGATACATGGAAGGCTTCGTACCGAGGCCGGTACTGCAAAGACGGAGAAGATCGTGGATAACCTCTGCAAAAATATCTCTGCCGGTGCTTCCGAGAAGGATATCATAAAGTCTCTTAGGGGCTTTAAGAAGAGTGTTGGTGATCATCTAAACAAACAGTATAATAAGCAGAAAGAGCAAAGAAAAGCTGCCGAAAGAAAGGTGGCTGAACAAAGAGAAGCTCTTAAGAACAAGACGGTAAAAGCGACCGGACCCAAGGTGGGTTAGTAAACAATAAAAAAGATCATACCCTTATGATTGGTGTAAGGGTATGATCTTTTTGATTTATTTTTCAAATGGATATACGATCCCGAACTGCCTTCTGATCTCGTCCATCTGACACATGATCTGTATGGTCTCGGAATGTGGCATCTCGGGGCACTCGATTCTACCTTCCTTTATGGCTTTTATACAGGAGAGCACTTCATACTCATAGCCTGTGATCTGCTGGGGAACAGTCAGTTCCGATGTAAGCCTTGCGCCACCCTTGTCGTAATTAAATATCCTGATCTTTTCCGGATTGTTGATATTTTGAACCTCTATAAAGCCTTCTGTTCCGTATATCATTCCGGTTCGGTCCGTCAATGTATAGATCGTGGAAAAAAGATTCGCCATGCGATCATCCTGGTATTCAACCATGACATTATCCTGACCATCCACTCCGGTATTGGTTTTTACACAGGAAGCGCTTATCCTTCTGATATCATCTCCCCATACCATACTGGCAAAATTAAGGGGATATACCGTCAGATCGAGAAGAGCACCTCCTGCAAGCTCCGGTCTTATTAGTCTTTCCTTGGTATCGATCCTATAACCGAGATTGGCAGAGATGGTCTTAAGTCTTCCAATATCACCTCTTTCCACTATCTCTGTGATCATGCGTCTTGATGGCATATACCTGGTCCAGATAGCTTCAGCAAGCAAAAGTCCGGTTTTTTCTGATATCTCGATCATCTCTCTGGTCTGCTTTTCATTTACCGCAAATGCCTTTTCACACAATACATGCTTTCCTGCACGAAGTGCCTTGATGGTCCACTCATGATGATGTGAGTGGGGCAGGGCGATGTAAACAAGCTCTACCAAAGGATCCGAAAGCATATCCTCGTAGCTTCCATAGGCCTTTGAAAATCCATATTGGTCTGCCATAAGCTTTGCTTTTTCGATATCTCTTGACGCTATCGCGTAGTTATCCGCTTCCTCCATGTCGGAGATGGTCCTTGCCATTACTCCGGCGATACTTCCTGCCCCTATGATTCCTATGTTCATATTGCTTTCCCCTTTCCAAAGCTCTAGTACAACACTTTCTAATTAACTATACACATTTTACTTTCCACGAAACCCTTATACTTCGTTATTTTCGGTCAACGATGCCCTAGTACACTACCCACGATTATATCATTAAACCGCAGATAGTGCTAATGGTATTTTGAGTGTTCTATCCAGTGCTTTATTCAAAAAATGCTATTTAACCCCTCAAAATATATCATTTTATGCATGTTTTGAGGGGTTGAAGAAAATTGTCTGTTAAGTAAGCGCCCTGAAAAAGCATCGGAAACAAAGCCTTCTACGGCTGCTGTAAATAATCCAGGCTTATATTCAAGTCGAATAAGGTAAGCTTTGGAAAGGACGCATTCACAAGGATCAAGAAGAATGTGAAGATCAGCATGCCGGAAGAAAAAGAAAAGACTTATAAAAAGGCATTTAAGAGTATAGGGATAAAGCTGTAAAAATTATTAGCACTATCCACGGTTTAATGATATAATCGTGGGTAGTGCTATTATGATTAGAAGGATTTTGATTTTCAATTAGGAGAACATCATGCTAAAGATAGAAAGTGACAGATTGATACTAAGAGGCTCTGATATGAGCTTTTTATATGAGCTATATACCTATTACAAGGAGAACAGGGATTTTTTTGAGAAGTACGAGCCGGCAAGAGGGGACAGATACTATACCCTTGACTATCAGCAGAAGCTTTTGCAGCTGGAGGTTGACAACATGGACAAGCTTACCTCTGCCTATTATTATTATTCTCTGAAGGAGGATCCCGAAACCATCATAGGCTCATTGAGCTTTTCAAGGATCAGGAAGGAGCCCTACGCAAGCGCCATATTCGGCTACAATATCCATGAGAAATATCAGGGACACGGCTATTGCACCGAGGCGTGCAAGCGTGCCATAGAGCATCTTCTCACCATCGCTCATATCCACAGACTTGAGGCACGTGTGCTTACCTACAACGAGAAATCAGCACGAGTTCTTGAAAGACTCGGCTTTTTCCATGAGGGTTTTGAAAAGGCAGGAATACTCATAGATGGTGAATTCAAGGATCATTTAAGGTATGCCTGGATAAACGAAGATTATTAGTAAATGTTCACTACAGCTCTGAACACTTGCTGTTCAGAGCGTATTAAGATGTGAAGCAGGAAGGCATCTCGCTCCACTTTGCGAAGCAAAGTCTCTAAATGAGCGAGATGCTCGTAACTGTTCAGCAGCGAAGCTGATGAACACTTACGATTATTATACAAAATGCGGGACATTTATTTACGTCCCGTTTTTTTGTTGCGCATTTGTTGCACACTTTGTTATAGAATGACAGTAATATGTGATAAAAAGGAGAGAAAAGCTATGAAGGAAATAGATATCGAAGATAATGTTGAAAAAGTTGAAGAAAAGAAAACGGCTGTTAAAGGAAATATAAAAACCATGGCAGAGAAAAAGGCTGCCATAAAAAAGCCTGACTGGGACAATGCGTCCCCCGATGATAGGATGCGCTATGCCGAGGAGGTAAGAAAGATCTATCACCGTGGCGGCGAAAATAAGGAATATAAGGATACCTTCCTGGGAGAGAAATATAAGAATGTTAATTTCCAGCATATGGATGCCAAAGGTGGCCTGTCACTGTGGAGATCGGGAGGTCATTCGGTGGCTGTTCTTATGATGCTTTCAGAGACTGATGAAAAAGGCAATCCCATATATACCTTGGATGATATCTATGACAATACCAGGTTTGTAGAGCATAAGCAGGAGCTTTTTGATCTCATTGTACAAAAGAACGCAACAAATACCAAAGAGGACAGAGAATTCTTTGCCAAAACTATTTATAAGGGTCTTAAGGCTGTGGCAAAGCTTCAGGATCAGCTTATCAATGATGTGGATGTTGATGAAGAGGATTTTGATATGGACGAGCCCTATATAAAGATTGCTTCCATATCGAATATTGCTTATGATGCATGGCAGGAGTTTACTGATTATATAGATGAAGCCATGCCCTTGATCCAGGCTGATGCTCCGGATATCAAAGATAAGATGATAGCAAAGGAATACGCAAAGCACATGGCAGGTGTTATGGGCTTTGGTTATGATTATTCCGGATGGGTAGCTAAGTATCATCTTCATTATGATGAGATCAAGAAAAAAAATGATGCGGATGCTTCAAGAGCTGAGGGAACCTATTTTGATGCCGCTATTAAAAGAGAGTATATCATCCGTTCGTTAAAGGCTTACAAAGAGGATGGAAAGGGTCAGGGCTTTTTTGAATATTGTCATAAGAACAGCACCATGGACAAGGTTTATGGTATGTTTCATGAGAATATAGACGAGATGATGTATGATAAAAAATTGTTCAAAAAATTTGATAAGCTCGCTTCAGAGGGTCTCTTCTTTAGCGGTGTAACCTTCAAGGAGAATAACGAAGCTATCGAGAATATTGAGAATTTCCCTTATTATGATGAGGATAAGGGTGAATTTGTTATTCCTAACATGAAAAAGAAGACCGCAAAAAAAGCTAATGTGAAGGCTCCCGTAAAAGAGGGAAATATCGTCATAGATGTTGCGGCAGCAGATAATGAAAAGGCCGCACATTGGAAGGAGATATATAGTTCTCAGGTTAATCTTGAGACCAAGCTTTCATGCTATATCAATATATGTGCTTTGAGATACACGGATAAGAGCTGGTCTCAAGAACAAGAGGATGCTATTGATGCTATATGGGATGATTTTAAAAACACATATATTATCGGCGCTGATGAGCTAACAAGAAGAAGAGTTTTCGAAGCCCTCGGAAGGATCAGTACGGAAAATGATATCAGGATGACCAACGAAAGAAAGGCTATCCTTGATACTATTCCCGCAGATGACAAGCTTCGTGAAAAGAAGGCAACCTATCTTGCAAAGGTTACCTCTGATTCGGCTGTATTTACCATGGCGATCAATGATACGATAAATAGAGCCAAGCAGGAATACATCATTGACGAAAATATTAATAGAGCTGTAAAAAGAGAGGCTAACCTCACTAAAAATACTACAATGGCTCAAATAGCTGCAGTCATGGGCTATAAAACTCCCGAGGATGTTGAAGATTTCCTCGAAACTATGGAAGCGCATGCTCAGGATAAGGTTTTTGACATCTATACTCAAAAGGATGTTGCCAAGGGACGTCCTGTTCCAAGTGAGGATCTTTTGATCAGCAATATCCTAAATGATGTAAGTAACAGAAAAATAAATAATTATCGACTAAGTGGAAAGAGAGAGAGCATTACCGCCGGTAAGTTTAACGAAGAGCAACTAAGATCCATCAATGAAATGATAGATGCTAACGGTAAAGAGCTCTCCCTTAGCGGAATAAAGGAGTGGACTGAAACCGAAGAGGTTAAGAATAAGGTCAAGCTCGATGGTGACAGCTCACTGATCAGAGTAAAGAAGGAGATTGAGGATAAGGTTATCAAGCCCTTCGATGAAGAAAAGAGACTTAAGGCTGAGTCTGAGGTCAGAAAAAGACAGCCCATAAAGAGTGCCTTCGCACAATTCTTTGAGAAGGAAGAAAACGGAGATGCTTATAAGCTCAATGTATTTGACCAAAAGACCGCGGAGAATCTTGAAAGAGATCTGGAGGCGGATTATTCTGATGAGTTTACGAAGCTTCAAAGTGTACAGTCTGAGCTGATGAATGTAGCTGCTTACGGTGATATTTATCAAAAATCTGTCGGTGCAACAAGAACTCCTACCGTCAATGCTATCTTCAATATTTGGGCTCTTGGTACTCATCCGGAAATAAAGGATGAGGATATAGTACACCTCGACGAGAATCCTGCATTAAGGGAAGAATTCATAAGCTTTTGTAAGAACAATCCCGCAGCAGAGGCTGATACTGCTGAAAGCTTTGAGTCCTCTGTTAAAAACTGGGCTGAGGTTTTAAAGGCAGGTACCGATAGGGCAAAGAAAATAAAGCTTCCCGATGTTGACTACTCAGATCCTAAAGCATTTAAAAAGACTATGCTTTTGCAGTTCAAATACAGAAATATGATCATAGATTTTTCTCAACAGAAGGATTCTATATTCGGAATAAGATGTGGACTGTCGGGTAAAAAAATAGCTGAAGCTCATATCGGTGAAGAGAAATATCAGGATATGTTGGATTTCTGGGCTGATTCTCAGAATTTCATGATGCCTATACACTATGGATATGTGCAAGCCAAATTGTCACGCACAAACAATACCTACCAGGGAATGGATTCTTTAGCTAAGATTGCAATAAACAGAGCTTGTGCAGCTCCTTTACTTAATGCGGCAAGGGGCAAGAGCTTTGGGGATATTATGAATGACTTAGGTGACAAGAAGTATTATTACCATCTTGTGGTCGAAGAGCTTAAGCAGGTATATGTTGACGGAGAACCCAACAAGAAATATTCAGATGTTGCGAGCATAAGCAGGGAGGATATCTTCAACTATTTGAAGGGCAAGAATAAGGCGTCCTTCGAGAAAAAGGTTAAAAAACTCCTTGATAAGATAGAACCTG
Source organism: Lachnospiraceae bacterium (assembly GCA_017540605.1). Taxonomy (GTDB): domain Bacteria; phylum Bacillota; class Clostridia; order Lachnospirales; family Lachnospiraceae; genus RGIG6919. Next base: position 30,414 of record JAFYAS010000005.1, on the reverse strand, counting down.
TTTGCAAGAAGCAAGGTTTACTTATCGAAAATCAAAAAGGTGTTTCTGGTTTTAGAAATTGTATTTCCATGGGCGACGCCTATGATAAGCTTATCAATCTTTCAAATAGTGCCGAGGCTACTCTCAATTTCTTAAGGGGCAATGAGCTACTTAGGGGAATAGAGAATTTCGATAATGGGGTTCTGCCCTCACAGTGGGTGGATCATACGGCGAATGTCCTCTTCAATGAGAATTATCAGCAAAAGATAAGCGCTATGCATCTTAAAAGAAGCGATGTGATCCTGGTTAACGGAAAAACTGCCAAGGAGCTCTGGGGAGCAAAATATGCCAATGTAGAAAACGAGCGCTTGAGAGAGGATTGCTATCAGGTAGAGCTTTTAAAGGCTATAGCTAAGGGTGAGAGCAATATAAGCTTTAAGAATATTGCAGTAGGTAAAGATAACAGACTTTCTGTGGTAGGTAAGATCAATCTCACAAGAAGTGCTAAGGAGCTTCAAAAGATGAAGAGAGGTTGGCTTCAGTATGATGCGGGAGCAAAGAGGATAAAGGATGAGCTTATCAAATTCCAGAAAGCCCTTCTCAATGCGCATATTGATCGTAAGGGAGATGCGGCCCGCCGTGAGATCGGAAAGGTTGGTTCAGATCTTTTTAAGACTATGGAGAAAACCCTTTATGTTGCGATAAATAATCTTGGCGATAACGATAAGTCAGTATCCGAAATAGAGGACAGCTTAAACAAGTTCAAAGAGGCTTCAGACAAGTATTACAAAGAGAGAAAGAATATCTTTTTCAGTAAGCAGTCGGATGAGGGACAGTTAAGACTTGAAACCGCTTTGGATGCCAAGAATAAAATGCCTGATCTCATCATGTATTATAAGGATATCATAAGGGATTTTAAATGTGATCTTATGGTAAACAATGAAAATACCTTCGCGGATTGTTCGGTATTCTTTTACAAAAATATGTTTACTAATAGCCTTATAAAGCGTGATCTCAAAAAGATCAATAAGCTTGATACTGTTACCATGACAGAGGAAGAGATAAAGACTTCGCTTGACAACAAGAAGCTCATATCTCACGAGAAGGTTGTTCTCAGGGATATCATTGCCAAGGGACTTACCGGTATGAATATCTCTTACTCGGATTATCTTAAGGAGTTTAAGACCAAGAAGAATCCCGATCCTTCACATATGTCGGTTGTATATCTTGTAAATGATCTTGTAGATAAGATGCACGCTGATGGTGTGACGGTAGATAGTCTAAAGCAGCTGCAGGAATCCGTAAAGGAACGTTTTAAGAACGGCTCCTTTAAAAAGGAGGCTGAAACTCTTGGCAGCAATACCGTATTCCGTGAGGTATTAAAGGCCAACAAGAAGAACTTCTGTACGGAGTGGGCGGAGATAGAAAAGCAGGCAACCGAGGATGTCGCAACAATGAAGGCTAGCATTGCTGAGGTGTCAGGCCCTGACAAGGATCCTGCAAAGTTTGTCATGTCAGGTGAAGTGAACGGCGAGAATATAGTAACGGGACAGGAGGCTAGAAATGCCCGGTATTCACGCCTTGGTATTCTCGTGGCAAGACAGATACTTACAGATCCTAAAAATCGTATGGTTGTTCAGGCTATAAAGGCGGGACGCATGCAATTTAGCGAGGTTGTTGAGACTACTACTCAAAAGATGAGAAACAATCGTGTGCTTGAGGGAAATCATTTTTCTTTAGCCGGTCTGCGGGAGAAGATTGATTCCGGAAGACTCAAGAATATGGCAGTAAAGTCTATTACCAGTCAGGCAAAGACCAATGCAAAGACCAGACTTCCCAATAGCTTTATAGCAAGACCCGCACAGGATATAGCACCCCAGAACGGACCTGCAATCGGGATGCATTAACAATAATCGAAAACCGGGGTCAGACCCCTTTACAACTTGTTGTAAGAGGGTTTGCCCCCTTTTTTTAAATCAATTTTCCTCTGTTGCGCTTTTGTTGCCCCCAAGGTTGTATACTACGGGTAAATAACAGGGGTATGCCCTGACTACGATGAAAAAACAGACCATTTAGGAGGATAAAGCTATGGCAAGCAAGGAAGAAAAGAAGAGACTTGAAGAGCAAAAGAAGGCTGCAAGAAAAGAGTATTTAGAGAAGAAAACCAATTTTTTGGCGAAGGCCAATGATCCCTATGGGGACTATATAAGGGTATATGGACCCAACCCCACATTACCTAATATCCCTCTTAAGGGCGATGATGAGGCAAAAAGAGCTGAATATGACAATATCAAGATCGATATTGATGAGATCATCGATGAGATGGAATTTGAGAGCGGAGATATGAAGAAGGAATATGCAGAGAGGATCAAGAAGGAGCTGGATGAGACCACCATCGCAGCTATCGTTCTTGGTGCCTGCATGAATCCCAAGGGACTTGATAAGGCTATGTCAGCCTCATCAACAATGGGAAAGAGTATGCTCGGAGCAAATCAGATGCGCTTTACTGATGATGTCATGACAGCTGATGCCCGTGCGGTGAATTTTGTTCCTGTTATGATCGAGAGAAGGAAGGAAGCCAAGGAATCTATTATCAATTATATTAAGCACAAGGATCCTTCAGGAATAAAGCAGAATCTTCAGTATCTTGCAGACTATACAATAAAAGAATCAGATCAGGCTGTTAGTTCATGGGGTATGAGCAATAATGTGGGAATGGAGGCTAATAAGGTTGCTTATCTCCTTGGTTCTAATATGCTGGAAAAAAAGGCCTTTGGCATAGAGGCGAATGAATCAGCTGATGATATCGGTATCATCAGAGCCGAGTCCTTCAGAAAGCAGATGGAGGCTGCGGTTCTTGGAGAGAGTATCAAGATGGCTCTTATCAACAATTTTGACAACCTTGAGCAGCAGGAGAGAGAGAGCTTTGTTACTGATATGCTCTTCAATGCATATATTGCCAATATGTCTCATGTACTAAGGGAAGAAAGATACAAGGTAGATGATACTATGGCAATACCCTTCCTTCAAAAGCTTGGAATAGATATTTATAATCAACATCTCGAGGATGGAGAGGTGTTTGCTGATGATGATGTTGTAAACAATATCCTGCACATACAGATGCCTTATGTACTTGATAAGCATACTATTTCCAATTTTGATTGCATACTTGCAAAGCCCGACGGAGAAGAAAAGCTGAAGGCTTTATATATTGATTCCATCAAGAATTCGGATATCTATAAAAAGATCATGAAGTCAAAGAACAAGGATCAGCTTTTAGACAACATCATGGAATCTGATAATATAACCGGACATGGAATCACCAGCATTGAGGAGGTTAAGCTTCCCAATGAATCAAAGGCTATAAATGAGCGCCATGAGATATCCTACAAGAATGAGATAAAGGAACTAAAAGATAAGCTCTTAGATCGTATCTACACTAAAGAGGATATGCTTGCCGACAATTACAAGAAATATGGCTTTACAGATATGTCTCCGGCAGGTATTGCCAAGAATGCCGGGAATATTGCTGAGCTTTATTCAAAGATCGAGAAGAACAATAGCAGAGGCGGTTCAAAGAACAACAATTACAAGAATATGATGGACAAGCTTAAGGAGCTTAGAGATTATTCCAAGAAGCTTGCTGATGGCAAGGAGTATATGAGCTCAACGGATTATGCCTCATATAAAAATCTTGTTGAAGAGGTTGATAAGCTTGCCGAGAATTATCTTGACAATAAGACCAACATAAATTCAGATTATGCGAGAGCACGTGTGAAGGGAGTAAGGGAGCTTCGTGGAGCTCTTTCTATGATGATGAAGCCGGCTGAAGCCACCTTCGAGAAGGTTCAGGAGATGAAGATCAAGGAAACCTTCGGAGAGATGTACAAGACCTACAAAGATACGGATCCCTGGCATTCACCGGACAATCCCTTCTATGTGGGGAAATATGCGGATTCAAATGCAAGAAAGGTCAATTCGTCATATACTGTGGAAAGAGCAGCCGGTATATCCGTAACTATCTTTGCCATGGCTGCATCCGGAAAATACAGCTTTGAGGATATTATGGACAATTCAAAGCTTCGCGATGAGAAGGCAAAGCTCGCTGCAGAGGTTATCGAGCGTATGAACAATATGACCCCTGAGAATCAGGAGTGGATAGCCAAGCAGATATATGAAGGACAGAAGGCTACAGAGGCTATGATCGAGCAAGAGGCTAAGCGTGTGGATTTCTCTGATCCCAACATCTTAAAGGATAAGCATTTTTGCCAGATGCTTCATATGTCCTTCCATCAGTTCGATGCATGGCAGGAGATGAAGAATTGCTCTGAAGAGATCGTGGCTCTTGCCAACAAGGAGCATCCTGAGATCACTACCTATGAACAGTTCAAGAATTACTGGACAAGCAAAGATACACCGCTCCTCTATATAAACACTTCGATATCTGGTCAGATGAGCAATGCGTATGATATGATCACAGCAAAGGATGGTCTTTCGACCTGTGCAGCTCGTACAGCCAATACTACCGCGTGTATCAAGAAGACATTGGCTGATCTTGCAGCCGCTCAAAAGGCCGGTGTTGATAAGCCCCTTAGAGACTGGATCCCCGAGGAGACTCAGATGGAGACTCAGCTTATTCCTTCGGGAATAGGTCAGATGCCCTTCCAGAAGCTCTTTAGGTTCATAGATAATAGTCCCAGCATGTCAAAGGCCCTTGCGCCTATGATCGTCGATGGCACCCTCTTTAAGGATACCAAGCTGAATGTCAATTTTGCCGAGGGCAAGGTAACCTTAGAGAATGCTCCCACTGAAGAGCAAATGAAGGAGAAGGCTATTGAGGTTGCCAATAATGTATTCCTCAGTAAGACTGACGCTGCACTTGCCAGAATGGTGGATATCAACTACACCTATTCTACAACTCAGGAATATATAAAGGATTGTGCTTATGCAATGTTCGGTCAGATGTACCGTGCATCGGGAGGATATTCTCCCAGAGATTTTGAATCAGGTGAGAAGATGACTCTTGAGGATTATGCAGCCAAGATGATCACAAACAAGGATTTCATCAACTCATTAAAGTCGAAGGAGAATCCAAAGAAGTTCATGTCACCCAAGACTGTTGCAGCCACAGCAAATGACCAGGAGAAGCTTAAATCTATCATAGCTGAGAACACCAAGAAGTATGAGGATATGAAAAAAGCCAGAGAGCTTCAGTCTCAAAGAGATGCTGCAAAGAAGAACAAGGGTAAGCAGGTTGAAGCAGCGCCCAAAGGACCTGCTATGGGTGGCGGAAACCACTGATCATACGGGAGGTACAATATGCCAAAGGATAAAGAAGTATAAGAAAAATCAGCTTTTCTGTTGAAGCTTGACAATACCATATCCATAAAGGACAGATTCCAGAGAACCTATGGCGCAAAGCGTGCCAAGAAGGCTTACAATAACCGCATTCTCAATGAAATGGAGAAAAAAGCTCCTAAAAAGGGTAACAATTTGGGCAAATAAGGGTGACGGGCAGGATAAAACCTGCCCGTTTTTCTGTGCAAAAAAGCCTTTAGTTTTGGCCGGATTTAGGATAAAATATCCTTATATATTTATTTGTTGCGCTTTTGTTATGCTTTGAGTGGTATTATCTGATGTAGAACGGATCAAATGGGTGTTTTTATGCCCGATTCCAGATAAGGAGTATAGCCATGAAAGAAGTAGAGATCAACGAAGAACTTGATAAGAACAAAGAAAATGCGGCTATAGCAAAGTTGAGAGAAGACTATGAGAAAAAGACCAAGCTTGCTGCTGATACATACCAATTTAATGATTCACCTGAATTCAAGAAATATGCTGAAAAAGGCAAGAGCTATGGATGGAATATAGAGGATCCTGTAGAGCTAAAGGCTCTTCATGCCATATATACCATCACCAATAGCGATCCGTCCTATGTAGAATTTGGCGAATTTATCGTGGTGAAAAACATCAAGGATAAGGGAAGTTTTATCTCAGAAGCACTTACATCAGTGGATGTTCTGGCTTATGATATCGGTGAACAATTTCCCAAGGAAAAAGAGCTTTTGGATTCCTTGGGTACTGCCATGGAGGAGTTTTGGCAGAAGGAAGAAGAAGAGATTGTAAAAGAGCAGAAGGCCGCAAAGGAAAAGAGCGACAAAGAAAAGCTTGAGAAGCTTAAGCAGGAGAAACAAAAGGAAGAGGAGCGTCTTGCAAAGCTTGGTCCTAAAGAGAGGATGAAGGAAGAGCTTAAGATCCTTCGTGATAACGATATGGACGCCTTTGCGAAAAAGCTGCTTAGTACATATGTCAATAAGGGTGCAGACTCCGAGGAGGTTGAGGCCTGTGTGAATATTGTGAAGTGGCTTAATAAAGACCAGTGTGAAAGATTGCGTCACGAGCTTCTTTACCATACGGTAGTTCAAAGCTCAAGGATACTAAATGCCTTCCCATTTTTTGAACAGGAATATGGAGATCAGTTTAAAGCCTTCGAGAACAAGAAGGAGCTTATGATGGATGCTCATATTCTGAATGGCGGTCAGATATATTTAAATGCGTATACTTATTTTATTGATCGTTTTCCTCCCAAATATCGTGAGAGCGATATAACCTATCAGGCCAGGATGCTACCCACTTTGAACGAAGCAGATGTTGCTGATTTCCAGAGGGTTCAACATACAACAGAAAGAAGACTCATAGAGCACGGTATCACCATAGATACTAATTCAGGCAGCTTCAAGATGACCATATCAGAGGAAGGATTAAAGCGTGCCAAGGAGGCCAGAAAGCATAATGAAAGCATAAAGGCTGCCGAGAATGCTTTTGACAGATTTGACGGCTATAGAAGGGTTCTTATAGAACAGCTTGAGGACTTTAAGGCACAGCTACAGTACACCCAGGATGATCCTGAGGCCAACTTTGAAGGAACAAAGACTGAGGGCTCCAAGGAATACAGGGCTATGGCAAAGGCACTTAAGGAGGCTATAGCAGATCTAAAGAATACAGATAAGAGTCCCGTAGATATCATAGGAAGTCTTGACAATGTTACAAAGAAAGCCTTCCATTACTGGGACGAGAAGATCGGTATCACCGGAGGACCTCACACAGACAACGGTAAGCTGCGTTTCGGTATAGCTCAGGAAATGGTAGATCGAGTTAAGCATTATAAAAAGCAGTTTTCTAAATTAAGCGATGCAGTGATCGAGGCCTGCAATGGGGTAGAGGATGTTTATATCGCTGATGATGTATCTATGAAAGAGCTTGCTGACGGAGTGAAGGATATTGTAGAGCTTGGAAATCAGTATTATGTCAAGAATCCTGAGAATTACGCTGATGATTATGCAAGACAATTACTTTTGGACACAGATAAAGCGTTCTTCAAGGTGAGACTTAAGGAGAGAAATGCATTTGATCTTCAGAATGTAAACGGATTCGATCCTCACAGAGCGAATGCAAGTGCTTCACAGTTAGCCAAGAATTATCTCACAAAGAAGTATCTGACCATGCTAAATGATCCTAAGCTTAACGATTCGAAGGTCAAGGATCTGACAGCAGATATCATGTCGGGAGAATTTGAAAAACAGGCAAAGCGTATAGCTGAGAATCCTATCTTCAAGGATCTTGTGAAGAAGAAGCCGGGAAATTGGTTTTCTGATTGGGACACCATTGAAAAGAATGTGATATCACTTGCCGATACGGCAGAGGAGAGCCTGTTTAGTGCCAAGAGAAAATTCAAGTCAGTTGAAGAGTATGTCATATATCATAACGACGCTCCTGAAGGCGGACTTGTTATAGCAGATAAGGATACTATGTACAAGAACCTCGCTGATGCAGTGGTTAAGTCAATGCTTTCGGATCCGAAGTATGATGCGGTAAGATATACCATTGCCACAAAGCCTGATAAGAAGGAAGAGCTTTTGACAGTAGCCGAGAGCTATCTGAAAAAGGAAAAGGTTCTAGGCTCAAGAGATCTGATAAACAAAAATGATGCCGTGAAGAAGGTTACGGATACCCTAAAGAGCGGAAGCATAAAGACAGATATAGTCAAGAAATTTGCCGACAGAGAAAAGAGACTGGCAAGAGAGAATAAAGCGGCAAATGTAAACAAGAATAAGACCGTTGAGAACAACAAAAATATTAAGCTGTAAATTTAAGTATTAAAAAATGAGAGGTGCCGGGTTATGGGGAACAAGATTGACAAGAAGAAAAGCTTGATGGAGATGCTTTCAGAGACCATAAAGATGCTTGAGGATCGCATCATTTATCTGAAGTCAAAGCAGTTCGAGAGAACAAAGGAAGTAAAGGCTGCGGGACTTGATCCTAATCTTGATTACGAGATCGAGAATACAAAGAAGGAGATACGTTCCGTAGATAATCAGTTAAGCTATACTACTTCTGCAAAAAAGGACTTCGAGGAGCAGCTTGCCAAGGCAAAGACCAAGGAAGAAAAGGAGAAGCTTGAGAATATCTTCAAGTCAGCTGTTCTTCTTGGTGCCCTCAATGAGAATCTGCGTATGACCTATGAGCAGCAGCAAAAGGAAAAAGAAAAGGAGATACAGTTCTCTGTCAGTGCGGATCATTTCAAGGAAAAGGTTGAGGAGATATTTGCCAAGAATAATTACAAATATGTCAACAAGGAAGAGGTTGAGGAGATTGTCAAAAATCCCGAGTTCATTACCATGGCAGAGAGCGATCCTCTTCGTTTTTCAAGAGAAGAGACAGAATACAAGGCTGAATATGCCGAGACCATGGAGCATGCTCTTCGTATGGCGGGAATCGAAGTGGATGAGGATTTTGATGTCAATCAGGAAAGGATGAAGGAATTCTTTGCGAAGAACAATGGTTATGATGCTGTCATGAAGTTTTTAGAGGTCAACAAGGACGTTTTTGGAGATTATATGTCATACGGAACCCCGGAGGATCAAAAATTCTTCAAAGAGGTTTTTGAGGAGATGAGTAAGCTTGAGAGAGAGACCAAAAGACTCCAGCGTGGATTTATAACAGGTGAGAGCAATTTTGCAACGGGCAATGGATATACAAAGCATCTTATAGACAGAGAGCAGGCCCTGCTAACAAAGATTGAAAAATACAATCATGACCTTCTCTTTGAGAGAATGATGAAGGAATATTCTGAAAAGGGTTTGGATATTCCTGAAGAAATTGGGGTTATCTACAAGATAACAGAGGGTATGAAGACCCACATAAAGCATCAGATCGAAAGAGATACGGTATTCCAAAAGAACAACGAGCTTCGTAAAAAGATGGAGATGTGGGATGTCTATCAAAAGCTTCCCCTTGAAAAGAAAGAGATCACCAATGGAGTGAGTGAGAAAGCTATCGAAGAGGGTAAGGCATGGTTAAAGCTTCGAAGGATGGAAAGACTTGCCCTAAAGAAGGGTGGTATATTCGGAACCACAAGTAAGATAGCTATGGAGGGCGCCCAATATATTCTGGAATTTGTGAAGAATGATGATATAGAAAAGGCTGATGACGTCATGAAGAAGCAGCTAAAGGAGAAGGTTGCAGCCTTGGTTCTCAACCAGATCATATACAGAGAGGAGTTTCTCTCCAATTTTAACTCCAAGAAAAAGTATCTGAATAGGTTCGAGGGCTTGAGAAACGAAACCGAATATGAATCCAGAGCTGTATCTTTGGTTTCAGAGCTTGTGAAGGACAAGCAGTTTAACAAGCTCTTTAATCAGTATTTCACAGGAGAGAATATAAAAGAAAAGTATCTGAAATTCATAGCACAGGATATAGAGAAGAGCTTTTCAAAGAAGCTCTCCGGACCCAATGCAACAAAGAAGAAGGACGGCCCTAAAAAGGGAATGAATAAAAAGTAGAAAATAACCAGCCTGACGGAAAGGGGTAAGCTTATGAAAGAGATAGATATTGAAGACGAGGCGATAATCGAAGAACAGCCGAAGGTCAATGAACCTAAAAAGCGCGAGAACGAGGTCAAGGGTCATTATTTCCCCAAGGGCTTTTCTGAGCTAGATGCCAAGGAAAGGGTCAAAAGGGTTAAAGGCATATATGAGAGCTTGAATACACAGGAGGACAGGCTTAGATTCCTCTTCGAGTATGGATGCTATCGTGTAGCAGCTAGAGAGCTTGACAAATGGACTAATGAAGAGGAATTAATAACCTCAGATATTCAGTCTGATTTTATTAACAATAAGTTTATTAAAGGTGATTCCAATACAGTTTACGAGACCTATAGGACCTTAGCTGCCATCAATATGGAAACTAAGCTCAAGATGTTGGAGGATGTGAAGGAATATCGTAGAGATATTCCTGAGGATGATCCCAACAGACTGAAAAAAGCATATTGGCTCGCCAGACAAAAGGACAGGAATAGTATAATCATAAGCGCTATCGATACATTGACCACGATTATCGGTCAGGGTGTGGATGATAATGTGGATAATACCGTTTGGAATAACTTTTATTTGAAAAAAGGCACCACAATGCGCGATTTTGCTGAGATGCTCGGACTTGAAGGTGAAGGCTATAACGACTTTTTAGAGGATCAGGGTGCTGTGGGCATGGAAGATGCCAAGGTCTATGATTTTTATAAACAAAAGTATATAAATGAGAATCCTGATGGTCCGGCTCCCACTCAGGCCAGGGTAATCGCTAATATCAAGTCACTTGTGGGTGTGATGCTTCCCAGAAAATGGCGTATGGATGAAGAGGACAGAGTGAGAGATAAGGCAAGACTGCTTGATTGGGAAATAGATATTCTTGATCATATCGGGGTAAACAACGCCGGAGAACCGTCCAAATCCGGGATTAAGGACTGGATCGAGGCCGAGGGAAAAAAGAAAGCCGAGGAAGCCAATCGGAATGTATTTCAGACTATAGTTGATGAATTCAATGAGAATCGTATATTTCCCTATAGGGCGAAGACGGAAGGCTTTGAAATAGTTGATAAGCCTGTGATATTTAACTGTACCTGCTCTAAGTATGATATTGCAACTTTTATTTCATCATGTGTGCCCGGTATTGCTGAGATTTTCGGAGAGCATACCGAAGAAGTTGAAGAAAAAAATCGAGAATTTAAAGAAAAGATCAATGCTTTAAGATCAAAGGATTATTATGCTCCTCTTGACAGTGTGGAGACCTTAGCCGCAGGGGGATATGTCAGAGAACTGACTGATTATATCAAGAAGCTAAGAGATGAAATGCCAAAGGATACATACAGAAGAAGAACTGTGGATATGTTTCTTAGGCAGGTTGATATGTTTGCAAACGGCGATTTTGAGTTCCTTGAAAAGGCAGCCGGTGATAAGACTATAACAGATTATAGTGCAGGAACCTTTATGTCCTACCCTGTTCCTATGGTGGTTGACAAGAGAAATCCGGAGACCGGCAGTCCTGACACATATAAGTGTGATTTTGATAAGTATGAAGAGATCATGTCAAAGCACAGATTCCTTGAGCAGATGGAGGATAAGCAAAAATTCGTCAGTGAGGTTCATATACCTTTCCTTAAGGCTAAAGCAGAGCTTAAGGCAGATCTTAAGGTACAGAAGGATTTCAAAAAGGCAACCTATGAGTATCTGAAGAAACAGCAAAAGAACTTCGAAGAGCTTTGTAGTATCAAGGAGGAAGGTGAGATCCTGACTATTCAGCCCTTTGCGGGACACCCGAGCGCTATTAGCGTAGATTGGGGAGGACAACGATACGGTAGTACAAGAAAGAAGAGGATCGATAGTCAAATAAAGGCTTTAGAGCATGGCTGGTCTCCTGAGGATATGCCTTTGATCGAAACAGTAGAGATCATCATGCATGAAATAGAAATGGAAAAGAATGATGGGAATGTGAGACCTGAGGAGTATGAGCGGATAAAGGCTATACATGATCAGTTTAAAGAGGGCTTTATCGATGAGAATTCTGACAGGAAAAAGCTTATCGATAGCTTAAATCCCATCTATAAGGCATATAAAAAGCTTGGACGACAGGGCAGCGAAAAATACTTGACGGCTTTTGACAAGCTAAAGAACAATTCACCTATGGTGGTTCATCTTGATCCTGATGAGAGGATGAGAGTTGATATCATACATTTGCTTGAGGAGTCCTATGAGGAGCTGTCGGCCCAGCACACCGGAAGTCTTAAAAAGCATCGAGATACAGACGAGATGCGTCTGTTAAAGGAAAAGGTACAAACTACCATAGAGGCACTTAAGACTCAAAGAAATGTCAATATTGCGGAGAATCAGCAATTTTCCGGCCTTCTTGAAGAGATCTCCAATCTGGCAAAGACCTATGCCGGTGAAAAGATAAAGTCTTATAAGCAGAAGGAAGAGGCAAAGTTCAATGAAACAAGAGCAGCAAAAGAGGCTGATATCAGAGCGAAGGTCAATGCAACCGATTTAAACGCAAATCAAAAGAACAGAAAGATCAATGAAGATATAACCATCATGGATCGTGCGGAGCGTGAAAAGCTCGCTAAAAAGCTAAAGGATTGGACTCCCTCTACAACCATGGGTAAGAGAAGATATGCTTCCGCAAAGTCTCTTGCTGATAGAGCTCTTTCTTATTCCAAGGAGCTTAAGAACTTAAAGATTGCAAGAGAGAGAGGTACGGCTGTCATTGAGGAGGTAAAGAATGCCGGATATCAGATAAAGCATGATACTGAGTTTGAGTATTTTGCAAGATTCCCCTATGAGAGAGGCGTGGATCAGATCATCAATTATTATGGTATCAATCCTGCATTTGTTCCCGAACACTGCAGAATGCCCGGTGATCAGGCAAAGATGTATACTAAGGAGAATTTTTTGGAGAATGTAAAGCCTATTGATATTAAGGGCATATCCAATGAGGATTTCGCTGTTGTTGCATTTTCTTCGGTCATGGATCATGAGAAGATAGATGTTGCTTCATACAAGAAACTTCACGATTACCATGAAGATTTTATTTCTCACAGGGATATGGTTTGCTGCAACAGGACGATGTACACTCTCGATATGGCAATGAAGACTCCAAGAGCCAATATGGTGGAAAAGTTCTTCTCATTTACCGTGAACTCGGCAAGAAACGATGCCAAGGATGCTATTGAGGCATATCAAAAGGGCGATATGAAAAAGCTTACGGATATCATGGTCAAGGGTATAAAGGAGATCACTGCTGATGCCCTTCATAATGATACCATGACCTTCCCTGAAAGCGGTAATTTCAATTATCTGGCGGGAATGCTTAAAAAGACTATGGATTTTGTGACCAGAGATCAAAAGCTTTACAGTGCCGTATATCAAAAGCTTGGCAAGGATGCCTTTGATGAGGTAAATGATGTATTAAGACTCAAAGGCTTTGTTGATGAGGCTTATGCGGCAAAGGCTACACTTGAGCAGGCTGTTCGTGACAAGCATCACTTGTCTGAGGAGGTCAAGAAAAACTGCGTCAAGGCAATAGTGAGAGAGCATTTCATCACAACCTTCCACAACAAGGTAAGAATAGAGAATGTGGAGGATAGTCCTGTTAACAAGCAGATGGAGGCTGAAACAGAAAAGGAATACCGGGAAATAGGTAAGACCGGGCATACTCCCGATGAGATCCAGAATAAGATGGATTGCGTTAAATACAGTCTCCGTCAGCCCATCCCTCAGATCACTACGAGACTCAGGACTGACAAGGGTATGAAAAAGCTTGATGATACAGTGGCAAAGTACACCTCAAAGATAAAAGTAAATGTCTTCGAGAAGGATCTTTTGAAGTCCCTTGATGACTACAAAAAGGCTATGGAGGACAATTACAAGAAGGAAAGAGCCAAAGAACTCCAAAGACGAGAAGTCGAAAGCAGAAAGCAGGCAGAGCGCCTTGCAAAGCAAAATGGTGGAAGAGCTAAAGTAAAGCATCAATAGTTAAAGGAAGAGTATTATGAGCAAGCTTGTGGAAGATTATTTAAAAGAACTGAATACTAATAAAGAACATATAGAGAACTTTAAAAACAACATGGAGTCTATGTTCGGGATCTCCGGAAAGATGCCTGATACTATAGCTCTTACTCCGGAGATGAAAAAGGAATTTGATGATATAGTTCTTGAGGTTCCTGAGGGGCTTGACGAGAAGACCGTTATGGCGGTTTTTATCGGTGCATTCATGAATCCTGAGCGAATGAAGGATGATATCAGTACATCAACTCCTTCCGGAGATATGCTGGAGATGAACTGGTCTCATGTTGTTCAGGATGTTCCGGATGGTGACAAGAGAATGGCTTATTTTTCCCCCATACTTCTTGAAGCGAAGAAGGAAGCAAGGCAGGCTCTTAAGGAATTTGCCGAGAACAAGCCTGAGAAGGTAAAACAGTATATGCAGTTCTTCTTCGATGGGACGTCACCAAATGTTGCGGGAATGAATCCGGGAGCTCGCCCTAATACCGTCCAGGCCTTTGGGTTGCTATATGACGAATTGCTTGAAAAGAATCAGTTTGGACTTTTCCCCAAGGCTCCGGGACACAATGAGATCACAGGTATTGTTGCTCAATCTGTTGTCAATCAATTTAAGGTTTCCTTGGCGGCTGAGGATAAGAGAAGAAAGCTGGTGGTTGATGCTGATAAGCTTTCACCCGAGGAGAAGGGAAGTCTTGCCGAGGAAGTGATCTTTGCCCATATGGTAAAGAGTATGATGGGTCGTCAAGCGACACTTCGAGGCAATAAGTCTGACGATTACTTAGCTGATGCGGCAAGAAGACTTGGGCTTGACAATGCTGAGAATTTTGGAATTTCATTGGATCCGGCTATCCATAAGCTTAGAATAGCCAACAGGGAATTCATGAAGATTCATGAGATATCTGATTTCGATGTGATCATGTCAAAGCCTGACGGTGTACAAAGACTAAAGGAGCTTTATCTTCCTGTCATTAGGGAAAGCGAGGAATACAAGAAGCTCGTAGATGCCACGACTTCGGATGAGATGGTTGACGGAATGAACGATGTGGATGTAAATCTTAGAAAAGGTATAGATCGTTTCAAGGATGTCAAGCTTCCCAATGAGTCAAAGCCCATAAATGATAAATACAAGGATATAGTTGAAAAAGAGAATAAGCGCTATGCCAATGCGGCCTTGGAAAGAGCATTTCAGTCGGATGAGCATTATCTCGACGAGGCAGATGGCAAGGCTATAGAAAGACTTGATCCTGCTTCCATGAAAAAGAATGCCAAGCTGATCGATGATATGTATAAATTGATCGATGGCAATAATACCTGGGGTGGATCAAAGAATAACAATTACAAGAACATGCTTGATAAGCTAAAAAAGCTAAAGGGGATGGCAGATAAGTTCGCAAAGACAGGAAGCTATCTAAGCGAGGCTGATGCCAAGAATTACACCAAGCTTGCAAAAGAGGTTGATGCTCTTGCCGAGAAGTATCTTGACAACAAGAAGGATATCAATTCCCCTTATGCAAAAGCCCGTGTAAAAGGTGTAAAGGAGCTTAGAAGGAATCTGATCCCCAATGTCGCTTTTATGGATAGCGCCATAAATGAAATGAAAAAGGAAAAGACTGCAGAGCTCTTTTCTGAGAGATTCGGGGCATATGATGAGCTGGATCAGCTTGGAAGATTAAGTCCCTTCCATAGAGCTCCCGCAAAGCGGAAGATAACCTTTAACAAGGGCTATCATCTTAAGAGATCTGCCGGAGAAACGGTAGGTATTTTGGCTATGCTGGCTTCCGGAGAATACAGCTTTGAGGATATCATGGATCCCACCAAGCTTACCAAGGAAAAGGAAAAGCTTTATGATGAGATATCTACGAAGATGATAAGACAGCAGCCCGAGGATCAGAAAGACATCGCAAAGATCATGTATGACGGCATGAGGGCAGGAGAAAAGATCATGAATGATAAGCTCGACGGTATCGATCTCAATGATCCTGATCTCTTCAAGAACAAGGACTTTGCAAGGCTTATGCGATTACAGTATCATCTTTCAGATTGTGATCAGGAGATGGCAAATTGTAAGAATGAGATCACGGAATATGCCAAGACCAAGGATCCTAATGTAAAGAAGTACACGGATATCAAGCCGGTCTGGACACCTCTTTCGGATATCGTAGGTGTTGTAGAGACCATGAAGGATGCCGGAATAAAGTCTGTTACGGCTCAGTCAGATCTAAGTGAGCATTTAAGCCATGTCCTTGGCGGAAGTATCGTCATAGAGAATTGTCTTCACAGTTTAGGGAAAGCCATGGCAGAGAAGGGCGATAAGCTTATCACCGAATATTATGATCAGGCCAAGAGAAATGAGCTTGCCTTAACCAATGCAAGTGTGGACGAGGCAGTGGAGAGCAAGCTTCGATTTATGAAGAATGATCCAAAGCTTACCCGTGATATTACCACCAAATTCGCTGATGGTTCCCTTGCTAAATCTGTTACAGCGAAGATGGATTTCGAGAAGGGCAAGGTGATCCTAAACGGTTTCCCTACAGAGGAGAAGATCAAGATGGAGGCGGAGAATGTCAGATTCCTAAAAAAGACTGACGCCGCTATAAAAAGGCTTGAGACAAAGACCTATACCAAGACCAGCGAATACCTGAAGGATTCGGCTTACGCTTTGTTCGGTCAGCTTTACAGGAATGCAGGAGGCAATCCACCTATAGATGAGAAGACCGGCAAGGAGATGACTCTTGAGGCATATTCAAAGAAGATGATCAAGAATCCTATGTTCCTGGAAACTCTTAAGTCAAAGATCTCTCCCGGTAAATTCGCGAATCCAAAGAGCATTGCAGATCTGGTGAAGGATCCTGTAAGTATGAAAAATCTTATAAAAAAGAGTGCAAAACAACATCAGGAGCTTCAAAAAGCCAAGGAGATGAAACGTGCTCCAAAGAAGGCTCAGGTAAAGAAGAACGATCAGCCACAAAATTCAATGAACAACGCAAAATAATATACACACCCTTGAAATAAAACAATATTTCGGGGGTGTTGCAGTTTTGTTGCGCTTTCGTTGCGGACTCTGTGATAGAATGGCCTCAGATTATGTGAAACAGGGCTAACCTGTAATGTTTTAACTTATTTAGGAGGTTAAGAGAATGAGAGAATTAGAGAATGAAGATGAAATAGCTGTAGAAGCAGGCGAAGACGCAAAAGCGGGAGCTCATGTAGGCCCGGCCATAGAAGGAAATAAAGCGGTAAAATTCGGGGAATACTACTTTCCCAATGGTTTCCCCAAATTAAACGCTAAACAAAAAGCAGACCGTATGGAGGAGATGTACCTTGCTACAAAAACTCCTGAAGAGAGGGTAAACTTCCTTTTTGACCTGTCTGTCTATATTTATGCTTTGAAGTATGAGAGAAAAGATCAGCTCTCCAAGGAGGAGTGGGAAAGATTCAAGGCTATAAACAACGATTTTTCTGATGAATATCTGGTAAAAGAGTGCGATTATAATATGTTAAAACAGGTCAATCATGCCATCGGAAGAAGGAGAGCAGAGTTTGCCAATAAGATTAATAAGGAGATAGAAGAGGAAGTTAAAAGGTTTCCGGAGGATGACCCACATAGGAAAAGGAAGGCAGAATATGCTGTCAGGACGAGGGGAATAAACTTTTATGAGAATTATGTCTATAAGGATATGCTTGGAATCATTACCTTGGGTACAGAAGATGAAAAGAGAAATGTTCCATTAATTAATAATACCCTGGGAATAACCAAAAAGACAACCATGAAGGAGTTCCTTGAAAAGATTGGAGTCGCTGATGAGAATGAAAAAATTAGTGCTACCAACGGAGAGCCATATACAGACGATATGAAGGCTAAGGATTTCTATCTGGCCAGATTAAAAAAGGATTATCTCAAGTCGACGGAAAAAGATGGAATAGACGAAATGAGGCGGTATGCGGCGACATTAAATTTCTCCCTCATAAAAAAACATGCAAAGGTCGATTATTTTAAAGAGCAGGGATATAATGAAGAACAGGCAACAAAGCTCGCTGATGAATCAAGAAATTTGGATGGAGAGCCTAAAACCGGTAATATTACGGAGTGGGTTCATCAAGTGGGTGAGCCTGAGGGAACAGCCAGTATGCCGGCAGCGGTTGATACCATAATTGATTCCTTTAACACAAAGTATTTAATCCCTTATGAGATAAACAAGAATGTTGCCTACGTTGATTTAGAGGCTCCCGTATTCTTTAACGGAACATTTGTAAAGGAGGATGTTCAGGGATTCACTGTCAGCTCATTGGCTGCCATGGCAGATATTTTTGGCGAACACGCTCCTGAGATCGATAAGCTTTGCTTGGATGCTTTGCAAAAGTTATCTGAGCTGCCTCCTGCGAATCCGAAAAATACCATGGATGCAGATAGCCTGCTTACATATGGCGAGGCCCTTAAGAAGGTTGTTGTTGCTGTAGAAAAGTATACCAAGGAAATGCCTGAAGACTCTATGAGAAGAAGAGCTTCAGAGCTATGGTTAAAGAACCTTAAGATGTTTACAAACGGTGATCATGAGTTTGTAAAGAAGGTTGGCGTAGATGGAAACTTTGAACATTGTTCACAGATGACCTTTGTGAATTTCCCTTCTGCCAAGGTAGTAAAGGAAAGAAACGCCCAGAATAAACCGGTATCATACGAGATAAATCTTAATAAATATGAGGAATTTATGAGAAAGCATAAATTCATCGATCAGCTTGAGGATGTTCAGAAATATGTTTCTGAGATCCAGCTGCCCTTCATAAAGGCCAAGGCACAGGGTAAGATTTCCTTAAAAGATGAGAAGGATTATAAGAAATTCACCTATGATCATCTTAAGAGACAGAAGGCCTTCTTTGAAGAGATCAATTCCATTCAGTATGAAGGAGATGCCTGGGACTTTGCACCTTTTACCGGAAGAAAAGAGGCTCTTACCATGGATTGGGCCGGAGTAAGATACGGAAAAGCAAGACTTGATAAGATCAATAGGGATATCAAGGCCTTAGAGCTTGGCTGGTCGCCGGAGGATCTTCCTCTTCTTGAGACTGTACACGAGATGATGAAGAATTTAGAGGTTTCCAAGGTTCAGAATCAGCTTCGTCCTGATAAGTATGATCAGCTTAAGGCAAGATATGAGGAAATACTTAATGCTCATATTGACAACAAGGCGGACAGAAAGAATCTCATAAAGAAGATCAAGCCTATCTATGAGGCACATAAAAAGACTTCTCCTAATGATGGCAGTGGTTATAGAGCGAATTTTGACAAGCTCAAGGATAATGAAGTAAGCATTTGTATCGTTGATCCTGATGAGAGAGACCGTGTAGAGATGATCAATCTCTTAACAGAGTGCTATGAGGGACTTTCTGCTCAGCATAGCGTAAGACTTAAAAGCCACACCGACACAGATGAGATGCGTGTGTTAAAGGAGAAGACCTTAGAGGTTATAAACGAATTAAAGAATAACAGAGATAAAGCCTTCATATTAAACGATGGTGGTGAGGCCCACGATCATAAGAAGCTTTTCGAGGATGTAGCAGCACTGGCCAAGGCTTACAATGCAGCTAAGATCCGCGAATACAAGGATGAGATGACAGAGAAGAATGAGGCAACCAAGACGGCGAAGGAAGCTGATATGAGAGTAAAGCTTGCCGCAAAGGGTCTTAACGAGCGTGACATCGCATTCGCAGTCAGCAATATGAAGAGAGACGAGAATGAGAAGCTTTCTGCAAAGCTTACTTCCTGGACACCCGGTACCGGCATGGGTAAAAAGCGTTATGAAGCTGCAGCAAATCTTGCTACATACTGCGAAAACATGGCGAAGAAGATTGGTAGCATCAGGACTAATCGTGAGAGAGGCGCAGATGTTTGCAGACAGGAGATGGAGGCCGGAAGGATTGTCACATCAAATGAAGAGTATTACTATTATGCTATGCAGCCCTATGATAGGGGTGTAGATCAGATATTGAACTATTACGGTACGAATCCTCAATTTATCATAGAGCATTGCAAACTTCCCGGTGATAATGACGCAAAGATGTACACCAAGGAAGAATTTGACCGTATGCTAACCCCTGTAGATATAAAGGGTGTATCAAGTAATGATTTTGCTGTTGTAGCATTTTCTGTTGCCTATGATCCACATGCTATAAATGAGGATCGATATAGGGCGAAGCATCCTTTCCACGAGAATTATATTACCTACGAGGATTGGTATGCGTCCAGCAGGACCATGTTTACACTTGATATGGCCATGCCCAAGCCAAGAGGAAATATGGCAAGAGATTTCCTTGAATATACTGTTGTTCCTGCAAAGGACAAGGCCAAGGAAGCCTTTGAGGCATATAAGGGTGGAGACAATACAAAGCTCGTTGATATTCTTTCCAAGGGTATCAAGGAAATGAATAAGGAGATATTGGCTATTTCGAAGATAAGCTATCCTGACGACGGCAATTTTGCCTACAGCGTGGGAATGCTTAAGAAGACAATAGATTTTGCTAAAAAGGACAAGAATCTGTATCGTGCCATTGAGCAAAAGCTTGGCAAGGATACCATGGATTTTGTAGACGATAATTTAAGACTTAAGAATTATATGGATTTGGCTTATCAGGCAGAGTTAAAGCTTAATATTGCTGCCCGTGATAAGAAGCCTTTATCTGAGGACGAGAGGAAGGCCTGCATCAATTCAATCGTAAGGCAGCATTTTATCACAGCAACCTACAATAAGCTCCGTGAAGAGAATCTTGAGGACAATCCACAGACAAAGCTGATCGAGCGGGAAGGTGAACAAGATCTTGCCAATCTTATGAATAATGGTCTGGATGCTTCAGAGGTTGCCACCAAGATAGATGTAAGAAAGAATGTACTTAGAACTCCCCTTGTACAGTTCACATCAAGACTTCGTACCAAGGATGGAGTAAATAAGCTTAACGAGCAGGTAGGTAAGCTCTCTTCAAAGCTTAAAGCGAATGTAAGCGAGAAGGAGATAATAAAGAACCTTGCCAAGTTCAGAAAAGAGCTTGAGAATAAGCATGCAACAGACAGGAAGAAGGAGCTTGACAGACGAAAGGTTGCTGAGAGAAAGGCAGCTGAGCGTTTGGCAAAGCAGCAGGCTAAAAATCAGGCAAAGAAAAAGTAAATATAGTAATTGCATACACGATAAATATCGGCTATACTGTTAATGCTGATTTCTAAAACTGAAAGGAACATTTAGGCTTATAATATGAACGTGATATGCGTAGATGATGAACAGCTGATACTTGGACTAGTTGTATCCATGTGTGAGGAGATGGAGGAGATTGATGAGGTGAAGGGCTTTACCTCGTCAATCGAAGCCTTGAAATATGCCGTCCACTATGGTGCTGATCTGGCTGTTGTAGATATAGATATGCCGGACATGAGCGGTCTTGTTCTGGCAGAGAGACTCATGGAGAGACTTCCTGCCATCAAGATCATATTTGTGACCGGCTATTCTGAATTTGCCATAGAAGCATTTGCCATACATGCTTCGGGATACCTTATGAAGCCTGTGGAAAAGGCAAAGCTTCACGACGAGATAAGATTTGCCATGGATTTGAAGAATACTCAAAAACAGACACCTCATATCAGAGTGAAGACCTTTGGATATTTTGAAGTGTTTGTTGACGGAGAGACTGTATCATTTTCAAGATCAAAGGCAAAGGAGCTTTTGGCCTTTTTGGTGGACAGAAGGGGAGCCACTGTTTCAAGGCGGGAGGCCTATGCTGCCTTGTATGAGAATGAGGACTACACCCGTGATATGCAAAAGCAGTTCGATGTGGTAGTGAGATCCCTAAAGCAGACATTAAGTGACTATGGTATCAGCGAGGTATTCGAGATGAATAGCGGAAAGCTAAGGATAGTTCCCGAATGCTTTGAGTGTGATCTTTTCGACTTTTTAGACGGAGATGTAGATGCATGGAAGTCCTGGTGCGGAGAATATATGGGCTCCTATGCTTGGGGATATCTGACAGAAGGCTATATAAGCTTAAAAACGGGGAAGGTTCCGGATATTTCGGAGGAAGAGGAAGAATAAGGGGAAGTTTTAATGCTTGACAACATCAACGAGGTTATCCTCGTCAATATGACGCTCATATTTCAACTGGTGGGGCTTTTGATAGCCCTTCTTTTTGATACCTATATGAATAAGAGACAAAAAAAACTTATGCTTCTTATTCTTTTTTGTGTCTTTACCATACTCATACAAAATCATGCGGAATACTACCTTAGTATTATTCCGGAGGGTGTAGAGCCAAGGCTTATTATTGCGATATATGGATATTCTGTAAGACCTTTAGTCATATATCTCTTTATAGCTATGATCAATCAAAAAAAAGAGCTTTTGCTTGCAAAGTCTTTGGTCGTATTCAATTTTCTTTTGCATTTTACCGCAGTTTTTTCGCCTATAGTATTTACGATAACTGAAGACAATCATTTTAAAAGGGGAGCACTTGGAAATACAAGCCATATCGTAAGTGCCATATTGCTGGGACTTTTATTATATTATACCATCAAAAAGTATGACAGGAAGAACATTAAAGAGGCTTTACTTCCTGTGATCCTTATGATATCAGTGGTCTTTGCGGTCTATATGGATACCTATTTTTATGTGGCATCACTTCCGGTAACCTATCTGACCATCGCTATGGTAAGTGATTGCCTGTTTTACTATATCTGGCTCCATCTTCAATTTGTCAAAAGATACGAAGCATCCTTGATGAAGGAGCAGCAGATAGATATGATGATGTCTCAGATCAAGCCTCATTTTCTATACAATACTTTGACTACCATTCAGGCTCTTTGTCTGATCGATCCCAAGCAGGCGGCTGATCTCACCCAGAATTTTGCAAAATATCTAAGGCGCAATATGAATGTCTTAAGCTCCAATGAGCTTATTCCGCTTATCCGTGAGATAGAGCATACCAGGATATATTGTGATATTGAGAAGGTGCGTTTTTCAAATATTGATGTGAAGTATGATATCGAGGACTCTGATTTTCTACTTCCTGCCCTTACCATTCAGCCTATGGTTGAGAATGCCATAAAGCACGGTATCAGAGGAAAGCAGGATGGCCTTGTGGAAATCTTTACGGAGAAGATAGAGGGCTTCCACAAGATCGTGATAAGGGACAACGGCAAGGGCTTTGATTCTGATAAGCCCATCAATGAAGAAGAGCACATTGGACTTGCCAATGTAAAGAGCAGAGTTGAAAAGAGGTGTAACGGCACATTTACCATCAAGAGTAAGAAGGATGAGGGGTGCGAGGTTACTATACTGATACCGGAGTGAGATTTAAGACCGTTTTTTATGACGAAAAACGGTCTTTTTTTGTTGCTCTTTTTGTTGCGCGTATTTTAATGGGGAGCGTATGGTTTGACGCTTACGTATATCTGAAATGAACTGTTGATGCAAGTAGCATAACTTATAAAAAACAAGTCCTGATATAGCAAAAATACCCCTCCGGCTGTTAAAGCCGAAGGGGTATAAACACATAATCCCTAAATCCTGGATCTTGCTCCTGCGCCTACCGATTGTCTGCGCTGCCTGTTGATCTCAGCGTTATTGTTGTTTGCATTGTTATTCGCGTTGTTATTGGCGCTATTATTCACATTATTGTTAATATTATTGGCATTGTTTCGCTGTCTGACTGTCTGCCTTCTCGCCATCGCCTGCTGCTGTGCATCAAGCTCCTTTTGAAGTCTCTTCTCTTCAGCCTTTCTGATCTCATACTGATTGAAATCATGAGTAAAGCTTGACTTATTCTGCATAGCCTGCTGTTCTTTCTTGTTGAATACCTTGGCCTTAAAATCCTTAACGGAAAGCTTGTCATAGCCCATATCCTTCACGTAATTCATCACGCGCTTTCTGATATCAAGACTTAGGTCATGCTTACTGATACTGTCAAGAACATCATTGTCAGGCCTGAAGCTGTTCCTAAGATCGGCGGAACGAGCCTTTCTGACAGCCTTGATCTCCGATACCTTTTTGGTGGAATTCTCATAAGCAGTCAGGACTGAACCTATCTTGTTGCCATATTTGGTGTAAAATTCATAGTCACTCTTCTGCTTATCGTAAGCTCTTTGTTCCTCAGGTGTCCATGCAACGCGATAGCGTTCTGCCTCTTTCTTCTCAAGATCCAAGGCGATCTTTAGCTTCTCGGTTTTGGAAAGATCCTTGTTGGCAGGAAGCTTTCTGTCTCTTTTTACCACCTCAAACTGATGGGTATACTTTTCAAGAAGGATACCTTCATAGACAAGTATATCATCCCGCTTTCTCATAACAAACTCACGGGTATCATTCATGAATTGTTCCTTCAGTACCTGTGCGTCTCTTCCCTGCACGTTCTTAAGGCTGTTTTTGTGATCCTCAAGAAGCTTCTTTGCTTCAGGATTTGTTCCGAAATTCTTGGCAAACATGTCTTCATATTCCTTGTTGGCCTTGTCAAGATCAACCTGGGCGTTATTATATATAGCCTTCAGCTTCTGCTTAAACTCAGGTGTTCTGTCAACCTGATTATTGAGTATCCTCACAGAATCTCTATAAGCAAGCCCTGTCAGAAGATCAGTATAATTCTGAAGCTTTTCTTTGTCTGTCCATTCAGGAGCATCATTGTATACGATCGCATTCATCTCATCTCTAAGACGCTCAGTCTTTGATGCCAGCAATCCAAACTCTCTCATGGAATCTATATAGTTATAATCCTCAGGGCTTAATCCGACAGAGAATACCGCATTCATAAGCTTATAGTCTCTCTCCATCATCGCCCTCATTCTCTCACACATCTCGGCTGAGTAGAGATTGATCTTCTCGATCTTTGAGCCTGAATAAATATCCCTGTTATTTAAGAGGAAGGTCTCTCTTCTTGCTCCCTCAGCCAAATTGGCGATACCGTTCTTTATAAGCTTTGCAAGGGGCATGATATCTCCATTCTGATAGCTTTTCATGGCCCTCTCTGCTATCTTTGTACTCTCGCTAAAGCCGGGCACATCAGGTGTCAGGTCATCATTGCCAAAAAGCAGGGAATCATAAGCAAGCTTACACTTGTTTGCTTCATATATCGCCTTATCCCCAAGCTTCGCAGAATAAGGGTTCCTGAAAAGATGACTGATCTTTGCAAAGGCCTCCGGTGTAGTAGATGCTGCCATGGAAAGTGCAGCGAAATCCTTGCCGGTCAGCATATCACGCTTTCCGCCCTCACCGATGCCGTAGAGAGCACCATTTATCCTGTTGATCTTTCTGTATGTGCTGACCTTCTTCTCATCCTTTTTGAAACGGGTCTCGAATTCACTCATCCATGAACCTTCCTTGTCCCAGATGGCATCGGCGATATCCATATGTCTTTGCTGACTTCCGGCAAGTTTGATCCTTCCCTTATATGAAGCCTTCTGAAGCTTCTTGTGGTCAACCGGCTCAGCCACAATACTTCTCCTGTAACCATCTACGATCTTCTTGTTCTGCTCTTTGATCTCATTGGCTAATTGATTATTGAATACCTTCTGATCAACAGCCATTCTGGACTGAACGAGGAAATCGAGTGCATTCAATGCATTCTTTATACGGGGCTGCTCATTCTTTTGCTTGGCAGAATTGAATTTCCTCGTGGGATCATTCTTCAGATCTTTGTATTTCTGATCAAGATAAAGCTTCGAGCTCTTGATCGCCGTCTCAAAGCTTGTGATCAGCTTTTTAGCATCAGCGCCCTTAAAATTATCTCCAAGCTCCACAGCATGGGTAAGCTGATCCTTTATGGAGGTCATATTCTCTATAAGCTGTGAATATGACATCTTCTTGCCGGGAATGAACATGGAATTGTGAGCCTTCAAGCCTTCCAATATGGTATTGGTACTGTCAAGCATAGCCTGATATCCGGTAAATGCACCATATTCATTCACTGCTTCATTCACTTCTGCCGGTGCCTGATGAACTACCTGTCCGGCTCTGAGTCTATCTCTGTATTCGGATATCTTATTTCTCGCATCCTGTCTGTCTGCAGGGATCCCATAAACGTCCCTGTCAATAGAATCAAGAGCTGCTTCATCCTCATTGGATCTTATTTCAGCCTGACTCTTAAGATACTCTACATTGAGCTTCTTGGGAAGATATACTCTCTCCATGACCTGGATACCGTAGTTCTTGAAAGTATCATAGGGCTCCTCATAATCCTTGGGTACAGCGGACGCCTCATCTCCGCAGCCTCTGTGGATCCTGACACCCTTCTTGTTCTGTGGCTCATAGAGCATAGCGCTGGCAGCTGATGAATGTACATCCTCAGGTGGCAGCTCAAGGGTTCCGTCGTCCTTCATCTCCACAAATACGCTGGGAACACCGTGTATCGTCTTTTTATCAGTCTTTGAAAGCTTGATATCCGATACCCATGAAAGCTGGATACTTCCAACAACATAATCGTCGCTTAGCGACTTTTTAAACTGTGAATTCACAAATTGTGAAAGTGACATACTAAATGTCTCATTGACCTTGCCTCTGATCGAATCCTTGTACTTGATCTTGTCCCCATCTATCCCAACTATGGTGATGTAATGTCCGGGAAGCACTAAAGACACAGGAGAACGATCAACCTTGATGGCGTGAAGGATCCGCTCCTTCATCATATTAACGGTCTTATCAATATATTCCTCTCTGGTTATACCATGATCCTCTGCATCACGATTGTATCTCTGGATCTCCATGGAATGAAGCATAGTATTGGGAGCAAAGGAAAGCAAAGAATCTCCCATCTCCATGAGATTCTTGACACCATCCTTTGAATATGCATAGTCAAGTCCCTCTATCCTCGAAAGCACACCGCCGTTAACATCCACACCCTCATTATGCTGAACGTCCTGTTCAGTCAGATCGTTGGGACGATAGCCTCTGACATCCTGCTGGGTAACATTTTTGATACCACGGCTGGCGATCATCATCTGAGCAGAACATGACCAGCATCCTGCACCACTTGTCTGCTTTTCAGGCATGCCAATCTCCAACTCGGCGTGATCGGGGCGCCTTGATACGACCCTGGGCTTTTCTCCGATCTCCTCATTCGCATCCATCTTCTGCTTTGCAGCCTCATTGATAGCCTTTACCTTGTTGTCGATCTCTATGGCCTTTCTAAGCCTTACCTTCTGGCGATATGAAAGCTCGGCATCGTGCTCTGCTATATAGCTGTTAATGGTCTGTGCATCAGAGGTGTTCCTGACTACCTCAGGTATATTCGACACATCAACATATTCGTAGAATCTTATATTGTTGTCTACAGCATGTTTATAAGTCTCGGCAACCTGTTCGGGAGTCTTCTTAATGAATTCCTCAAGCACCTCATCCTCAGTCTTTTTGCTGGTAGAGTAGATACGGCTGTATTCCACAAAACCGGGCCACTTG
Source organism: Lachnospiraceae bacterium (assembly GCA_017540605.1). GTDB lineage: Bacteria > Bacillota > Clostridia > Lachnospirales > Lachnospiraceae > RGIG6919. Next base: position 3,131 of record JAFYAS010000005.1, on the reverse strand, counting down.
AAGGCACCGTTCACGTAATCATTCTTCTTCAATTCCTTGTCATATTTATATGCAAACTGTGGAAGTGAAAGCCCGTCAAGCTCTGACATCTTGTCTACCAACAGCTGATCAGCCTTAAGCATATCCTCGATCTGGGTAAAAAGCTGTGTCTTTTTGTTCTTGATCTTTGTGCTATTCTCAAATGCTTCCTTGTATAAACCTAAGGACGTGATCGCTCCCAAATAGCACTGCCTTATGCCTCTAAGCGAATTCTTTCCGAGTCTTCTGTACTTGCCCTTATCATCCTTGGTATAATAACCCTTTACCAGATTGTTAAGGTACGTAATAGACTCAAGGAGATACTGATTATTCTCCACAAAAGCCGGATCCTGCTTTCTTACAAAAGCTACCAGACTGTTTAGTTTTTTACCAACCTCTTTTAATGTTTTAAGCTCTCTGTAATGCTTCATAATCTTCATCCTTTCTCATACAGAATACACTCCGATATATATCATTAGACATATTCTATCACACAAAGCGCAACAAAACTGCAACAGATGATCGGTCTTTTTTTGTTGCCCTTTTGTTGCGCGTATTGTGAGATAATGGGGCAAATAATGGGAAACTTTGGAGGATAATATCATGCCTAAAAAAAAAATATGATAACCAGAAGTATAAATCCGTAAGTTAAAAAAAGCCTTGCAATTATCTTTTCGGTATGGTATATTGTAGAAGTTGCTGACGAAAGGTCAGTTCTATAAGCTTAGATATAGTGATGCCGTGACATAAGAACATTACTAAGATTTAGGACAAAATGTGAGGTGAAAAGAATGCGCGAAGGAATACATCCCGAATATTATCAGGCAAAGGTTACCTGTAACTGTGGTAACGAGTTCGTTACAGGCTCAACCAAGAAGGAGATACACGTAGAAATCTGTTCTAAGTGTCACTCATTCTACACAGGCCAGCAGAAGGCTGCTCAGGCTCGTGGACGTATCGATAAGTTCAATCGTAAATACGGCGTATCTGCACAGTAGATATTTTGACTAAAAACGGAACAGTCCGGGATCATATTCCGGACTGTTCCGTTTGCGTTATACAAAGGATATTTTATATGAAAAAATGTAGGATCGGCGGCCAGGCAGTCATCGAGGGCGTTATGATGAAAAACTACGATAAATATGCAGTAGCAGTCAGAAAGCCCGATGATACAATAGATGTAAAGGTGAATGATTATGTTCCCGTCGGAGAGAAGGTAAAGCTTTTTAAGCTGCCTTTTATCAGAGGTATATTCAATTTCATAGAATCGTTGGTGGTGGGCTTTAAGACTCTCACCTATTCAGCTTCATTTTATGAGGAGGAAGAGGAGGAGACAGTAGTAGATAAAGCAGTTTCGAAAATCTTTAAGGATAAGGCTGAGGACTTTGTAACCTTTGTCACTGTCATCCTTTCCATAGCCATAGCAATAGGACTTTTCATGCTTTTACCCGCATTTTTGGTGCAGCTTTTGGAAAAGGTGATCACAAGCAGGATGCTCCGTTCGGTGATAGAGGGCATCATCAGGCTTTTGATATTCATTATCTACGTGGCGCTTATCTCTATGCTTGAGGATATCAAAAGAACCTTTATGTATCATGGTGCCGAGCACAAGACCATCAACTGTCTTGAGGCCGGAGATGATCTTACACCGGAAAATGTACTTAAGCATTCCCGCTATCACAAGCGCTGTGGAACCAGTTTTCTCTTTGTGGTAATGATGGTTTCAATAGTTGTATTTATGTTCATCAACACTGATTCAACTCTGATGCGCATGGTTTACAGAGTTTTGCTTGTTCCGGTTGTGGCATCTATATCCTATGAATTTATTATGCTTGCCGGAAGAAATGATTCAGAGGTAGTAAACATTTTGTCAAAGCCCGGCCTTTGGGTTCAGAGGCTTACAACCAAGGAGCCCGATCTTAAGATGGCAGAGGTTGCCATAGCTTCTGTTGAGGCTGTACTTGATTGGAGGGCATATCTTGACGCCATGAGAAAGGGCGAGTTAGAGGATTGAAAGCTCATGACAATACATGAATTGACCGAGTCGGGAGCGGAGCTGCTTCACGATCACGGTGTTGACAATTACAGAAATGAAGTCAGATACATCCTTATGGAGATCATAGATAAGGATGTGACCTATATCATGCTTCATGGCGATGAAGAGGTAAAAAAAGAGCATGAAGAGCTTTTTGACTATCGTATAAGACAAAGATGCAAGCGTTATCCTCTTCAGTATATCCTTGGTCATCAGGAGTTTTACGGTCTTGATTTTATGGTTGATCAAAGTGTGTTGATCCCCAGACAGGATACCGAGATATTGGTAGAGCATGCCATAGCTTGTCTGAAGGAGCACTTTAATGATAGGACACCGAAGGTTCTAGACCTTTGTACCGGTAGCGGCTGTATAGGTATCACATTAGCAAAGAATGTGAATATTGAACTGACCATATCCGACAGATCAAGGGAGGCCTTGGCTGTTGCAACTAAGAACCTTAAAAAACACGAGGTATCGGCTGATATCATCTGCGGTGATCTTTTTGAGGAAATGGTAGATACCTTTGATGTGATCACAGCCAATCCACCGTATATTCCCAGACAGGTGATAAATACTCTTATGCCTGAGGTAAGGGAGTTCGAGCCTATGATGGCGCTTGACGGACACGAGGATGGGCTTTACTTTTACAGAAGGATAGCAAAAGAGGCCGAAAGGTATATGGAAGAGGACGGACATATTTTCCTTGAGATAGGCTACGATCAGGGACCTGATGTAAAGAGGATATTTGAGGATCAGGGCTTTAGAGATGTGGAGGTCATAAAGGATTATGCCAAGGATGACAGAGTGGTGCATGCGGTAAGATACAAGGAAGGAACAAAATAGCTGAACAGTTACGAACTTTCGATTACGCTATTTTTTATAAAGGAGAAAAACAATGTTTGATAAATTAGAAGATCTTTTAGATAGATATGATGTCATCATGGATTCATTGAATGATCCTGATGTGGTAAATGATCAGAAAAAGTTCAGGAGCCTGATGAGAGAGCAGTCATCACTTGCTCCCATAGTTGAGAAATACAATCAGTACAAGAAGGCAAAGCAGGATATGGAGGATTCC
>JAFYAS010000057.1 GCA_017540605.1 Lachnospiraceae bacterium | reverse complement strand
GCCTTTGCGGTTTTTCTTTTGTCGATTTTTGTTGGAAAGTGCCGTAGGGCTGTTTCTGATATGCGGTGTCGTTCTCCGCCTCTCCATCTGGATTTTTTACATTTCAAAAATTCAGATGGGAGGTATTTATGGTGAAATATGCACCAAGAAAGGTATATATCAGAGAAAGTGGCGGCTATGTGGAATTATCCTACACGGAGTTCTGCCGTTGCAGGGAATCCGACCAGACCTATATGGACAAGCTGTTTATCCCCATTCAAGGCTGTCTGCTTGAAGTCGTGAGGGAGCAATACACAGACTTCTACCGTGACAAGGAACGGTGGCGTTATCTGCAAAAATTAGATACAAAGAATAGACTGCTATCTCTCGACGGATTTACGGACAGCGAGGGGAATCCTCTGGACTTTATCACTGATGAAGCGGTGGACATTGCAGAAACCGTTGTCAATGCGGTCATGGTGGACAGGCTGAAAGCCGCCCTGCCTTTGCTGTCGGATAGTGAACAGGAGCTGATACAGGCAATCTTTTTTGACGGACTTTCCGAGCGTGAAGTCGGGGCGAGGTTGGGCATAACCCAGAGCGTTGTAAACAAACGCAAAGCCAGAATCCTAATAAAACTAAGAAAGATAATAGAAAATTAAAATTTAAGGCGTTCAGCCCCCTTGTTTTTTCCTTTGGGAAGATGAGGGGGCTTTTCTCTGCCCTCTCAATCAATTCTGATTGGAGGAAGTAAGAATGGCATACAACCACGGACGGGAGGACAGGAAATGGCGTATCTGGAAAGAAGCGGAGGAAAAGCTGCTGCGTGAGTGCGGCGTTGATGAAGCGACCATTGAGCAGATACGCATGGCGGACAGGGCAGACTTCAATTCCAACAGGCGGTTTTACCGATGGACGAATGACGTTGCGGAATATCTTGAGGACATGGCAGGCAGGGAGCGGCAGGCGGAAGTGGGTACGGTTGCGGAGTTACTGGAAGAGATTGAGAGCGAAAATCTCTATCAAGTATTAGTCACGGTGGACGGGCGTACCTTGAAAATCGTCCTGCTGAAAATGCAGGGGTATTCCACAAAGGAGATTGCCCCGCTTGTGCATTTGACGACTGGTGCCATCTATGCGAGGTTAGACCATCTGCGGAAGAAGCTGCGGAAAATTTTATAGCTTCTAAAACAGCCTGCCATCCTGCGGGCTACTGGGTGAGGGATGGAAATCCCCTCACTCATTTTTTGCAGGAGGACAACAGGATGGCATACAGGGTTAAGGCATACACGCTTCGGGAGGAATCCACGGAAAGCGGCACAAGGTATTTTATCAGCTTTAAGGACGGGCAGGGCAAATCCCACGAGTTGGAAGTGTCGGAACAGTTCTTTATGGAGTTTCGGCAGATGGAGCGCAGGAACAGGAATCTTTTCTAATGGGACGAGCGGCACAGGGAGTTTAACGAGGTATGGGACGAAACCCTTTACAGACGGGCGTTGCGTGTGCCTAAGAGCCTTGATGAACGCATGGTTGAGGAAGAACGGAATGAAACGCTCTATAAGGCGGTTGGGAGCCTTCCAGAGATACAAAGGCGGCGTTTCCTGCTCTACTACGAGTATGAGTTCAATTTTTACCAAATCGCCGCTATGGAGCATTGCACCGCTTCGGCAATACAGAAATCTGTTGCGATTGCAAAGGAGAAAGTAAAGGCGGAAATTGAAGAAATATCTCCAACCGTGACCGACACCGCCCGAAAAAGAAATCTGTTTTTTATTTGTGTGGGATTGGCGGCATTACATACTCTCACTTTTTTCCGTGGGAGTAAATCTATTTTTAAGGAGGTCAACGCCTATGTGCAACGAAAACAAAGACACCGCCCGAAAGGAGGAAAGCCATGCAGAAGTTACAGACAGTCAACGCCGAAACGCTCCTTTATGAACCGCTTGAGAAACCATCCTTTGTGGTGGACAGCCTTATCCCGACAGGCTTATCGCTGTTCTGCGGCTCACAGAAGATAGGCAAAAGCTGGCTCATGCTGAAGCTATGCTTATGCGTGTCGCAGGGAATCCCTTTATGGGATATGCCGACAATGGAGGGCGATGTGCTTTACCTCTGCCTTGAGGACACGTTCTGCCGCATACAGGACAGGTTATTTCGTTTGACGGACGAAGCAAGCGGGCGGCTCCACTTTGCCGTGGCAAGCTGCAAGCTGTCAGACGGTCTTATCGTGCAGCTTGAAGATTATCTGAAAGATTACCCAGACAGCAGGCTCATTGTCATTGATACCTTGCAGAAAGTCCGTACAGCTTCAAAAGACAATGCCTATGCAAGCGACTATGGGGACATCTCCCTCATCAAAGACTTTGCCGACAGGCACTCTCTGGCGGTCATTGTCGTACACCACATCCGAAAGCAGAATGACAGCGACGTGTTCAACAAGGTGTCTGGGACGACAGGATTAACGGGGAGTGCGGACGCTACCTTTGTTCTGGAAAAGGAGAAACGTGCGTCTGACACCGCCAAGCTGTATGTGACGGGCAGGGACACGCCTTATCAGGAATACACGCTGCGTTTCCGTGATTGCCGTTGGGAGCTTGTGGAGCGGAAAACGCAGGAGCAGCTTGCGAAAGAAACGATACCAGATGTCCTTTTTCGGTTGGTGGATTTTATGAGGGATAAGGAAGAATGGATAGGCACGGCAACGGAACTGTTAGCCGCTATGGGGGAAACGGAAACCATACCCACGGTGATTACGAAATGGCTGAATGAATACCGCACCACATTTTTAAGCGAGAACCGTATCTGCTACCAGTACAGCCGCAGGAAAGACGGCAGGCGGATTGCCCTTGCAAGGAGGGCGGGTGACAGCGGTGATGGTGGTGACAGCGATATTAGGATACCCCCCTGTTACTGTCATTGACGCTTAAAGCCATGTAAAGCTGGCGGCTCTGCCCTGCGGGTGACAGCAGTGACGGTGGTGACAGTGATTTTAGGATACCCTGCCGCTGTCATCCCTACGGGAGAACACCCCGTAAACGCAAAATGCAGGCGTGAGATTTACTCGCCCTTTTCGGTCGTGTAAAACCACCCCTGCGGTCAGAAAAATCATTCCGATTTTTCCGACTGCGTTTACAGGGTGTAACACACTACACTTTGCCCTGCAAAGTCGTGTGCCAGACGTTCCCTCTGGACTCCCTTAAGGCAGGGCTGTGCCCTGCTATCCTACGCCTTACGGCTTCGGATAAAAGAATGGCGGCATGACGGTGACGGCTCTTGCGAGGGGGGTATCCCAAAAACACCGTCATCATCGACATGACCGTCATGCAGGGGGTGAGGGTGACAGTTGCGGCAGTCGGCAGGGGGTATCCCAAAACTGCTGTCACCACCGTCACCGCTGTCACCCCAAAGGACGGTCACCCGCCGAAAGAAAGGAGGAATCCGCCTATGCCTTATGCAATCCTGCGTTTCCAGAAACGAAAAGCGGGCGGCGTTGCGGCTTGTGAACGCCACAACGAGCGGAAGAAAGAAGCCTACAAAAGCAACCCAGATATAGATATGGAACGCTCTAAAAACAATTACCATCTCATAGCACCACCAAAGTACACCTACAAGAAAGAGATTAACCGCATGGTAGCCGAAGCGGGGTGCAGGACAAGGAAAGACAGCGTGATGATGGTGGAAACGCTCATCACAGCTTCACCAGAATTTATGAACCAGTTACCGCCCGAAGAACAAAAAGCGTATTTCCAGACGGCTCTTGACTTCATTTCGGAGCGTGTTGGAAAGCAGAATATCCTCTCCGCTGTCGTCCATATGGACGAGAGAACGCCCCATATGCACCTCTGCTTTGTGCCGATTACGCCAGACAATAAGCTGTCAGCGAAAGCTATCTTAGGCAACCAGAAATCATTATCCGAGTGGCAGACCGCCTACCATGAGCGGATGTCCTCACGGTGGAATCAGCTTGAACGGGGGCAGTCCTCAATGGAAACCAAGCGGAAACACGTCCCCACATGGCTCTATAAATTAGGCGGCAGGCTTGATAAACAGTATGAAGAAATCGTGTCTGCCCTATCCGACATCAACGCCTTTAACGCAGGGAAGAAAAGGGATAAAGCGTTAGATTTACTCTCTGCATGGCTGCCAGACGTGGAGAAATTCTCTAAGGAAATCGGGAAACAGCAGGCGTATATCGACAGTTTGAAAGAGAGAATTGGGCAGGAATCAGACTATGCGGGGCGTATGCGTGATGAAAAGTACGAGCAGGAACTAAAGGTGCAGAAAGCGAATCAGAAGATATTTGAATTGCAGAGAACCAACGAGCAGATGGGGCGGCTGCTGTCAAAAATACCGCCCGAAGTGTTGGAAGAATTGCAGAAAAATCATAGAAGCAGAGCGAAAGAAAGGTAGATATGTGAATGAAGAAACAGGATTTTAAGGTGTTAAAGACCAAAGACTTGTACCCGTTCCCCGACAATCCGTTTCATGTGGCAGAAGATGAAACACTGTCAGAGTTAGCGGAAAGCATCAAGGAATTTGGCATTGTCACGCCGATAATCACACGCCCGAAAGAGGACGGGGACGGTTATGAAGTGATTGCAGGACAGCGGCGTGTCCGTGCTTCTGAACTTGCAGGGATAAATACCGTGCCTGCGTTTGTCCTGCCCTTAGACCGTGACCGAGCCATCATCACCCTTGTAGACAGCAATTTGCAGCGTGAGAATATCCTGCCATCGGAGCGGGCGTTTGCTTACAAGATGAAATCCGAAGCCATGAAGCGGCAGGGTTTCCGCACAGACTTAACCTCGTCACAAGTTGTGACGAAGTTGCGGACGGACGACAAGGTGGCACAGGGCTTCGGCGTGGGCAGGATGACCGTGCAGCGTTTTATCCGCCTGACGGAACTGATACCGCCGATTTTGCAGATGGTGGACGAGGGGAAAATCGCCCTCACGCCTGCGGTGGAACTGTCCTTCTTGAAGAAAGACGAGCAGGAAAACCTCTTTGCCACGATGGAGAGCGAAGAAGCAACGCCCTCACTCTCACAGGCACAGCGGATGAAACAGTTAAGCCAGAGCGGGCGGCTTGACATGGATACGATATTTGCGATTATGACGGAGGAAAAGGGCAACCAGAAAGAAACCTTGAAAATCAACACAAGCAAGCTGAAAAAATACTTTCCGAAGAACACAACGCCGAAGCAGATGGAGGAAACCATCATCAAACTTTTGGAGCGTGAGTTGCAGAGGAAACGCAACCGTGACAGCCGCTAATCTTCTTTTTTCGGGAAGTAAATACAGAGAGTTGAGGTATGGAGAATGAGAGAAATCCAGTATGAAATCGTAAAGGAAATCGCAGTATTGTCTACGGGCGACAGTGGCTACACAAAGGAAATCAATCTCATTTCATGGAATGGGAAAGAGCCGAAGTATGACATCCGCAGCTTTTCCCCGAACCGTGAAAAGTGCGGCAAGGGAATCACGCTGAACGCTGATGAAGCGGCGGCACTCCTTAAAGCATTACAGAAAGAATTAAACAGCGAGGATTAATGGTATCTGATTGGCAGGGCGGGGACATTTCCAAACTCTTCCCTGCCCTGTCTGGAAAGGAAGATTTAAGTATGGGCGAGGATAAGAAAGCAGATAAAAAGAGAAAGCGTATCGTGCCAAAAGCACCAGTGCAGATGATAATCAGCCGTGAATATGTCGGCACACAGACCGTTACAGAAGCGTTTGTCCCGATTATCTCCGAGGATATTCGGAAGAAGATTGCCGAGGGCGACACCTTCGACAATGAGGGGCTGTCCGCTTAGAATGTACGCAATGGGACATGAAAACAGATAGGACAGATACGGAGGTTTTACAGTATGGCAGGAATCAAAGAAGAAAAGAAAATCTATTTAGTCGGCATTTATTGCCGCTTATCTAAAGACGATGGTACGGATAACGAGAGTGCGAGCATTGCGACACAGAAATCCATCCTCACGGATTATGTGAAAAAGCAGGGATGGCACATAGCAAAAACGTATGTGGACGATGGTTATTCTGGTACAAATTTCCAAAGACCAAGTTTCCAGAATATGATAAAAGACATTGAAAGCGGTCTGATAAACTGCGTGATTACGAAAGATTTATCCCGTCTGGGGAGAAACTATCTTGATTGTGGGTTATATCTGGAAGTTTTCTTCCCAGAGCATAACGTGAGGTATATAGCGGTCAATGACGGCGTAGATACCTTGAATAAATCTGCTATGGACATCACGCCTTTCCGCAACATTTTAAACGAAATGTATGCCGCTGACATATCTGTTAAGATAAAATCGGCATATCGGGCGAGGTTTCAACAGGGGAAATTCATGGGAACTACCGCCCCTTATGGCTATATCAAAGACCCTGCCGACCACAACCATCTGCTGATAGATGATAAAGTGGCACATGTTGTAAAAGAGATATTCGACCTTGCATTAAAAGGGAATGGAGTTGCCAAAATTTGCAGACATCTTAATAAACAGCATATCCTACGCCCTGCCGCTTATGCGGCGGAGCGTGGCGAAACAGGCTTTGAACGTCATTTTGAGGGGAACGAGGACAAACGCTATATTTGGAGTGGGAACAGCGTGAGGAGCATTTTAAGAAGCCCGATATATGCGGGAAATCTTGTAGGCTACAAACGGATTGCCGCCAATATGAAAAGCAAGAAACGCCCCTCTAAGCTGCCCGAAGAATGGGAAGTGATACCCAATACCCATGAGGGAATAGTCACGCAGGAGGAATTTGATATTGTCCAACAGCTTATTACAAGTCGTAGGCTTCCACAGAACAAGGGAGGATTTGTAAATATTTTTGCAGGCGTTATCAAGTGTGTGGACTGCGGATGTGCTCTGCGGGCAATGAACGTACACAGGAGGAAACGCACAGAGATTATCGACTGTGTACAGTATTCATGTAATAATTATGCAAGAAACGGAAGAAGCGAGTGTAGTGCCCACAATATAGAAGCAAGGGATTTATTCAATGCCGTTCTTGCCGACATCAACTGTTTTGCGGATATGGCAGTGAATGATGAAAAGGCGGTCAGGGCCATAGAAAAGCGGCTCACGGAAACAGACCAGAGCAGGGCGAAAGCATTAGAGAAAGAACGTAAGAAGCTGAACAAACGCCTTGCGGAACTGGACAGGCTGTTTTCCTCTCTCTACGAGGATAAGGTCATGGAGCGTATTACCGAGCGGAATTTTGAGATGATGTCGGGGAAATACCAGAAAGAGCAGCTTGAAATTGAAGCAAGGCTGAAAGAGGTGACGGAAACTCTTAATGAAAGCTACGAGAAATCACGGGGAATCCGTGACTTCCTCGCCCTTATCCGAAATTATCAAGGCTTAAAAGAACTGGATGCAACAGTTATAAACGCACTCATAGACAAGATACTTGTTTCGGAGCGTGAGAAGATGGCAGACGGAACAGTGAAGCAGGAAATCAAGATTTACTATAAATTCATCGGCTTTGTCGATGAATTACATATCATACCTACAAAACGGTGGGCAGCAATGCCCGCTAAAAATTGTACGGTGTGCGGCGTTGAATATGTCCCGGGCTCTGGTGCATCAAGGTATTGTCCTGCTTGTGCCAAGAAGATACGGAGGGAGAAATCAAACGAGAGCAAACGCAGGAGCAGAGAACAGAAAAGGATAGCATGTATGAACTGTCCGCAAAAAATGACCGACTGAAGTCGAACCCTCATGTGCACTGTATTCTGCCAGCCATCTATAAGCCTCCTCCTTTCCGAAAATTGGCAAAAGAAAAGAGCCGATTTCGACTCTTTTACTCGCATTCTAAGTTGCTGTTTGTTTTATTTTTTCATAGCTTGAAGTTTATCATTCATTCTTTTAGCTTCGTTTCTGTAAAACAGCATAAAGAACACCCAGATTATAAATGCTACCGCAAGCTGAATGAGTACGATTACTATGCTATGTAAGGCGCTACTTGTATTTCCAAGCCATCCGACATTGTAAGCCGTTATCGTATAGATGACACAACCTATTCCCATGTGTATCAAAACCTTGATTGGCATCGGCAGCCTTTCATTGTTATACACGATAGACGGAATTCCAAATCCGAGGCCCACAATTACACATCCTATGACCATCTTCGTAAACTGATAGTTATCAAGGCTGAAGTTACCGCCAAACTTTAGATCAAATGTAATTCCTACGATACAGAAAATTGCCATTGCCATCCCGATGCTGATAACCGAACTCTTAAATATTTCCTTCATTGTCTCTTTCATTGCTTTTTCCTCCTTAAAGCCCAAGATACTTTTTAAATTCCGGCAGATATTTTCTGGAAACATAATCCTTTGAGCCATTCTTCATTTTCAAAAGAAGTGTTCCGCTAAACCCTGGTTCAACACTATCCATATAAGACAGATTTATAAGTGTCGCCTTGGATATCTGCATGAACTGATTTCCTAACTGCTGAGCGATTTCATACAACCTTCTTCTGGAACGGTATTTCTGTTTTGCTCCGTAAATGATTGTCTCTCCATCTTCAACCCTTACCATGTATATATCCTTAGGCTGTAGGATGATCATGTCATCCTCTCTCAGGGCAGTTATAGGTGTTTCATTCGCACTGAATGCATCTATCATTCGCTGTATCTCATCAGTAACCTGATTCGTATAAATCACAGCATATGGATCCGTGTATTCAGGCGAAATATCTACGCTTACCTTCATGCCTTGCGCCTCCTTCCTTGTTGATGATGCAATTATACAACATATCGGAAAATGCGTCTCGACATTTTATGTAAGTGGCGAAAAATTGAAGGTGAAATGCAATAAAAGCTGTCAAAGTACATCAGAATTTGTCAAAATCCTCATCATCGGTCCGCAAAATATCCATGTACTGTTTCTTCGCTGCCTGATCCACAATCTGCCGGACTAACCGTTATCCTACGGTCACAGTAGCTCCTGTGGGACTTGCGACGGAAGCGCATTGTGCTTCCTAGTCCTGAAAGGGAACCCGACATCTCCGGTTTGAGAAACCGACGTCCTTACCATTTAGACTAAGGAGCCAAAATGATCCCCGCCGGACTTGAACCGAGCATCTCAGCCTTGAAAGGGCTGTGTCCTAACCTTTAGACCAGGGGACCGTTATCAGATGTCGAAAAATCCGACATCTGTATTGTTTATGCACTAAAAAGCATACTTTCAGTATCATCTACCACCAGAATATCATCTACCTTCACACCAAACACCACAGAAAGCACCACTAAATTATCTATGGTTGGCAACGCTGCTCCGTGCTGCCACTTATAAATAGCCTGCGGAGTTGCAAAACCAAATATATCCTGTAAATCCTTTACCGAAAGACCATTTGCCTTTCTTAATGCTATAATCTTCTACCCTGTTCCTGCCATATTGATAGCAGGCATATTCTGTATCATACTTTCCTCCTGTTCCGGCTCTGACCGAAACAGAAAGTTTCAGTCAGATGCCTTAAAGTTATAAATAGGCTTCATAATGTCAATAACATCCACAGATTCCCTAATTACATCTATAATGTCATCAAGGGACTTGTATGCCATCGGAGCCTCATCCAATGTGTTTTCGTTGATAGAGGTTGTATATATTCCCTCCATAGTTTTCTTGTATTCATCCATATCCAGATTTTCCTTTGCTTTTCTTCTGGACATGATTCTTCCCGCACCGTGTGGTGCTGAATAATTCCATTCAGGATTGCCCTTACCTACAGCAAGCACACTTCCATCTCTCATATTGATAGGAATGAGTACCTTTTCGCCCTCATGGGCAGCTATTGCACCTTTTCTCAATATCATTTCATCAGTGTCGATATAATTGTGAATGGTATGAAACGCTGTGCCTGCAGCCATTTTGCACCTATCAAGCATAACCTCAGCCATCTTCTCCCTGTTTCTTCTTGCAAACGCCTGACAAATAACAACATCATGAAGATAATCCTCAAGATACTTGCCTGACAAATAGCATAAGTCATCCGGCATACTTGGTTCACTCTCATACACCTGAAAATGAAGCTGCTTTAACGCCTCCTGAATCTCTTTCCTTCTGCCCTGTTCCTTATATGTCCTGATTATCTCATCTCTCTTTTCAAAATACTCTCCGTAACCACGGTCAAGATTTATGGCAAGCTTCTGATAATGTTCAGCTACCTGCTTACCAAGGTTCCGGCTTCCCGAATGGATAACCAGATACTTTGTGCCATCTGCAGATTCATCAATCTCGATAAAATGATTGCCACCGCCGAGAGTACCTAATGATCTCTCAAGCCTCTTGCTGTCCTTCAACTCACGATAACACCTAAGCTCCGTCAAATCGAATCTTTCCTGTCTGCCCTCCCAGACATTCATACCGGAAGGGACAAAATGAGCTGCTTCATCGAATTTTTCAAAATCAATGTCAGCCTTCCCAAGATCAACCGTATACATACCACAACCAATGTCTACCCCGACCACATTCGGTACTGCTTTATCTGTGATAGTCATTGTTGTCCCGATTGTACAGCCCTTTCCTGCATGAACATCAGGCATGATTCTGATCTTAGAACCTGCTGTCATCTCATAATCACACATTCTTTTGATCTGCTCTATCGCCTCATTTTCGACAACCTTTGCATAGCAGATTGCCGTATTTACCTTTCCTTTAATCTCAAACATAACTTCTCTCCTCCTTATAAACATACAAAAACCGCCTATCCCTGTTACAAGATAAGCGGTTCGCAATTTCATTATGCTATGGGTGTTCACATATTATATCCACACATTCCGATTACAACCTATACTTATCCGTAACGAGCGCATCAAATCAAAGCCCTGCTTATCTTCTTTAGGCAGTGCCTCATGGCGTTCATTATAGAGTATGCTTGTGGTTGTAATGAATCTCATGATTTTTTCCTTTCCGGGCATATAGTTTGCCCTTTGTTCTTTCATCTGTATCATATCATAACATAAAATTCTTAAGCTGTCATTATACTTGTGGTATAAAAATCTCTGACAAACAAAACTTGCGGCATCACAGCAGATTACTTACTGCCATAATTACCGCAAGTTTATTGTCTTTCCGTTGATATTATATCAGATTATCGGTATGAAAGATACAGTGAATCATAAATCCTTACCTGCTCTTTTCACTTGCCTTGAACTGCATATCCCTATGCACACCTGCCATACCGTCCGCTTTAAGCTTCTTATCGTAATAAGCCTTAAAGTCCTCGTATGCATCCTGATTACAGCTATAGGTCACGCCCTCACTGACACGATTTGCCATGAACTGCTCCATAGCTTCCTCATAGGACAAAGGCTGGCTCATTTCCTGATAAGTTCTCTCCTCGGCTACGGCAGACACAGGCTCTATGTCCTGACGATAAGAATCAATACTCTGAACTTCTTCCCTTTGCTCTGCCACCTGTTTGGTATTGGCTTTATAGCCTTCTACCATATCCGAGAGAGATTCAAGGCTTCCAACCATTTTATCAGCCTTATTCCTAACACCTTCCAATGCCCGCTTTATATGTGTAAGGTCAGCAAGTTTTAAGAGTGCCCTGTTACCGAACATCTTTGCCTCTTGTACCATATTAACAGCAAAAGACTTGATGTTATCCTTAATCTCTATAAGTTTTGCGTGTAGCTCCTTCACCTTTGTCTCTGCTTTTCTTAGCTGATCGCTCAGTACATCTTTCACTCCTCTCTCTGCCCTGCTCATAAGATACTCATTTTGCTCGTGGACGCTTTTTATCTCCTCACGCATATCTACGATCTGCTTCATCATAGAAGAAAGGGTATTCTCCAAAGAATCCACATAAGAAACGGTATCAATAAGCTTATGATAACCATCCTGATCTTTCATCTTTGACAGCATTTCAAGAAGCTCGGATATGTCCTTATCCTTTGCAAATGATTCCACACTATCCATTGGTTTCTCTCCTTTCTCCGGGGCTATAAAAAGCCCCGGTTCTTCTAAATCATCATCCATCAACGAAAAGGGAGTGAATCCTTACCATCAAGGTCTATAAAGCCGACATTTGAAGTAGCCTTATCATTAGACTTTGCTTCCTCTTTCGTCTTAGTCTCTCTCGGTTTCTCCCTCTCCACCTTATAGGTGTCAAGAATCGCTCCATAGAGCTTACTTCTGAAATCCTTCGTGATAGGAAATGCGATATCCTGATAATCTCCCCTGCTGTTCTTATAGGCGGGCATAGATACAAAAAGTCCTTTCTTACCCTCAACTATACTGATATTCTGAACCACAAAGGAATCCTCAATATACATCCTCGCAAGTCCCTTGGTATGAGAACCCTCTCTGTCAAATACGTTTACGGATACATTAAAGGCAGGCTCCGTACTGTCATCACCCACCTTTAATCCGTCCTTGCCAAGCTCACTACGCTGCTCATAGGCTTTTAAGATGTTCTCATTAAGCTCCTGATTAAACTTCTTGGTGATCGGATTGGCAATACTCTTATATACGGGATTGCCCTGCTCGTCAACTTCATTACTGCGATAAGACGGCATATCAACAAACATTCCCTGCCCGTCCTTTCTCTCCACGATTGCGATGTTCCTTACTACAAAAGACTCCCCAAAAGCAACATTGGCGTATGCCTTGACATTGCTCTCCTCGTTATTTACCTCAAATACATTGATTCTATAATTCATAATAGCCTCTCTTTCTGCGTGATACTCACGCTGATAAAATCATTAGTTACTCTGTTTCCTCTGTCGTTTCAGGCAGAGGATTAACGAGCTTACACTTAACCACAAATCTCCTTGTCCCTGAATAAGCACAGGTAAAGAGGGTAAGGCATTCTTCCTCGGACTTTGCATATACAGTCTCGTCATATGGTCCATACACTCCGGTCTCATACGCTTCATAGGTATGAGTGACCTTATCCTTATTCGTTACCTTGACCTTTGCTCCGATACTGATATTGCTTAAGTTCGTGAAGAATACGCCCCTCCTGCTTCCATTGTGTCCGGCAAGCACGGCATTTCCCTTTTCACATAAGGGTGCCGTGTTCTCCATATGACCGATACCTAAGTTTAGCTGCGTGCTGCCCGCACCCTCAAATATGGGGTAGCGTATATCGATACTTTTGATTTCGATAATCCCGATTGCACCGTCAGGTATCTTCTTGGAAGCTTTCTTTTTACCACCGGAGGCTTTGCCCTGATTCTCTTGCCCTTCACCTGTTTCATCATCATTAACCTCGAATTCTTTGATATACTGATTAGATCTGCTTTTGTCGATTGCCCTGAAAATAAAAGGGACTGCCATCAAAGCAATCCCAATCACTACTACCATTATTAACTTACGCCTGCTCATAAATGCCTCCTATCTGCTGCCACTTGCCCTATTGCCGAAATTGACGATACCGTAGGTATTCTCCTGTTCATCTCTGGTATCCTCTGACTCCTCATCAGCAACAAGCTCATCATCTTCTCTGCTTTCGGACTTTTCTGCTGACTTCTTTTCATCGAAAGTTTCCTCTTTTCCGCCTTCTGCTTTATCAAGGTCAAGCTCAGCATTGATTTCAAACTGTCTCTTGAGTTTCTGCTGTAACTCTTCCTCGTGTTCAAAAGGCTTCTCAAAATCAGCCTTTGCCCTTTCCATATCCCTGTGATAAGTATCAAGCTTCTGTTCAAGGAATGTAATCTTCTCCTGAATCTTTGAAAACTCATTTTCCAAACGAACCATCATACCCACGGGGGAGCTTGAAATCTCTATGGAATAGTCTGCCTTACCCGTCAGCATCAGATAATTGATACCCATAAAGTTCTTTTCTACAGATAAGGTAAAGCCCTTGTATCTGCCTATCTCGGTTCTGACTCCCGTCTTAGCTCTTGATATAGCCGCAAGAAGTGCCGTACCTCCGTCTGTACGCTCCTTATAGATTGCACCTGCATCAGTACGGATTACTGTTTCCTCTATAGACTTATCTGATGTACCGTCTATGGACATCTGATTAGCATCCTTTTCCTCACGAAGCTTCTTCTCGCTTAACATCACCGGTCCGAATACCTCGATTGCAAAGTCAGGCTGTTTGACTGCCATCTCATCGCGAAAAGCCACATCCTGCTTTACATTGGCAAGCTTCTCTGTGGCTGCACTGATAAGTTTAGGGAGTTTTACCATAAAATTGTCCTGATGCTGATAATGCTGGCTGTTATAGGAAGCCTTCAAAAGCTTTAATCTCTGCACATCGTTATCAATCTCCATCTTTTCCTTGATAAGCGGATTGCCCGTAGCAACCGCCTTGATCTCAGCATACTGGAAAGTCACCTCGTCGATATCCTCACAGCTCCTGCCGATAGACTTAGATGTCATTACCTGCGAGATAAACCTCTGCTTATTCTCGACAACGCTCCAAGAATAAGCATCAAATGTACCCTTTGTGACATATCTGTAGACAGCCACGGTATCATTTTCATTACCCTGCCGTAAGCCCCTGCCTTCTCTCTGCTCGATACTTGAAGGTTTCCAAGGACAGTCCACATGGTGCATTGCCACAAGATGCGTCTGCACATTGACACCGGTTCCGCACTTCTCCGTAGAACCTATCAGAATCTTTTTCGTTCCAAGCCTCATTTCCTTAAAAAGTGCTTCCCTTGCCGCATCCGTCTTGGCATCGTGAATAAACGCTATCTCCCCGGCAGGAATACCCCGTCTTACAAGCTCGGTCTTGATGTAGTTATAAACATCAAATTCGTGACCGTTCCTATAGTAATCGGGATCAAGCATTTCCTCTTTCCAGTTGGACTTCGGTGTGCCGATGTCCGAAAAAATAAGCTGAGTGCCTATGATATCTTGGCTCTCAGCTCGTTTATATTCCTCATATACATTGTCAACTACCTGATTTAGCTTACCGCCCTCATTCGGTGGAGCTTCCGGGTACAGAAGCCTTGCATCCGTACCCAAAAGCCTTGCGTCATTGGTAATCTTTAGGAAATTATCCTCGCTCGGATCTACACCACCCGAATGGATACGCTCTGCCCTTGCCACAAACTCCTCCATCACCTGCTTGGTGTACCAGTCAGGCTCAGAAGAAATAATCTTATAATTTCCGTCACGAAGCTCAGGCACAGGAAGATTAAGTGTATCCCTTGTCCTGATATCCGCCACTTCCTTAAAGAGATTCATAAGCTCAGGCAGATTGACAAAGCGGTTGAAACGATTTCTGAAACGAAAACCGTTACCCTCTACCGATAATTCAAGTGAAGTCGTGACCTCACCAAAGTTCGCAGCCCAACTGTCAAAGTGATAGATTCCAAGCTGTTCCAAGGTATCCTTCTGGAGAAAACTCTGCATGACATACATCTCACACATCGTATTGGATACCGGAGTACCCGTTGCAAAAACGATACCCCTGCCACCGTTGATCTCATTGATATACTGGCATTTAAGGAACATATCCATTGCCCTCTTGCTGCCTGTGTTTGATATTCCTGCAACATTGGTCATCTTTGAAAATATGCTCATATTCTTAAATGCGTGTGCTTCATCCACCATGATTGAGTCGATGCCAAGCTCCTCAAAGGTTATGACATCATCTCTTTCAACCGTTTCGACAAGTTCTTTCATCTGTTCTTCCAGTTTCTTCTTCTGTGTCTCCATCTGCTTGACAGACCAGTTCTCACCATTTTCTGCCTTGATATCAGCTATAGCTATGGAAAGCTCTGAAATCTGCCTCTCCATAAGTTGCTGCTGACGCTCCTTAGAGATAGGAATCTTCTCAAACTGAGAGTGCGACATGATAATACAGTCATAATCCCCTGTTGCAATTCGTGCGATAAACTGCTGTCTGCGTTTCTTTGAGAAGTCACTCTCCGTTGCCACAAGTATATTAGCAGACGGATAAAGGCGGAGAAACTCACTTGCCGTCTGACCTATCAACGATTTAGGTACGACCATAACCGTTTTATTTGCCAGACCGAGACGCTTCTGCTCCATACATGCAGCCATCATTTCAAAGGACTTCCCCGCACCTACACAGTGGGCAAGAAGTGTATTTCCACCCATAAGGATGCGGGCGATTGCATTTACCTGATGCTGCTCTAAGTGAATATCAGGATTCATGCCCGGAAACTCCAAGTGACTTCCGTCATACTCTCTGAGACGGATATTGTTAAAGGTCTGATTATAATAGTCCACATACTTCTGTCTGCGGTCAGGATCTTTCCATATCCAGTTACGAAACTCCTCTTTTATCTGGTTCTGTTTTTCCCTCGCAAGCATAGTCGCTTCCTTATTGACCTCATAGTGGTACTTACCGCCACCGTCCTCAATACGGTCACGAACCGTCACGGTACGCATATTAAGGGTTGCTTCAAAGATGGAATAGGCATCAATCCTTGATGTACCATAGGTCTTTGTAGCAGCTACGGAATGATTGTCTCTGCTTTTATTTTCAACAAACCATTCCATGGAAAATCGGTTTAAGTTTACCTTTACGCCTCGTCTGTATCCGTCATCCCTTGCCCAATAAGGCGTATCAAGAAGCTCATAGATAAACGCCTGATAATCCTCCGGCTCTATCCAAGTCGTGCCGATACGCACATCAATCTCCGATGCGTCAAGGTCTTTTGGCTGAACTTCCTTTAGTGCTTCCACATTTGTACCGAAGATTTCAGGATTAAGCTTTGCATTTGCCTTGGCTATTGATAACTTATCCCTCACATTACCTGACAGATATTCGTCTGCCGTCTCCCAGCCACGATTCCTGTCATTCTCATTATAGCCTTCGGGATTGCAAAAGATTACGCCCTTAAGCTCGTCTATCAGTTTTTCACGCATAAGCTCAAAGCGGAGGTTATCAGTCAAAGTAACATTATCCAAATCTATTGTTTTAGGAAGGCTACCATCGGAACCGCCTACCATAAATGTACTTGGTTCCGCAACGGCATTTACTTCTTCCTGATTATGATTTGCTTTCTCTCTGATTTCATTGATATAACCACTGATATCAGGCTCATAAACAGAAAGCATATAAGGAAGATTGACACCGTTAAACTCATTTATGGAGAGGTTCAATGCCTCCACCGCTGTCTCTACCCTGCTAATCTCCTGTTTTGCCTTAATTGTCTGCTTTGTAAACATCTCTGCTTTCGTCACCTTCCCATCTTCATCAACAAGCTCTAAGGAACAAAGTAAAGGATAGTCTGCGTCCTCACGGAATGCCATAGAGTTTCCTCTGCTTGTGATATAACCATAACTTTTTACAAAGCTGTCATAGGTATCGGAAAGCTCCTTCTGGGCAGCTTGTAACTCATCCGAAGTCCGTCCCTCGATCTGAATGTTTATCACATTCCTTGTGAGGTCACGAAGCTTCATCAGTCCTCTGATACGCTTCTCCGTTCTGTCTCCCGCTTCCCATTCATACATCCTGCTATCCTTACGGAAATAAATCTTTCCGTCATACTCCGTAAAAGTAAAGTTCTTCACATCAGGATCGGCAGGAATATCGGTAGTTATACTTTCTTCATTTTCAGAGATAAGTTCAAAATCGTGATATTCTGCATGGATGTTTGAGATTGCATTTGACAATGCTTCGTAGAGATTAAAGTTATCATCTTCATTGATACAGACGGTATAATTGCTGTTCTCGCCAAATCTCCCCTTATCATACTTCATGATTCCAAGCATCATCTCAGGGTGTGTGGCAAAGTAACTGTTTACGGGAATACCATCCTCCGTATATCCCAGATGAATCCAGTCAGGCTCTATGGTGATCTTTCGCTCCCTCTTTTGAAAGAACAGGATATCACTTGTGACCTCCGTACCTGCATTATCCATAAAGGTTGAAGTTGGAAGCCTTACTGCTCCCAAAAGCTCCGCCCTCTCCGCCAGATACTTACGGATAGTGTTATTCTTCTTATCAAGAGTGCCTTTCGTGGTTATTACCGCAACGATACCGCCCGGTCTTACCTGATCTATGCACTTGGCAAGAAAGTAATCATGAATCTTGAAATTCAGTTTGTTATACTTTGGATCGAATACCTTATAGTCCCCAAATGGTACATTTCCGATAACAGCGTCAAAGAAGTTATCGGGATATGTGGTATCCTGAAAGCCTTTTATCTCAATCTTTGCTGATGGATATAAAAGCCTTGCAACCTCTGCCGATACGGGATCAATCTCAACTCCGTATAATTGACTTCCTGATAGTCTGTCAGGCAGGCAGCCGAAAAAGTTTCCGATACCCATAGATGGCTCTAAAATGTTGCCGTCTTTGAAGCCAAACTGTGATAAGGCATCTCCTATAACCGAAGCAACCAAAGTCGGCGTATAGAAAGCATTATTGACCGTAGCTCTTGCCGATTCATACTCTTCAGGTGTTAAAAGCTCCTTTAGTTCTGTATATTCCTTTGTCCAGTTATCATTATTCGGATCAAATGCCTGCGAGAGACCTCCCCAACCTACATATCTTGATAAAACCTCCTGTTCGGCGGGTGTGGCAGGTCTTTTTTCAGACTGAATCTGCTTTAGGGTACGAAGCGCCTTGATATTACTATCATAGCGCTTCATCATACCGCCATAGGTCATGCCGGAGAAAGCATTATAGTGAAAATTATTACCCTTTGGGATAGTACCCTGAGAAACCAGTTCTGATTCAATCATTTCCTTTGGAGATGCTATCTCTTTATCATCCCCCTTAGCATCAATCAGATTTGCAAGTCCCGCCTCAAACTCGTCCTCACTTAAAAACTCCCTGCCATACTCTGCAAAAGTAACAAGCTCATCTTCCTTTTCAAGCTCCTCCTGTGTCATTTCATATAGCGTGTCCTCACTTTGTTCGTCCATTGCACGCTCGCTGTCCGGAATACCCATATCGTCCACTTCATCAGGAATGGCATACTCGCTCAATGGTTCAATGGAATCCTCTACATCACCCTCTGAAAATGCCGGTTCGTTATCGTCTTCAACAGGAATCTCTTTATAATCTGCATCTATGACATTACCATTTGATACATCATAATTGGAAGCAATCTGTTCATCATTCGGCATATCAACAGGTGGTTCAGAGTCTACAAACTCAGGCTCCGGTGTATAATACTCACCCATAAGCACCAAAGCGGATATGACTTCCTCAATGGCATTCCAGTTTACATAGCCCTCTTTCTCACCTTCCTCGTCTCTCCACTGAAAACGGATACCCTTTGCCTGAAAAGTGTCATAGCCGTGCAGTCCGTACCCTTCAAGTGGCCAGCCTGCACCGCCTGTACCAAACTCATTCTTAATGAGCCTTACACGCTCAGACTTTACAAACTCTGTCTTACATATGTTATAGACACGCTTTTTACCGTCAACAAATCCTGTACCACGAAGCACAACCTGTTTGATATAATCAGGTGGCACCTGCTCTTTTTTCGGATTAAGATATGTGTATTTGCCTGCTTTTAAGTCCGCTTTTTCCTGCTCTGATAAAACAGACTCCATATGTAAAAAAAGAGAAGCCGTATCAGCTCCTCTTTCTTCTCCAAAGTTATTAAGTTCTCTCATTTCACGGTCAAGATCACTTTCAGGTGCAACCATATCCATAAATGATAGTTGCTTGAAATCATCCACTGTAAGTCTGTCATCATTTAATGATGTAATCGGAGATTCGCTTAATGATACTTGTTGATCAGGTCGTGAAGAATTATCTCCAGAGCCTGCCTTAGTCCCTGCTCCCTGATCTTCCACATCTCCATTGTATCTGCCGGATTCTTCGCCGGATGTGTCTTTAGATACTGCTTCATCAACTGCTCTTCCATCCTGTACGCTTCCTCGTTCACCGGAGCCAAGACTTCCGTCAGTCTCCCGAACCTTTTCAGTGACAGATACCTCTCGTAATGATTCTCCTTCAGATAATCCATCGCCATCAGACCGTACTTGCCTATCTGCGACAGATTCTCTTTCTCCATCACGATGTTCGGATACAGCATCCCGTCCGTTCCTTCTTTGTACTTCAGTGCTACGCTCATGGCTTTCTCTCCTTTCTCGCTCTACCTCTCTGATACTGTGGCTTATGTCTCTCAACACCTCACAGGATACATCGCTTACCAGACTTCCAAGCTCGAATATCATATCTTCCTTGTTGATCTGTGTAATCGTCCTTATATTCTGCTCAGAGCTGCTCAAACCAAAACCGCATCTGCCTGCTACCACATAGAAAATACTGTTTTCAATAATCTGCATTCCATCATCTCTGATATCCTGCATACCGCTGATTATCTGGTTGCCTAATTTGTCCGCCAAAACATTAACACGCATTGCGTGTGTATTCAATATATCACGAATCTCTTCTTTTGTAAAGTCCCAGATTTTATTTTGTAGTTCACCAAGGGATTCATCACCGGAAAGCGTGATTTTACCTTCCCTTGCAAGAAGCCTCGCATATCCGTCAAGGTTATCGCCTGATAAATCCCAAGTGAGCTTTACATTCCTTCCGCCCGTATCAGATATATCAAACACATATCTGCAATACGGAGCCAACGCCCTTGACGGATATATGGCAATACCCTTGCTGCCACGCTTTACATAGCGGTCAACCTTTTTCCATGTGTCATAGTCCGCAATCAGCGTAGACTTCGGTCGCTGTGCATAGACCATTAAAACATTGTCAAACTCATAACGGTATATCCTGCCACAAAGAGAAAGAACGCTTTTCCAGACTTCCTCGCTCTTTGTGGCCTCGTGGATTACTTCGTTATAGATCTGACTGCATTTGTAATCAACACTCATTTAGCCTTTCCTCCTTTATCTGCTCCTGCTCTTTGGACCGAAGTCCACTCCCACAAATGATTCCGCATCCAGTACGATCTCACTCCTGTCATACCGGTCACGAACCTCATCAAGTGCCTCATAGTATGAATCTGCCTTGACCGTCTCCGTATGGGATAAGGTTTCGTTTATCTCTATCTCATATTCGCCTCTCTCATTTGGCTCAGGTGGGGAACTATACTCCTCACGGATTCTGTTAAAATCTATGGCAGATATGTCATTTCCCAGATATACACCACTTCCCCACTCTATGCCTGTTTGGATATTGTCTGCTGTCGGGCTTGCATCTTTTGGATACCTCTTGTATGCCTCCACATCTTTTCCAACCACAAACATTCCGGTATTCATCTGCATCAAGAGCAGGTTGTTACCGCCATAATTCTCCATGACACGGTAATCATTGCCGTTAAAGTTATGAAGCAGCTCTCCCACCTTAAAAGCGGACGGCTGCCTCTCGTAGTGATAAACCACTAAATCCTGTACTGTTACACTCATGAAACATCACTCTCCTTTGAAAAAATGCTTTTTCCTTTAATTTCCTGTTGTTTTTTCTTATGTATTGTGGTAATATAATTTCCAGTGATAGGTTGCAGATACTCGAGAGGACTGTGACCGGAGAGAGGATCTGTGGGTCCTCTCTTCTTTTTTGAAAGGATGTCATTTATGCCAAGCATTAAACCATTTCTTAGTTATTCAGACCAACTGAATAATCTGGTCAAAGGCAAAGGGCTGATTATAAACAACCCTTCTTTTGCTATGGAAAAACTTGGTGAAATCCGTTATTACGCCCTAATAGACGGTTACAAGTCAATATTCTATGACTATACAAGCCGTACCTACATATCAGGAACAACCTTTGAAGATATTGTCAACCTTTATGAATTTGACGAAGAACTCAGATTACTGGTGTTCAAATATATCTGTCATATAGAACAAAAAATCCGATCTCAGATCTCATACTACTTCTGCGACAAATATTCATCAAATCAGGCTGACTACCTAACCCCCGGAAACTATAACCAGTCAAGGAAGAATCGCTCAGGCATAACCAAACTGATTCAAATCCTTGACTATAATGCAAATCGTGATACATCTCACGATTATATTGTCTACCAGCGAAGGACATACCAAAATGTCCCATTATGGACCGTTGTCAACACTTTAACTATTGGACAAATATCCAAAATGTATTCTTTTATGCAAAGTGATATACAATCAAAAATCAGCCATTGCTATGAAGCTGCTAATGAAAAAGAACTAAAACAGTATTTAAAAGTAATCACTGATTTTAGAAATGTATGTGCTCACAACGAGAGACTATTTTTATATCATAGTCATACAGATATACCCGATACTGCTCTTCACGCAAAACTTAGTATTCCAAAGACAGGATCAAGTTATTCTTCAGGAAAGAACGACCTTTTTGCCTTAGTTATTGCATTGAGATACCTACTTACTAAAGATGATTTCAAGACTTTTTATAAGCAACTCAAAAAGCTGATATCATCCTATGAATCAAAAACAACATCTGCTAATGCAAATAAGCTTCTTGCATCAATGGGCTTTTGCAACAATTGGAAATCAATATTAAGATATAAGCCATAGTCTGATTTGACTATGGCTTTTTTTATCTGTACGGTCTCGCATAAAATACTACGCTGCTTGTCCGAAGGGGATCAAGGACTACTCCTCGTCTTGAGTTTGCAGCGTGAACCATCTTTCCATCTCCCACATAGATTGCTACGTGAGAAATATTCCTAAACTCGCCATTATCCTCATAGGAATAGAAAATCAGGTCTCCCGGTTTCAAATCCTTTTTATTGATGATCATCGCATTCTTATAACAATATTGTCCCTGAGTTGATGCGACATTGGGAAGATTTAATCCAACCTCTTTATAAAGCCTCAAAACCAAAGAGCTACAATCATAATATCCGTTTGACATACGGCGATCCTGACTGTAATGACACCCTATCTTTGTCATGGCAAGCTGTGCCACCTGAGCACCCAAAGCACCTGAACCGTAAAGCTGTGAAGCATCTGCAGACATCAGTTCTTCAAGCACCTCTTTCTGATCTGCATTAAGAGAATGCTTTTCCATATAGTCCTTATAGGTCAGATTGCTGACAGTCGTATTTGAGGAAGTGACCATAACCTTATTGGTGTTGCCCTCAGCGATATAAGCCTCAACGTGTTTTCTTCCCCACTGTCCACATTGCTCATGCTTTGCATAAAAAATATCAAAGTCATTACCATAGTGATTTAAGTCACCCGTATCCTCTACCGTATAGACCGTACCCTCAATCACAACCTTTGTTCCCATAGGCACGATCGGATTGTATGCATCAACAGCTATGGTATGCTTTGCTCTGGCTTTCTTGCCTGAAGCTGTGATTCCATTTGCATAAGGACCGCAACACTTGGAACAGGGACAATAAGCTGTAGCCCAGACCTTGCCGAGAGAATCACCTACATTCATCTCTACTGCACTGCTGGCTGAACCGATGTAATTCATCTCATCAAAAATCTTTTTGAGATTCTTTTTGCCCTCTTCATCCATAACATAGCCTGCCTTACCATCTCCGTAAATGAGCATATAGACCATCAGGGTATCATTAAAATTGGATACCGCCACACCATCTTCCGAGTTCTTATAAACAACAGTCTCACCGTTATCCTCCATATCAAGAATTTTTTCATTAAACTCCTGATAGTAGCTTACAAGCACCGTCCTCGGATCTTCTGTCCCACTGTCGGGCAATGGAAAGAATATGGCAAAGGGAGAATTATAGATCACCGCAAGCACTGCCACGACTACAACACCGCATAATGCAATCACAGAGAACAATGCCAAAAATGCAGGCAGGATTGTCGTAACAATCTTCTTGATCAAAATTGCAAGCTCTCTCTTAACCTTATCCTTAGCCGCCTGCTTTACGGTTGATTTCTCCTCCTCTCTTGCACGAAGGTTCCTCATAAACACAGCAATCATCCTGCTTTTCCTCGAACCTCTTCCGATATTTTTAGAAGAGTCCTTACCACCCTTTGAAGTACTGTCCCTCTTTTTGATATTAGAATCCTTTGCCTTTACGACTGCTTTACGCCTTGCAACCTCTTTTGCATGGATACCTTCATCGTCTGTTGATGATGTCCTGTATCTTTTGCGTTTTGCCTGATCTGTTGCTTTCTTCTCGGTCTTTAATTTAAGCTTTTTATCCCGAAGAAGCTTTGCACCTTTTTTAGCGGAAGATACAAGCGGATAAGAAACTGTGGTAGCAATATCAATGCTGTCTGCAATCTCCTCTCCGCCGTCTGCTTCCTTTAGTGCCTTACGTCCCATGATATGAAGCTGCTGCCTCTTAATCTGTATAGAGGCATTGGAAGTCTCCATCCTCTGCTTAAGTCCTGAAAGCGGAGACCTCCTTACCTTATGAACTTTCATCTTGCCGGGCTTTGTCTTGCCCTTCCTTTTTATTCGGAGCTTCGGACCGTCCTTGGTATGAAGCTCCATAGGCTTATCTTCTACCTTACGAATCTTCATTTGATCACGCTCCTTAATAAATCAGCCAACTGTTGTACTTAGGTACAGATTGTTCGACCTTAGAACTTGTGTCAGAGCCGACATCACTATCCTCTGCATAACTGAGTTTCAGCGGTCTGTTACTGCTCCATCGGATATGCTCACCATCTATAACTGTCTCGTGAATATCATCATTCTCATTGAGATTATAATCTTCCAAATCGGAATCAGTCCGAGAACCGTATGGATTATCCATCAATCCTTCCGCTATCTTCTCGTGAATATTGGTGTTGTAGAGCTTGTAAAGTTCCGTATCCTTGGCAATGGTATTATCAAACGGGATTACCACCGAACCGCACTTGATCAGTCCTGTTCCGCTTGGAGAATTGCTTACAAACCTAAGCTGTGCATCCGATACTCCTATAACCTCGGCAAGCTTTGCACTGTCAATATTACTCTGCTTTAAGAGTGCGATAAACTCACTGTTTGAGATAAGAGTGGCAGCAATATAGTTCTGCAAGAGGTCTGTCACATTCTGGCTGATACCCGTACAAAGTCCTCCCTGCTTTCTGACCTTTTTCCAAAGCTGCTGAAGGTATGTTGCACTGTAATCACTGCTAAGAAGGACATGGCACTCGTCAATATAAAGCCAAGTTGCCCTGCCCTTTCGACCATTCTCGACAATCCTTGACTGAATAGCCTCCATCATGACAAGCATGGCAACCGGTGCGAGCTGAGAACCCAAATCCTGAATACCGTACACTGTAAGCCTGTTATCCTCGTCCACATTGGTATGATGGTTGAAGATATTAAGAGAACCCTCAACAAAAAGCTCCAGGCAAAGGGCAAGCTCCTGTGCTTCCGTTTCCGACTGTGCCTTTAAGATATGATAAAAGTCTGTCATTAGTGGCACTTTCCCAGTTTTCCACGCATTGAAGTATAAATCCTTTACACAACGATCAATGATGGAATGATGCTTCTGATTAAGTGCCGAGCCTAAGAGCTGGTCACAAAGCCCAAGCATGAACTCCGACTTATCCGCAATCACATCACGAATTCCTTTTTCATTTACCCTTGATAAATCTGCTTCCAAAGGATTTACATAGTTCTTTGTATAGGCAGAAAGATTTACGATTGCTCCACCGAAAGTCCTTGCAATGTCAAAATACTCATTCATCGGATCAATCACGATCACATCATCATTTGTATTTAAGAAAACATTGCCCATCTCCTGCTTTGCAAAAAAGCTCTTGCCGGAACCCGGAACACCAAAGATGAATCCGTTACCGTTTAAGAGCTTCTTTCTGTTTCCTACATTCACATTCTTGCTGATCTGATTGATACCGTAATAGTTACCGCCTGCGTCATTTAACTCCTGCACATTGAAAGGAAGAAGAACCGCCAAGGACTGCGTGAGCATTGTCCTCATAGTCTCGACCTGACGAACGCCGATAGGTAACGTTGTGTTAAGAGCCTCCCTCTGTTTCAGGAAATGAGTATCTATCACAACGGAATTACGCTTGCCGATGGTAACAACAGATTCCGTAACGCTGTCAAGCTCCTCCTTACTTTCCGCCACAAGAAGAATAGTCACAGCTACATAAAACATACACTGGTCATTCTCCCTCACATCGTCCATGATCTGCTCAATCTCTTTCTTCTCTGTCCTCTTTGCATAGGAAATCTCGGAAGAAAAATCATTGTTCTTATTCCTGACACGCTGCTGCTTGATGATGTCCGATTCAATACCCAGATACTTTTTCTGAAGAACCTTCGTTGTCATATCCTTTGGAATCGGGACAACATCAATACTTGTCACAGAATGGACAGGTAAAGAGGTAATCTCATTTAAGAACCTGTCGGATAGCGAACTCGGATACTTCTTGATAAAGAGTGCCCTTACAAACTTTCCCTCGTCCTCGATGTGATCCGGATAGAATTTCAACATACCGTTGCAAAGGTCGTTCCTGAAATCCGCCCCGACCTTTGCAGCGTGCTTAATATCAAAATCAAAACTATCCTCCTCTCCTAAATGATAGAAGTCGTGAAGAACCTTTAGCCTCTCATTCCCATCAAGAGGAATGATGTCCGTCCCAAGCTCAGAAAATGCCTTATGAACCGTAGCCTCGATTGTGGCAAACTGTACCTTTGCTTCCTCAAAGTTCTTTCGTTCAATGGTAATCGTCAGATACCTCTCCTGCTCAATCCCCTGCCTGCCCTCACGGATTTTCTCCTCGATGATATCATTATAAATCTTACGAAACTTATCATAACAATCACCGGTATAGCCAAGCAGGATATAATCACGAAGCTTCTCCATATCCTTATTCTTGTTGTTGACTGTAATCTTAAACGAACAGTCAAGACTGTTTAAGAACTTGCAATACCTCTCAAAGATGTCGATCTGTTCTTCCTCATTGGTTGTCGTATAATTGATGTCATTGAAATGGTAACATTTGCTATAACGGTTTCTTGATACCTCAAAGATACCGTTTACCGCCACCTTTTCAATCTCTATCGTCTCCTGAATGGATTTAGGTGCTTTGTATAAAGGCTCACTTGCCTTCTTAAGCTCCTTAAATCCGTCTGAAAATATTCCCATAATCTTTAATCCTTTCCGATGCTTACATATACATCTTCAAAATAATCGCCGCAGCTATAAACAAAGCGGCAAGTCCAAAAACTACTACCAGCATAAGAAGCAGGCTCTTATTGGCTGATGACTTAGAACCTATCTGCTTATCATCAGGTCTTGCTTTTGAATCAGCCTTCTTTACCGGTTTATCAGAAATATCCTTTTTCTTTAAGAACCCTTTCTTCTTACCTGCCGTCTCCTCTAAAAGCCTTACCCTTCCTATCTCATCGGCACTCTCCGTTGATAGATAGGTCAGTGCCTTATTTCCAAAGGAAAAATGAAGTTTTAACTTCATCATCTGCATAAAAGTCATTCCGTTATAGGAATAAAACCCAGTCAGCGCTATCGGTGCTACCACCGGAATTGCAATATAAGCACTTACAGTCAGTCCCACATACGGATAAACAAGAAGAACTATGCCTCCACCTATCAATACAGATATAATACTGTAGATAAGCTGCCTTGCCGTAAGTCCTAAGACCACCGATTCCTTGTAACGGTCTATATCTTTATTTACTTCTATAACCATAAAAACCTCCATTTCTTATATGCCTAATGCTTTGCTTGCCAGACTTTGTGCTCCCTTTACCGTTCCAACCGTAAGAGCAATCGTAAATGTCAGTTCGCAAAGGTATATCAATGTCTTTGCCCAGTCTGCGTAATCTCCCGTAAACGATGGCAGCCCTGAATTGATAAGGGCATTGCAAAGTATTATTGCCAGAGCCATTACTACCGCCTCAAGCACCACAGAGAGAAAATATTTACTGTAAGTGACTGCCGTATGTGCAACCATCCTGTTGCCGCCCATCGTCGAATAGGCAATAGAGCCTAACGGAACGATGATCAACAGTTTCAGGAATCTGAAATATACGGTATATATCAGAAAGAAACCGCAGATAATAATGATAATGGAGAGAAGTGCCGTAAGTATCAGCATAATCAACGACTCTCCAAATCCCAAGTCCTTGATGATCTCTGCCTGGTCTGCTGCAATCTTAAGCTCAACGGTAGAGTTTCCCGACAGCAGTCCGACCAGATTTCCGACTGATGTAAAGACCGCCTTCATTATCGTTACATTGTTTGCAACGAACCACTCGGCAAGTCCGAGCCTTATGAGCATACGAAGTATGACCTCAAACCGCATTTCTTCTTTTACATCCACCGATTCCGAGCAAAAACCGATAACAAAGAATAAGACCACAAGTGACGAACCAACAGCCACAAAGATAGGCTCAATCCCTGATATTACACCCCAAGGACCACCGCCTTTAAAATTAACGGGAGATTCCTTTAGAAGTGCAAATACAAGCGATACCTGATTATTCCAGAAACCAAATACCATATTCAGCAGATCCAGTATCTTATCTCCCAGCTTAAAAAAATCCATTTGCTTTCACCTCGCCTTTCCGGACGGCTGATTTCGCCGTCCTATTTTTGCAAATCTTCTTAAAATCAGAATCCCAAGAACGAAAGCACGGATGAAATACCCGCCATCATAACACCTGCCACGATACCTTTAAGTGCTGAGTTCATGGTTGATGAATCCTGCTGCTGATAAGCTTGAGCAAACTCCATTACATTCTTTGCAAGGATAATGACACCGATTGCACCGATAACCGCAATGATAAGCGTCTTTAAGCTGTCAAGCGGCTTGGTGACTGCTTCCGTACCTGCCGCAAATGCCGTAGTGGTCATAAGATTCATAGCCGTTACCGCACCGCAAAATGCCGGTATCATTACCTGCCTCATAAAACTTCTTTTCTTCTTGTTCATGGTAGAACCCTCCTTCTTCGCTACCCTGTTAAATGTTGCCGTTAAAAATCTCTTCATGATAAAAATCTCCTTTACTAATAAAATAAGGGGAAGCGTGATAATGGCATTTACCAACTCACACTTCCCCGTGAATAATGTTACTTTATATTAAAGCTACATTGTCGCCTTTTTTTCAGACGCTTTGTAGCTGTTGACAAACTGTGCAACCTTGATGATGGAAACATCTGCCTTCACATACTTCATGATCTCCTCTTCCGGTATCTTCATTGCAACCGCCTGATTAAAGAGTTTCCGAAGCTGTGCGTTAAAAGGCATCCTCTTTAGTCTCTGCTCCAAGGTCTCATTTGCTATCAGCTCATCTTCCTTTGCCTTGCTCTCCTTTGCTGCTTTAATAAGGTCTGATAACATCGTATTACCCTTGCTGTCAGCCTCCTCATCGGGAATATGCTGAAGCTCCATCTGTCCCTCCAACGACTTAAGATACTCCCTGTTTTCGTGAAGCTCCTCCTCCGTCAGAAGATATTCATTCATCCTGTCCTCATCAAGACTCATAAACTCCTCATAAGTAAGATCCTGAATAAAGACATTCTCACCGTTTTCCTTCATCTTCACAAAATGTTCGACACCCTGTTCATTAAGGAACTCATACGGCTGTCCGATAAAGTGGTCATCGGTTTTCTTAACAAACTCATAAGGCTTACCGTCACCATCTGCTGTCTGAGAAAAAATCGGATGCTTCGGTGTGAAATACTTGCCGTCAAGAACGGGATCAAGACCTCTGATAAAGATAAGACATTTGGAATTATCCATCTTTCTTACTTCATCAGGCGTCATAATCTCACGCCCCAAAACATCATAGTTCCTGCTTGAACTTCCCTGTCTTCCTCTTGATTCGCCCGTTGACTTCTTATCAATGGTAGCCTTTCCAAGCAGCTTTGAGATGTACTCGTGTGTACTCTGCTCATTACCGCCAAGATACACAAGCGTATCACAGTTACCCGGAATCGTCTCCCAAGTATCCTTAAAAAGTGCCTTAATCTGGGCAAGGTTCTGAATAATGATAATGCTTGAAATCTCCCTGCTTCGCATGGTGGAAAGAAGCGAACAGTAGTCATCAGGCAATGCAACATTTGCAAACTCGTCTAACATAAATGTCACATGGATAGGCAACCTGCCTCCATAATTGAAGTCTGCCTGATAATAAAGCTCTTGAAAAATCTGTGTATAAAGCATTCCAATGATAAAGTTATAGGATTTATCACTGTCGGGAATAACACAGAAAAGTGCTGTCTTGGTCTTACCGTCATTGCTTACCCCTGTTCCAAGCTCTGCAAGATTTAAGTCATCCTTTGAAAGCAGCCTTAACACCTGCTTGTTTTCAAGTTTTGCAAGTCTTGAATTGGCTGAAATGATGATAGAACGAATCGTATCACCTGCACCACGCATACATTTCTTATACTGCTTTACCGCAGGGTGATTTGCTCCAAGAGGTGAGGTATGCTCAAGAAAAGACATCTGCTTATCAAGCTCTGAAGGCTTATCCTTTTCCGTAACCTCTGCCTTGCCGATTAGCTCCATGACTGTCGCCATATTACGCTTTGCAATCGGAGTCTCAAGCCATACATAATAGAAAAGAGACTGTAAAAACAGCCCCTCTGCCTTGTCCCAGAATGGATCTGAACTTGACGCATTCTTCGGTGTGGTATTGGACATGATGTTTGTCACAAGCTTCACAACATCGGTCTCCTCACGAAGATATACAAACGGATTATAGCAGTCGCTCTTATCCATCTCCAAAAGGTTTATGACCTTTACATTGTACCCGTTTGCCTTTAACATCTCACCTTCCGAGCGAAGGATCTCGCCCTTTGGATCGGTGACGATAAAGGAAGAATTTCTCTGCATCAGATTAGGCTTAACCTCGTAAAAAGTCTTACCCGCACCACTTCCTCCGATTATCAGGACATTGTCATTAAGCTTCGTCTTTCTGGTATCAAGGCTCATCCTCACATTCTGACTTAGAATACGGTTTTTAGAATCGTCCTTATCCTTTATTACCTTATTGATTTCCTTTGGTGTGGCAAGCCTTGCCGTACCAAACTCCCTGCCCGGCATCATCGACCTTTGACTGGTGTAATACATGGCCATCACGATGGCATATATGAACTCTGCAATACCAACTGCCTTTAAGGTGTATTCATTATAATAATCCCTAAGCGGGTAGCTTATCACCTCGGTCAGATTGTTTACAAAGTCACCAAACTCGATACCCTGATGCCACGCTCCGTTTACGAGATAGCCTGCATAAGCCGCAAACAATGCACCTATGATAATCAAAGGAATAGACGGTTTCTTCTTTGTCGTTTTCAAACCTCATCACCTCTTTCTTACCTGTGTGCTTCGCTTGACGGTCTGCTTCATCTCCTTTTCAAAGTGCTCACGCACTCCGGTAGCAACCGCATCATAGTGTGCCTCAAAAAGATCCAGTCCTTTGATAGTCTCAATTACTCTGTTGTCCTTGGAATAAATCTTATAGTCCTTATTGCGGTCAAGATAGGAAAGGATTGTCTTGCCATTGTAAATCTCCATGATATCCGACTTATTGAGCCAGATATACTTTGCACCCGTCTTAAATGTGCCGGGTATCAAGGTCTTAATGGCATGGTCATTCTCCTCCATTACCATCTTTTTAGCAATCGTGATATCCACAAGGTTCGTATTCTTTGAAGCCGCTATGGTGCGCATACGGTTAGTCAGTTCCTGAAATCGGTTTACCTTGGCATCTATGGAATCTGAATCCATAATTACCTTGTACTGTCCTGTCTCGTCAGGCTTATCAACCACACCTATTTTAAGCAGCTCAGCAAGTGCCTCCTTGACCATATCCTTATCTATGGACAATTCCTTTTTGATCTCGTCCACGCTGATGCTTTTTTTATCCTTAGCGTACTGTCCGACCTTTTTTATCAGGCTGTCAAGATTAGCATCTGCGTGGACATCAAGGTTTCCCGACTTTTCTTTTTTGAGGAACTTGTCAAACCTTCCAAGCTCCTTATCGCTTGTCTCCTCCAGAAACTTATCCATACTCTTTACAGACATGGTTTCCGACTTTAACTTGCTTATCAGAAGATTAACTCTCGGTGTAGCCTCACTGTGGAAAAGCACCTCCACCTTGCCCTCTCTCCCAAGGTCAGGCATTACGGAATAAAGGATTCCATACTTCTTAGCAAGTTTCTGTACCCTTGCCATATCTTCTTTATTAAACTCCAAGACCTGCAGGTCACCGCCTCTCATAAGAAGCTGTTTCATTGTGGTCTTGCCCATGCTCTTTTCAAAGTTGAGCATACCGTAGAGAAACTTCATTGTCTTTTGCATGGTGGAAATAGAAGCACTGCCGACTTTCATGGCAACCTCCACTCCCTCAAAGCTAACCCTTATTATCTGTACTGCATCACTGATCTCTGACATTATTCCTCACCGCCCTTCGCTGCGGCAACAACATTTATGATACCGTGCATTTCCTCCGCAGGAAGATTGGCATCAAGAAGCTCTTTGACCTCAGCTTCATTAAGCTTGTTGTCATAAGCATAGACAATCTCCGCTAACTGCTCCCCGGAATATCTGCCCTCGATCATCCTTGTAAGAAGTGTCTTTGCCGGTCCTTTTGGAAGAAACTTTGACATCAGAGCCGAAATCCCAAAAGGTGACTTTCTCTCGGTTCGCTCCACCTGAATCGGTATCTGCTTGCCGTTTGCCATGGTAAGATTCATCGTATAGTTGCCCGTATGGTTCGGGCTGACCTTTGGGATACCTGCTCCATCTTCTGATACCGTATGCCCTGTCGGTGAAGTACCGCCGCTAACAACAGAATTGTTATCAGAAGCGGAATGCGTATTATCACTTATAACCGCAGAAACATTTCCTGTCTTCATCTGCTCCATCTCCTCTCGTAGTTTTTTAATCTCTTCTTCTTTTATGGATAACTCCTTTGACTTATTATCCATATCCGACTGCATCGACCTGATAATCTGCTCCTTGTCACTTACAACCCCAGATGCAGCAGACAGATCTTTTTTAGAATCGGAAAGTTCTTTTTCAAGCTGGGTTATCCTGTTGTTCAAAGATCTTTCCGCTTCATTATCATGTTCACGCCTAAGCTCCTCGTCTCTCTTATCCATACGCTCAAACTGCTTTTGCATGGTATCAGAAAAAACATCCACCATCTTCTGCATGGAATCAAGAAATTCTTTTGTACCAACCGCAGGCTGTATAATTACCTGCTTTTCAACAACCGGTTCCTTTGTATTCTTAAGCTCCTCTGCAGGTGTTTCAGGCTCCGGTTTTGATTTAGGCTCTTTAGGCTTTTCCTTTGTGTTCGAAAGCGTATCCTTTACCCTCGCACACGCTTCCTTCATATCGTAACCTGACTGGGTACCGTCCATGATCTCCAAAAGCTTTTCCAACTTGAAACCCTCAACAAACTCCTCCGTAAAAATAGAAAGCTGCTGTTCCGTGTACTTGCCGCTTGAAAATTTCGCTACCACATCATCGGGAACACCGTTTCGCATTGCATTTGACATCTCACGCCTCTGCTCATATCGAAGTTTCTTGCTCTTATACATCTCAATCTGTCTTTTCGTGAGACCAAACTCTAAGTCCTCCCTGACAAGATCAAGTGTAGCCTTGTTATACTTCTCATTCTCAAGCTGGGCTACTACCTGTTCAATCTCCTCTGCTGATAATTTAGTATCTTCCATTGTCATCCTCCTTTACAAAAAATCAGACAGTCCTTGATTTAGGCTGCCTTGGTTTATCAATCTTATCTTTACTCTTATCCTGCCTGATACCGGATTCCGCCATCTTAGCATCCTCTTTTGCTTCCCTTATCAGGCTTTCCACTATACGGATCTTCTTATTACAATCCTTGCGAAGCGTCTGATGTTCTAAAGACTTACCCTTATAAAAAGTACGAAGCTCCTCTAATTCATCAAGCGAATATCCTGCTGCCTCAATCTCTGACTGAAGCTTCATATATTCCTCATGCTCCTTTAGGAAAAATATATCACCATTTTGAAAGGTTTTCTCGGCAGGAGTGATCTCCTTCATCCTGTCCACCTTCTTCCACAAGGACCGATACCTTGCCTGCTCCTTATAGAACTTGTTCCGTTCTTTTGAAAGAGCCTCCTTTTCAGATTTAAGAAGCTCATACGCTTTTAACAAATCCTCCTCCGAATGAATCCCGTTATCCGCAAGGAACATATACTGTTCATGCAACTTATGCATCTTCCTTATCTCGTCCCGATACTTATATGCCTGACTGTACGGTCTGCTTTTCAATTTTCCGAGACGATAGAGCTTTGCAAAGTATTTACGCTGCATACCGGAAAGCTTCGCCCTCTTTAAGTGATAGGGAATCAGAACCTTTACAATCCTTGCCTCGCTATGGTGTTCCTGATAATACTTAAGATCTTCCGTCTCAATTCTCTCCCGAAGTCGCTCCTCGGAATAATCATCACCAAGTCGATAGCACCGTCTGAACCGTAAAAGTCCCGGAGGCTTTATTGCAAAGTATTTGTTCTGCTTTACCTCATAGCCTTTATCCTGAAGAATGGATATGAACTCATCAAAATCAGAAGCCTGCAAGACACAGGCATCTAAATCCCTTCTTATCATGTCCGCCCATAAAAATGCGTCACCCCTGCCATCTCTCCATTCCGTGTACTTCTCTGACGGTTCTGCCTCATCACCGTCAATGGAAATGGTAGAAAGACCATATTCATCACAGAGACGGTTGGTAATGGGCTGAATGTACTTTGCCCAATCTCCTTTTTCGTACCGGAATTTCTTTCCCGTAATAAAACTCACACTGTTGAATATGATGTGACCGTGGATATGGGCAGTATTGTCATGTACCGCATAGACCGCCTGATACTCATCCTTAAGATACTCGTCAACAAACTTCCCGACTATCTCAAAGGCAGTATGAGCATCCACCTCACCCTCTTCGAAAGAAATGATGATGTGATACCCCTGCCTTTTATCCGTCTTGCCGAACTGAACCTTTGTTGCCTTCATCTGTTCATAAGCATAAGGAACCTGACAGTTGACACCCGAAACATAAAGCTCCTCTCCGGTCTTTTCGGGAACAAGGATATAATCAATCGCCTGTCTTAAATGCTTCCCCGGATCATGGTTACCGCAATCCTTCATATAAAGAATCTTAGTTATCGCCAATATCCACCACCGCCTTGCTTACCATTTCATTTAGGCGCTGCATATATGCCATAAGTCTGGACTTATCGGTATCGGAATACAGAATGGAATTGTTGTTGTGAACAATCTCATTGATATTGACACCGATACGGTTGACCTCATTGATCAGACTGTTAAGCATTGCCCTTATTTCAGGATAATCCTTTGGTCTTTGGGTAATAAGCAGGCGGATAAACTCCGACTCCGTC
Source organism: Lachnospiraceae bacterium (assembly GCA_017540605.1). Classification (GTDB taxonomy): domain Bacteria; phylum Bacillota; class Clostridia; order Lachnospirales; family Lachnospiraceae; genus RGIG6919. The sequence continues at coordinate 60,833 of JAFYAS010000057.1, read as the reverse complement.
ATGCCAAGCTCCGCTACCTTTTCCTGAAGCTCGGCATTCTGTTCTTCGGTAAGCCGGTATGCCTTTCTCAAATTCATGCCCATTTACCTCGCCCCCTTTGAATACTCCTTATCAATCTCAGGCTCCGATTCTGTCACCTTAACAGGATCGGAAGCAACGATAGTCATTTTGTCAGTATCATCCGATATCTCAGACTCATCCACCGATGAAACAATATCATTGTCCTGATGTGATACTTTAAAAATATCTGTTTCAACCCTGTCTGTTACCCTGACATCTGAAACCTTGTCCTCATAAAATGGCACATCATAGATAGGAACCAGATTAAGCTGCTGCATCACATCCTTTGCGATACGGTCCGCAAGCATCTCTACATTTCTGCCATACTTTGTCTGATAGAAAATGTAGTTAAGTGCTCTTGCTTCCTTTTCAAGCTTCTCTATCTGAGAACTCAGCTTACATTTGGCTATGTAATCATCCGCCCTCTTAAGAGCATTCTTTGCAGCTTCGATATCCTCATAATTCCACTCGCACACCTCATCAATCATATCGTCAAGGGTTGTTTGAATCTCCTCTCCGGTAATCCCTGTCTGATAAAGATATCCTTCCTTATCCGTGCTGAGTGTGATGTCCCTGCTGTCGTAATTTGCAAGAATGATCGTCGCACACTTCTTGTTCATCTTAATGGGACTGTTCATTGTTTTGCAAAATGTCACAAGTCCGTTTGCTGAATCTATTTCAAGTTTATCTTCTCTCATGAAAATCCTCCTTTTTATCCGTACTAAACTCTATGCTACAAGCGGAGCAAAGGGACACTCTAACCACCTCTGCCAGATACGCACTTTGTTCGACAAGCGAAAAAGTGCATCTGGTTAGGTGGCGTTGCCCCCTAAAACCCCCAATATGTTATAAAAATCTACTTGGATTAAAGGTTTAATCCAAAAAATCGCCGTTTGGATTATGTTTTAATCCATACATGCTTAACTGTTAATCCAGAAAAAAATGGTGAAAATTTATGTGGCTTAACATTTTAATCCAAAAATCACCGTTTGGATTAAGGCTTTAATCCAAAGTGGATTAACGTTTAATCCACGAGAATATAAGAAAATTATTGTGGATTAAACATTGGATTAAAGTTTAATCCAAGTACCTTTGTTATCCAAAAAAGTGGATTAAACTCTGGATTAAGGTTTAATCCAAATCACCTGATTTTATCCTTTCTCGATTGCCTTTTAGATAAGTTGCTTTTGCAGATAAGATCATTAAAATCCTTGCATCCGTCAGGTGGAAGGTTGATGTTAGTTCGATAGCCAAGCCTGATATATTCCTCAGCCATCTTATAGGACGCTTCCCTTCCCGGCTCGTCATTATCAAGGCAAAATCCGATATTCCTGATCTCAGGGTGGTCGGATAGATATTGCCTTAATGGATTATCCGCTGTCATTCCAAGAGCGATCATGTGAACTTTTGGCTCACCGTATAGCTCGTAATAACTCATAAGGTCTATGGCAGCCTCAAACACCAGAATGGTATCACTGCCCTCCGATTCCAAATGAAATGCGTACTGCTTATCGGAACCTGATACATCACACTTAAAAGACTTTCCGTCTCTGTCATAGATTCCTCTCATGCTTGCAAACTTAACTTCACCTTTCGGATTAAATCCGAGAAATACAATGTTATGATACTTCTCCGATTCATAGATCAGCTCCTGATTGATAAAGAAATTTACAGTCTCAAAAGACAATCCTCTTTTCTCCATCAGGTATTTAGTTATCCTCATATTGTTCGACGAAGCGGCAGGAAGAAAAAATGGCTTATGCTCCTTTTCCTTCGGGTAAAATGTATCATTTGTAATCACATCCCGTTTCTGTCCCGAATAGTCAAGAAGATAAGCCACCGCTTCCTTGATATCTATACCGCCAAACTCCATCATAAAATCTATCTGGCTCCCACCGGTAATTCCCGTATTACTCTTGCCTGACCACCTATACCAATGATTATCGGGATAGATTCTTATGGAATCCATTTCCTTTATGGTATAAAGGTTTCCGATACGCTTAACCGTATATCCCATAGAAGCTGCAACCGCTTTTAAGTCAACGCTTTTTGCTATCTCTAACTCCCTTGTCGTGAACATTCCCATAGCCAAGAGTCTCCTTTCTCCAGTCTGCCGCAACAATTCCTTTCGGCACTTCCTCTGCAACCTTCTGAAATTTAAGTGTGTCGATAAGGCTTGAGTAGACCGGTCTTTTGTTAAATTCCACCGTGCCTTTTTCCCTCATACTGTAAAAACTTTTGTTGTCACCGCCTACGATCACATGGTCTACAAGAGGTATTCCCATAAGCGAGAAAACCTCTATCAACCTGTTTGTGAGTTCTATGTCAGTCTTGGAAGGTTCTAAGCATCCCGAAGGATGATTATGGACCATGATCATATTGGCAGCATTTGAAAGAATGGACGATTTTAGAAGTTCCCTCGGCTCAGCCATAGCACCGTTTAATGTTCCGACACTGGCAAAGTTTACATTGATCGGAGTGCCGTCAGATCTAAGATTTATGATTGTGATCACTTCTCTGTCCATATCAGAAAGCACATTCCCGACCGCCTCTATTGCAGTCTCAGGTGTCGTTACCTTTGTCATGGAATATATGGGAGCGTCTTTTACAAGGCGGATGCTGACCACATCTAGCTTAAATGTCCTCTCTCCTGTCATCTGCATCCTCCTCTCCAAGCTCCACCTCAAGCATGACGCCATCGGGCATATCGGTAATCATGGCAATCAGTGCCTCTATGCTGTCAACTTCAAGCACCTCATCCACTTAGATCACCCCCTATCGCTTCTGCTCCTTATCATAGACAAGCTCTACTTCCGCAACTGCATTTATAATACCTTTGTTTGGTGTATCCGTAGCCATGGAAAGCTTTCGTGCTTCCTTGTCGTAATGATATACCTGATTGGAAAGTCTCTCAGAAACATCAACTACCTCCGTATTCACCTGAAGCACCATTTCGGCAAGTTCCTTTGGTTCACCAAGACTTGCAGGTATAGCAATAACTTCATGGATTGATGAAGGAAGGATATAAAGATCATCATTTACACCCTTAGCAAGTTCGTGAAGATTCTTCTCAAAGAGCATATTCACTGCTCCGGATACACCCTTATTATTTGAAATAATCCACATCATCTCACCATCGTCTCTCAGTCCATCAAGTACCTGCTCCGCCACCTCTTTAGGCATGCCACCGTCATTTGTTAAGATTCCGAACATGACCTGTGACATTGGCTTTACGGTCGGTGGAAATAACTTTGGCGTATTCTCTATCGCAGCATTAAAAAGCTCTTCCTCACTAATTCCCATCTCCTCAGCGATATGGTTTGTGACAAGCGCGCTTCCGATACCCTTTTCATCATCACTGACAAGAATACGATAGATGACGGAAGTATCATTCACCTCTCTGTGCGGTGCATCATTTAGGATATCCTTGTTTGATTCCGTATTGATAAGCACCATATAAATCTTATCTTTAGAATCTGAGACAAGACTATTTACCGGGATGGGTGGCATTTCAGTAAGTGCTTTTACATAAAGCTCGGCAGCTTCCTTAAAAGTCTGCTCAAGATTCTCACTTTTCTTAAAACGCTCATACACATCATCAAGATAAATGGTTGGCGCTCCCTTAGCTCCATCCATATAAATGCTCAGTCCATCCTTAGAACCATTGATCTTATTGACCTTATTGATTCTTAAGTCCCCTGTCTTAAAGTTCTCCGGCATATAATCCATAAACTTATCCTTCACTAATTCCTTAAACATTGTATAATCCATCATGATTAACATTCCTCCTTAAAAATAGTAATGCCACCGGATAAAGCATTGGCTTTTATCCGATGGCAAAAAATAAGAGAAGCGTACATTTTAGCTTCTCCGTTACACATAGTTACATTATTCTGTTTGATATTCATTTTCGTATCTTAGGAAATCTCTTTCGTCTCCTAAAATACCAGATAGCCGCTCCGATAAGAATACCTGCTCCTGCTCCCGCAAATACCCACGGATTAAAATCACCGCCGGTCTGAGGAAGCTTAGGCTTATGCGGTTTATTAGGCTTGTTCTTGACATTTAGCGTGTACTCGACAAACTCAGGCGGATTATCATCATACTTAAGCGTGATATCATGCTTTGTCTTATCAAGAACATAACCGTCAAGAGCTTTTGTCTCAACCACATAGTAGTGGAGATCTTTATCGAAAGTACCGTCCTCTTTGTAGCTGCCGATTGGAATAGGCTCTGTGACTGCCTTACCGTCCTTGTCGGTCTTTAACTTTGTAAGAACCTTGCCCTTCTCGTCTCGTATTTCAAACTCAACACCAGACAATGGTTTCTTTGTATCACTGTCTGTTTTGACGATATGGAGCATTCCAAGGACTCTTGCATCAGACATAGCGACCTTTTGAATCTCGCCTGTCTCCTCTACGGTAAACTTCACTTCCTCTGCAATCTGATATCCATACGGAGAAGTCGTCTCTCTTAAAGTGTACTCTCCTGCAGGAATTGCATTGATGGTATAAGGCTTCCCGTCAGTTGTCCATGCCGCAAAGGTCTCTCCGTTCTTGTCGATAATCTCCAACTTTGCACCGGGAAGCTCTTTCCCCGTCGTAATATCACTCTTTGAGATTTCAACAATGATCGGAGTCTCCTCTACAGGAATCTCTTCAGTTAAAAGCTCTATCTTTTGATCTTTATATGTGAAGTCAACCTCATACTCACTCTCGTCTACCAAGTAGCCCGGAGCTGTTTCAATCTCTTTCACATAGTATTTGCCAAGAGGCAGGTCTGCATCAAAGCTTGCAACACCATTCTCGTCAGTCTTTGCTGACTGAATCAGAGAATCCGCTTCCACAAGTACAGCATCGTTTCTTCCCAAGATATCCTCGGTAGCATATACACCGTAGGTAGCTCCCTCAACAGGTATGTGATTTACGGAGTTTTTCTTGACAAGTGAAAGCTGTGTTTTCACTCTCTTATCCACAAACTCTGCATTTGCATAAACAACCTCCGTATGATCGTCCTTATAGGTAAGTTCAATCTCTTTGGCTGTCTCGTCAAGGACATAACCCTTTGGAGCTTCTATCTCAACCAAGCGATACTTGCCAAGAGGAAGTCCTTCAACACTTGCTTCGCCTTTTTCATCGGTCTCAAGAACCGCAACGGCTGCACCGCTCACAACAGGAATACCGTTATAAACAGCTATCTTCCTATTGCTTTTAGGCTTATTATCCTTGTTAGCATCAGAGTTGCTCTCGGCATCCTTGCTTATACTTTCTCCCGAAGTTATGCCTGCACCGGAAACTGCGTCCTTGCTTACATTGTTGCTCACGCTGTTACCAGAGGTTTTAATTGCCTCTTTGCTTGCATTGCTGTTTGCTCCGTCACCCAAAGTTTTGATTGCCTCTTTGCTTGCATTACTGCTTGCGTTACTGCTTGAATTACCACTTGCATTCTTACTGACTGCCAACTGATGATCCGGTGTAAAGATATCCTCGGCTGCAATTAGCTGATACTTAGCACCCTTTAATGGCTGTTCCTCATACTTAAAGGTCACGCTTCGGTTATCACCTGTTATAGCTGTCAAAATACGATCAATAATTGTATCATACTCAGCACTTACCAAAACCTCACCTGACTTTTTGATACTTACCTTGCCCTTTACAGGCTTATTCTCAATCTCAACCGTAATAACAGGATCACCATCACTATCCTCTAACACCTCAACCGCACCTTCTTTTGTTACGGTAAATGGCTTTGGCTCGTCGGTAATGAGATAACCTTCAGGTGCTTTGATCTCCACAACTTCATAGTCACCATACTTCAATTTAAGCGGCGTGGTAACTGTTCCCGTTTCATCGGTGGTAAACTCTGAAATCTTCCTATCTCCCACCTTCTGTTCGACATAAGAAGATTTATCATCTGCATTGGCTGATATTGAAGAATCAGAACTTAAATCTGACTTCTTACTGTCACCTGATACACCGTCAGCGTCCTTGCTTACCGAATGACCTTTCCTGATCTTGAAAGTAACTCCCGGCATAAGCACGATCTCGCCGCTTTCCGCATCCTTTTTCACAATACGGATATAAGACTTAAATGGTGCGTCATTTAGCGTTCTCCATACTTGCGGCGTCCTTGAATCCTCAGTGATCTTGACCGTAAAATCATCCGTCTTATAAAGGTCTTTTGGAACCTTTGTCTCCTTGACCAGATACTCGCCATACGGAAGCTCTACTGATTTAGCATAGCCTTTATCATCCGTTACAAGGGTATCGTAAGTCGTTGCTTCATCCCAGCCGACTTTATTGATTTCAGATACCAATTTAACGGTAAATTCGGCTCCCTGAACTTTGTCAGTCTCGCCGGTATCACCGTCTGTTGAAACCTTAATGATCTCAAAAGCCTGCTTTTTAACATCCTCATATACATCCTGATTTAAGGAGATATCGGAATGGGTGTCTGTTGCCTCTCTGTACTTTAAGTCATATAACGTTTCATCCAAGATACAGCCGACACTCGGTTCAATCTCTTTGATATAGTAATTACCGAAATACAGATTTGAAAATGAAAACTCGGTGTTGCTGTCAGTCTTTATCGTTGCAAGTAAAGTATCCTTTGTGGCAGGCACTTCATTAAACTTAAAATCCGTACCCTTAACTGACTTGATCGGATCGTTTGCATTATAGGTGACTGTACCCGAACCGTCTGGATATTTGATATCCTCTGCCGCATAAAGACCATAAGTTGCACCGACAAGTGTTGCATCACCCATAAGCCCCTCTGTCTTTTGATTCTTTTTAGCATTTACATCACAGCGTATCGGTGTATTGGTCACTTCCTTATAGACTGTCTCACCGTTTTCAGGCTGTACTTCCCATACCGTATTAAGACCGGAATAACCGTCCGGAATCTCAACCTCTTTGACATAATAAGTGTCCTGCGTCTTTATAAAGCCTGAAGAAACCGCAGCACCTAAGTCCTCGTCATAATGAAAAATAGGAACTTCCGAATTATCTTTCCCTGCCTCAACTATAGTCCTCTGGGTACAATTTGCATCATTAAAGACTGCAAAGCCTGCTGTCTTGATCTCATTTCCTGTAAAAGAATCCTTTTTACCAACCATAACTCCGACATATTCCGGTGTTTCGTTATGTGTATATTCTTTGCCCTGCTGAGTCACCTTTCCGTCAGCGCCATAAATGGTAAAATAAGAAATGTCAACCTCATGGACTGTTTCATCAAGCTGATAACCATCCGGGCTTTCCATCTCAACAAGGTAGTATTTATCCTGTGTCAGTGTCTCAACCTCAGAAGCATATAGCCCGTTTCCTGTGCTTTTTAATTCACAGAAGAACTCTTCACAGGCTTCGTCCTCATACATATAATAAGTTGCTCCGTCAATCGGTGTTAAGGTATTCTTATCAATCTTCTTTATGGAGATTGAACCCTTCTTATAGTTAGAAGTAACCTTTACTGTTGCAGAAGCAGACAGCGTATTAAACTCTTCAAGGAATGTGATCTTCTGCTGTGATACAACAGTAGGTGTCCACTTACGACCGCCCTTTTCATCCGAATATGCCTTAGCAACAACCTTGATAACACTTTTGCCTTCATTTATCTTAGTCATTGCTTCCTCATTACAATACAGATAAAAGTTAGATGATGGTTTATCGTAATCCGTCTGCGCTACGCAAATGTCAAATCCTTTAAGATCTGTTTCATTGTCAATGTCACCTGAATCTTTTTTAGACTCACCAACCTTTAATCCGGAAGGAGCACCCTTGATCTCATACTTAACATTGGTAATAGTTCCGCTCTTGGTACGAACGAACTTCTCGGTAGTTCTGTAAAGTCCGTCACCAACGCTCTTCCATTCAGTCTGCTTAGGTGAAATTTTATAAGTTATGCTCTTGGTAAGACCTGTCTCAAGATTATACTTTGACTTGTCTATCTTTTTCGCATCGTTTACCATCTGCTCGATGTTCTTATAAACACCGCTTCCGTTGTTGTAATATGAAAGCTTTACCTCACCGTTTAGTACATGAATTGCTGCACTTGTAATAAAATAATCTGCAGCAGCAGAATCTGAAGAATACTTTGAAGTATGACATTTACCTCCAAGTTTTCTTGCTCCGTTTACCAGACAGAATGTGATTTGAGCTTTGATCTTACCGCCTGCCGATACAGTACCACTGGTTGTGTTCTTCTTCATATCCATACAGTAGACAAGATGGTTTTTATAATCACCTTCCTCGGAGATATACTTGATACCGGTTCTGTGACCACAATAACTTGCATATCCTGAATAAGAGACTTTCATTTTATCCTTTTTTTCAGCAGCATGGGCTACTATGGTAGGAAATACCACATCTGCCGCCTTAGAAAAAAGTGAACCAACTGTACTTAGAAAACTTGTATCCTTTGAGGTATCATCAGTATCGTCACTGTCAGTATCCTCATTAAGCTCTTCCTCCGTAGCTCCCGTCTCAGGATTTACGCCTTCCTCGATAAGCTCTGCATCCTGATCATCATCAAGAATGATACTAAAAGAAGCCGTACTGCTCTGGATGTTCTCCAATTCTCCCTCAGAAAGCGGAAGCTCCTTCGGATTCCTTTCATCTCCGACTAACGGAACAGGATCATCGTCCGAACCATCGCTCTCTTCCTCACCGCTGTTACTCTCCGAGCTTTCTGTTACATCAGGCTCGTCAACCGTAACCGTTCTGTGTATCAGATACGCTGTCTTTCCACTGTTTGGCTCAACCTTATAGTAGGTGTCATATTTACCTGCCTTGGAAAGATCGAAGTTTCCCATATCCTCTACATAAGCCACCTTAACCTTGGTATCATCAAAGCTGATACCGTCCTTAACATTTGTCACATCATAATCAGAATCAATAAGTACATTGATATCTTCTGCCGTTGCAACCTCGTCTGCATCAAGGTCTGTCCTTACATCCTCATCGTAAAGGGCTATCTCCTCATTGCCTGCTGCAACATTTTCCGCTGCAAATGCAGCCGTTCCTGTCTGCCCGAATACACTGACGGATAAAACAACCGTCATGAAAAGGGCAATCTTACGTTTTAATTCTCTCATGAAATCCTCCTTATGAATCACTTTTTTAGTTGCCTCAATCTGTTCGACTATTAAAAAAAGGCATACCGACATTGGCATACCTTTTTCTATCTGATCTTCAGATTGAATATTGAATTGTTACTATGCTTTGATAAGAAACTGATATGTGATCAGCCTTATCAGCCTCTCAAACTGCTTCATTAGCCTCACCTCCTTAATCCTCGCTCCAGCTTAATACGCTTTCCATCACACCTGAATATTGACTTAAATCTTCGGCAATATCCGCCGGCGATTTATCCGCTTTATTTTGGTCTTTCGGACCATATAAATCTTCATTCACCTGTTTTACATTGCCAACCTGCACGGAACCTGACATATACTGAAACATCTTCTCATACAAATCTGCCTTTATAGAAGCCTTCAAAGATTCAATAGCATCTTCAAGTTCTTTTTTTGATACGGCATTCATATTCTCTCTTTCTTTTTCTATCGACCATCTGGTCGTATCATCGAGAGCGATCCAATCAATATAATGTTCAAGCGCACAGATAATGAAATGCGTCTTTGAAGCATATTTGGTTTTATCAATATCCTCAAGAGCGTCAATAATCTTACGGTGTTCCGACTTATCATAATTAAACCGAAGTGAAAAATGCAAGCAATCAGCCATAATAATCACCTACGCTTCCTTTTTCATTCTTTTGCTAAGATACAAACTTGCAAGAGCTTCATATCCTATGGCGTTTGCTCTGACATCCTCTATATAGGAAATGTTCTTCTGATCAATTCCGCCATATCTTCTCATTAAAGCTGCACCTCCACCAACAAAGGTTATCGGTGTTGTCTTTACATTTACTCCCTGCTCCACAATTATACGGAACACAGATTTCGTGTACTTGACAAGTTCACTTTTAATGATGTCAATGTACTCCTTATCAAGATTGGCATCTCCTTTTATCATAACTTCCCTGATAGCGTATTCATCAATCTTGGTATTCATTTGCTTTACGCATTGTTCCTCAATCTTACGCATACAGGTTATGAGACCGTTAGGATCAGAACCGCTGCTTGATTCATCCGGCGATCTGTCAATCACCTTTAAGGTATCAACTGTCCAAGAACCTATGTCAACCACAAACTCCTGCCCATACATTTCCGATAATTTACTGACAATCGCTCCATAGCACTGTGGATATACAAGCACCCTCTCAATGAATACAGTGTATTTCTTCTTCTCGTACCGAAACTTGACCATCTTATTTTTTGACAGATAATTGATAAAGTTCCTTTTCTCGGCTCCAAATCTCCCAATTGGCAGTCCGACGGCAAGGGCAACATGAGCTGTATTTACACCTCTGCTCTTCATCTCTAACCCGATTGCAGGAAGAGTTAAAAGATAATAGTTTTCGTTGCTCACCTTATCCTCCTGTACTTTTAAGCGTTCTCCTCCGATACGATAGAATTTACCGTTATATTCAAGTACATGCTCATACACAATAGGCTCTGATTCGATTTCAGAAATGCCGGATACAAAGCAATGATTCTTCGTTTTCATATGGCTCCAGCCATGGTCAATACCTATAACCATCAAATCATCCATTGTTCTTCTACCTCCATTCATTTAGATTCATCAGCGACTTTGAGTGAGATAAATTTGCAGGATATCCACTCACGTTAGCGAATTCTCCAAACTCGTTAAAGTCAGTAGACATCCGAAACATTAAGGATCGTGTTCTCTCGACGCATTACGACATAAGTCACACTTTTAAGTCCTTACTCAAGGGACTTTCATGAGTTGCCAACTCCCCACTGATCGCTTTTGGCTCACAGCTTCGGTGTTCCGTTCTCTTTTTATTAGCCTGAATTATATTCAGTAATTTCTGACGGGCTAGTAGCCTTATCTGAGCAGCTTAACAGCCGACCGTCATCGCACCGTTTCAGAAATTCCTATCACATAGGATTAAGAGACTTTCTAATCACGCCTACTATTAAATTGTAGTGTATGTCAAACCTCATTTCGTTCGACATATATATCATATCAGGGTACAATACCCTTTTGTACGTGGAAATGCCCACGATTTACGAATAAATCCGCTAATATCGGATTTTGAAAAATATCCGTATGAATCAATGGAATATCTCCACAACAGTTATAATAATACACTACTAAAATCCATAATAATCCGTATATATGCCCACATTCATTTGAAAAATCCGTAAAATTGCCCATTCTCCAAATACTGCTTACACAGATTCACCAAGTCTTACAAAACATAATGCTATCTGTCCAACCAAGATAAGTAACATGAGAAATATCTTTGCAGAACATAAAGCCAAAGCTCCAAGCACAAGTGCTGTCTTACATATAATCTTCAGTATAAAGATAAGCACTTTCCCTGCTACCAAAAATATCGTTCTCATAGTCGCCACCTCGCTTTCCAAAAATAAAAAGGGACTAAACCAGACAGCAGATAGTTTTATTCTGCAAACTGATTTAGTCCCTATATCAATGCATTCATATTATAACTACAAACATTGCGTCATAAGCTTATACTCACCTCCTGCCCACGATATAAGAAACCCGTCGGTTTCCCTGACGCATCATGGGTAATGTGAGATTTTAGATGGTTTCAGCGCTGTCCTTTTCCAAAATCTTGACTTAAATGCCAAAAAATAATAAGGACTAAACCTTCCCGAAGCCACTGTTTATGCGGCTTTGTTCTGATTTGTCCTTATTATATCACACGCACCACAACAGAATTAACTATTTCTAAACTCGTAGATATATATCTTAAGGATATGACTCCAAGACTCAGAGAAACAACTCTAGACACCAAACAGCACATCCTGAGATTACATATTCTGCCATACTTTAAGCAAAAAACAATCTCTGAGATTTCTGCTGCTGATATAAGGACCTGGCAAAACAGCATATCCGAAAAAAAATATTCATCCACCTACCTAAAATCGATCAACAATCAGCTTTCTGCGGTATTCAATTACGCTGTGAAATATTATGGTTTATCAGCAAATCCTTGTACCATCGCAGGCAGTATAGGAAGCGGAGCCGCAAACGAAATGAACTATTGGCGTCCGGAGGAATATACAAGATTCAGAAGGGCTATTAGCAACAAAAAGCATTCCTTTTTATGTTTTGAGATACTTTATTGGACAGGAATAAGAGAAGGCGAGCTTTTGGCTCTCACCCCCAAGGATATAGATATACAAAACGGTCATATATCCATAACAAAAACCTATACACGGCTATACGGAAAGGACATAATCAATCCTCCAAAAACCAAAAAGAGCCGTCGTAATGTTCCGATACCCCAATTTCTTTTAGACGAAATCAGGGAATATATTGCATCTACAAAAACCCTTAAGGACGACAGATTATTTCCCTTCACAAACTCACTTCTTATACATGAAATGGATAGAGGCTGCAAAATAAGTGATGTAAAGCATATACGTATTCACGATCTCAGACACTCTCATGCAAGTCTTTTGATAAGCCAAGGCTTTGATATAGTTACTGTCTCAAGACGACTGGGACATGAAAATGTATCCACCACACTAAACATTTATTCACATATGTTGCCACACAAGCAAAATGAGATAATTGATGCTTTGGAAAAACTAAACGAAGAAAACTGCTTACAACAGTAGCATTTTAGTAGCAAGCAAAAAACAAGAGCAAGCTGCCATCAGCTTTCCAAATATCTGCACCTATTCTACAACAACAGAGGCACCTAAGGATGGCGAGACAACTGCTGCTGAGGATACTACTGCAGCAGCTAGTGATGAGGACACAACAGCAGCTGAGGATACCACTGAAGCAGCAGCTGAGAAGCCCGACATCGCTAATGATGGTAAGGTTCTTAACATCTCATGCTGGAACGAGGAGTTCAAGTCACGTCTTGAGGATCACTATCCCGGATATGAGAAGGTTGATGCAACACATGGTAAGATCGGTGATATCGATGTAGTATTCACCATCACTCCTAACGAGGGAAATGCTTATCAGGATAACCTTGATTCAAAGCTTCCCGGCAATGAGAGTGCAGCTGAGGACGAGAGGATCGACCTCTTCCTCGTAGAGGCTGACTACGCACTCAAGTATGTAGATGAGGATGTTACACTTCCTGTTACAGATCTTGGTATCACAATGGATGAGCTTTCTAACCAGTATGGTTATACCAAGGATGTCATGACTGCTTCTGACGGATCACTTAAGGGTGTTTCTTGGCAGGGATGTCCCGGTGTTCTTATCTACAACCGTGAGATTGCTAAGGATGTATGGGGAACTGACGATCCTGCTGAAGTAGGTGCTAAGCTCGATTCTTGGGACAAGTACTATGCAGCGGCTGCAGAGGTACAGGCTAAGGGTTACCTTATGCAGTCAACAACCAACGATTCATTCCGTGTATACTCTAACAACGCTTCTAAGCTTTGGGTAGAGAACGACACACTTCAGATCGATGACGGTATCATGGAGTGGGTTGACAAGTCTAAGGCAATGGTAGATGCTAAGCAGACAACTACTGCTGATCTCTGGTCAGATGACTGGAACAAGGGAATGTATCCTGATGGAAAGACATTCTGCTACTTTGGTCCCGCATGGTTGATCAACTTCTCTATGCATGCTGATGACGCTGAGTCAGTAGCTGCTAAGGGCGGCTGGGGCGCTTGCGAAGGTCCTATGGGCTTCTATTGGGGCGGTACATGGATCGCTGCTGCAAAGGGTACTGATAACCCTGCACTCATCGCTGATATCATGAGAAAGATGACAACAGACGAGACAATCATGACAGATATCGTTAAGAAGGACAATGACTTCGTTAACAATAAGCCCGCTATGGAGAAGGCTGCTACAGATGATTCATATGCATTTGCTCCTCTTGGTGGCCAGAATCCTCTTGGAATGTTCGCAGCAGGTGCTGACAAGATCGTTCTTAAGCAGTCTGCATACGATCAGGGATGTAACGAAGAGTTCCAGAAGGCTATGAAGAACTACTTTGATGGTAACGCTTCTAAGGAAGAGGCACTTTCACAGTTCTACAAGGCTGTAAAGGAGAAGTATCCTGAGCTTAACGTTCCCGAGTAAGAATTAACTTAGGAAAAACTTGAATTACACAACCTAAGAGAAGTGTATTAAAAAAGAGCGTGCCTGTTCGGCATTACGTCCTGCAGGCACGCTATTTTTAACTAACTATCTGATCCGACACACTTGACTAAGTCGGGTAAAACAAATTGTAGACTATAATTGTGGAGGTGGAATACATGAAAAACGGGAAGTCAGGAACGATTGTCAGATACAACCGTTGGGCTTACATATTTCTAATCCCATTCATGGTAGTATTTATAGTATTCCAGCTTATCCCCCTGGTAAATACCATTTACAACAGCTTCTTCGAGCACTATATGTCAGGTCTTAAAGAGATCGGTCCTAATTTTGCCGGTCTTGCAAATTATGGCGAATTGTTCAAGGGCGGGGACTTGTTGAAATATTTTGGTAATACTATGATCATGTGGATATTGGGATTCATACCGCAGATTTTGGTATCTCTCATTCTCGGAGCATGGTTCTCCGATCCCAGTCTTCGTCTGAAGGCTCAACCGTTCTTTAAGACGGTTATTTATCTCCCGAATCTTATTATGGCGTCAGCATTCTCTATGCTATTCTTCACACTGTTTGCAGATACGGGTCCTATCAACCAGCTTTTAACAGGCTTGGGTGTTTTCAAAGAGGCATATTCATTCATGTCTCATGTAGGAAGCGTGCGCGGTCTTGTTGCTGCCATGAACTTCCTTATGTGGTTCGGTAATACGACTATCCTGCTCATGGCAGGTATGCTTGGTATAGATACTGCGTTGTATGAAGCGGCAGAGGTTGATGGTGCTACATCATCACAGGTGTTCACCAAGATCACTCTCCCTCTTCTTAAGCCAATTCTGATCTATGTTATGATTACATCACTTATCGGAGGTCTTCAGATGTTCGATGTACCTCAGATACTTACCAATGGTTCAGGTGATCCTATGAGATCCAGCATGACTTTGATCATGTTCCTCAATAAGCACCTGTTCTCGAAGAACTATGGTATCGGTGGTGCACTCTCAGTATGCTTGTTCTTTATCACAAGTATCCTAAGCTTCATAGTATTCAGGATCAACAATGCAGGCGACAATTAGGGAGGTGTGATATAAGATGGAAAAGAAAGAAAAAGGCTTAAGTGTTGGAACACGCCGAACTATCGCTTATGTCGTACTTGCGATCATATCGTTCCTATGTTTATTCTGGTTTTATATGCTGCTTATCAACTCAACACGTTCACATGCTGAGTTAGGACGAGGTTTCAGACTGATTCCCGGCGGATATATGATAGCAAACCTTAAAGGTATGTTAAATGGTACTCAGCCGATACTTAACGGATTGTTGAATTCAGTTATAGTGGCAACCTGTACAGCAGCGCTTTCTGTATACTTTTCTACATTGACAGCGTTCGCTATACATGCATATGATTTTAAGCTTAAGAAACCGTTGTTCACATTCATTCTTGCGATCATGATGATCCCTACTCAGGTAACTGCTCTTGGTTTCATTCAGTTGATCCGTAAGATGAACCTTATGAACAGCTTTATACCACTTATCATTCCTGCTATTGCAGCTCCTATAACCTTCTTCTATCTGAAGCAGTATATGGAGACAGCACTTCCTCATGAACTTCTTGAGGCAGCAAGAATTGACGGTGCCAGCGAGATAACGATCTTCAACAAGATCGCTCTTCCTATCATGGTACCCGGTATAGCAGTTCAGTTGATCTTCACATTCGTATCAAGCTGGAACAATTACTTCACTCCCGCATTGGTACTTGTGGATAATGATAAGAAAAAGACACTTCCTATACTTATAGCAATGCTCCGTGCAGCAGACTTTTTGAAATTTGATATGGGTATCGTTTACATGACGATCGCATTCTCAATTTTCCCTGTAGTGGTAGTTTATCTGTTGCTTTCTAAATACATCGTTGGTGGTGTAGCTGTAGGAGCCGTAAAGGGTTAAAAGGAATATCAATAAAAAAGAGGACAAGCGCGGCTTGTCCTCTTTTTTGTTTGCGCGCCATGGGCGCGCTCTAACGGGTGCAAGTCCCGAGCACGCCCAGATAGTGGGAAGTGTATAGCTGAACAGCAAGGGTGTCCATCGTGAGGCGGAATCTGAAGGAAGCTGGAAGCAAACCTCTGGTCTGACGAATAGAAATCACATCAGGCTAGCTTTCCGCTTGACTATCTTCGCCATCATTATGATCAGCTTCAAGTTCATCATATAGGGGTTTAACCAACATCGATGTCGTATAGGAAAGGATTGCTGTAAGTATCAGTATCCAAAGGTACCAGGTGTACCAGAACGTCAGGATATTAATGTAATAGATTATGATAGGAACCATCCATATGATCACGATCTTAATCCAAAGCTTTATATGGGTGATGGAAAGTACCAGTGAATTGATCAGCGTTCTTCCGACGGTATTGTCATATCGTGCAACAAGTGGAAATAACAGTGGAAGCAGGAAGGTTAATACTATCAGCAGTAATGCGGTAAATCCGGTAAATATATTGGCAGTCTGACCGGTCACTCCGAGAGAGCACTGATATGAAAAGTGAGCACCGTAGGCTATAGCAAGAACTATGATCCATAAAGGAGTTGCCAGTTTAAAATTCTGTTTAAAGCCTTTGAAAAACAGTTCTGATATCCTGCCTTCTTCTTTCATGACCATCCTGTTTGTCACATAGAGCATAGCTGAAAAAGAAGCGCCGGCTGTTATGATCGGGATGGAACAGACTATAAATAGTATGTTTATAACGAACAAATCTCCGAATCTGTCAAAAAATCTGAATATAATATTAGGTTTTTTCTGCGTGTTATTGTTCTCAGCCATAGATAACTCCATCCTAAAAATTTAGCGCATTCCACCGAATGCGCCTATTCATCACAAGATTAATGATCATTCTTCTTTGACCATAACGGATCACCTTACCGCACATACGAAAATAATACCACAATTATCCGTCATATTCAACCAAAAACGAAAAAAGAGGACAAGCACACGCCTGTCCTCTTTTTATGGTCAAAATCCTGATTAACCCTTTACGGCTCCAACAGCTACACCACCAACGATGTACTTTGAAAGCAGCAAGTAAACAACTACTACAGGGAAGATTGAGAACGCGATCGTCACATAAACGACACCCATATCAAACTTCAGGAAATCCGCTCCTCTCAGAAGAGCTATCAAAATAGGAAGTGTCTTCTTCTTATCTTCGTCTACAAGTACCAAAGCGGGAGTGAAATAATTGTTCCAGCTTGATACGAATGTAAAGATCAACTGAACTGCTATACCGGGTACCATGATAGGAAGTGCGATCTTGTTGAAGATCATCAACTCTCCTGCACCGTCAATTCTTGCTGCCTCAAGAAGCTCATGAGGAAGCGCTGTCTCCATATACTGCTTCAAATAGAAGAAGGTAATGGGAGCAGCTATTGAAGGGATGATAAGTGGTATAAAGCTGTTCATAAGATTCATCTTACGAACCAACTGAATGAAACCAAGAGCAGTAACCTGAGTAGGGATCATCATGATTGCAAGAATGAATGTAAACAACGGTTTCTTAAGCTTGAAATCATAGGCATGTATAGCAAATGCTGTAAGTGTTGAGAAATATACAGAAAGAGCCGCTGTACAGGTTGCTACGATAACGGAATTCAAAAGACCGTTAAGGATAGGAACTGTACCATTGAACATGCCTGTCAAGTTCTTGATCAAATACGTACTGGGCAACACTCTGAATCCACTACCCAACTCAGCGTGTGAACGTGTTGAGTTGATAAGTAGCATATAGAACCAGAACAAGCAGAAGAACGATATAATTACGAGTACAACATAAGCGATAGTACGACGAGTACCAACACTTAAGCCTTTTTCTTTCTTTTCCATCTTATATCACACCTCCTTAATTGTCGCCTGCACTGTTGATTCTGAATACTATGAAGCTAAGGATACTTGTGATAAAGAACAAGCATACTGAAAGCGCACCACCGATACCATAGTTCTTAGAGTACAAGTGCTTATTAAGGAACATGATGAGTGTCATACTTGTTCTGTTGGGATCACCTGCACCATCTGTAAGAATCTGAGGTACATCAAACATCTGAAGACCTCCGATAAGTGATGTAATCATAACATAGATCAGAATAGGTTTAAGAAGGGGAAGGGTAATCTTTGTGAAAACCTGTGATGATGTAGCACCATCAACCTCTGCCGCTTCATACAACGCTGTATCTATACCAAGCATACCTGCCATGAGCAGGATAGTCGTATTACCGAACCACATAAGGAAGTTCATGGCAGCAACAAGACCACGAACGCTTCCAACATGAGACATGAATGAATATGCCTCTTTGAAAATACCTAAGCCTGTTAAAAGCTGATTGATAGGACCCGAATTAGCAAAAAGCGTAAAGAAAAGCATTGAGAATGCTGACGCCATGATCAGATTCGGAAGATATATAACCGTCTTAAAGAACGGCTGCGCCTTCAAACGAAGACTGGGATCGGAGAACCAAGCTCCAAGAATAAGGGATACCAATATCTGCGGTATGAATCCCATAACCCACATGATCATCGTATTACCGAAATATTTCAATATGTCTCCGCCCTTGAACAACTCGCCATAGTTAGCCAAGCCAACAAAGTTAGGGCCAATCTCCTTAAGACCTGAGAAGTAATGCTCAAAGAAACTGTTATAAATAGTTGTTACCAGGGGAACCAATTGGAATATGATGAATACTAGCATGAAAGGGATTAGGAATATATAAGCCCAGCGGTTGTATCTTACAATCGTTCCTGACTTCCCGTTTTTCATGTATTCCACCTCCACAATTATAGTTAAAAATACTTTTCACCCGACTATTCAAAACACATAATGTTTCAACCGTGCCGGATACGGTCACTTAGTTAAAAATAGCGTGCCTGTAGGACGTATTGCCGAACAGGCACGCTCTTTTTTAATACACTTCTCTTAGGTTGTGTAATTCAAGTTTTTACCTTAGTAAATATTACTCGGGTACATTAAGCTCAGGATACTTCTCCTTAACAGCCTTGTAGAACTGTGAAAGTGCCTCTTCCTTAGAAGCGTTACCATCGAAGTAGTTCTTCATAGCCTTCTGGAACTCCTCGTTACAACCCTGATCGTATGCTGACTGATGAAGAGCGATCTTATCAGCACCTGCTGCATACATAGCAAGAGGATTCTGGCCACCGAATACAGCGAATGCGAATGAATCGTCTGTAGCAGCCTTCTCCATAGCGGGCTTGTTGTTAACGAAGTCTGAATCCTTCTTAACGATATCTGTCATGATTGTCTCATCTGTGGTGAGCTTTCTGATGATGTCAGCGATAAGTGCAGGATTATCTGTTCCCTTAGCAGCAGTAATCCATGTACCACCCCAGTAGAATCCCTGAGGACCTTCGCAAGCGCCCCAGCCGCCCTTAGCAGCTACAGAAGCGTCGTCATCAGCATGCATACAGAAGTTGATCAACCAAGCGGGACCAAAGTAGCAGAATGTCTTTCCATCAGGATACATTCCCTTGTTCCAATCGTCTGACCAGAGATCATTTGTAGTAGTCTGCTTAGCATCTACCATTGCCTTAGACTTGTCAACCCACTCCATGATACCGTCATCAATCTGAAGATTGAGTGAATCGTCTACCCAAAGCTTAGTAGCGTTGTTAGAGTATACACGGAATGAATCGTTTGTAGTAGACTGCATAAGGTAACCCTTAGCCTGTACCTCAGCAGCTGCTGCATAGTACTTCTCCCATGAATCGAGCTTAGCACCTACCTCAGCAGGATCATCTGTTCCCCATACATCCTTAGCAATCTCACGATTGTAGATAAGAGTACCGGGACATCCCTGCCATGAAACACCCTTAAGTGATCCGTCAGAAGCTGTCATAACGTCCTTAGTATACTGATACTGATTTGAAAGCTCATCCATTGTGATACCAAGATCGGTAACAGGAAGAGTAACATCCTCATCTACATACTTAAGAGCGTAATCTGCCTCAACGAGGAAGAGGTCGATTCTCTCATCCTCAGGCTTGTTAGCATTGTCGGGGAGGTTAGCGTCAAGGTTGTTCTGATAAGCGTTGTCATCAGAAGGAGTGATGGTGAATACTACATCGATATCACCGATCTTACCATGAGTTGCATCAACCTTCTCGTATCCGGGATAGTGATCCTCAAGACGTGACTTGAACTCCTCATTCCAACAAGCGATGTTAAGAACCTTACCATCGTTAGCGATGTCGGGCTTCTCTACTTCAGCCTCAGCTGCTGTAGTATCCTCAGCGTCTGCTGCTGTAGTATCCTCGCCATCAGCTGCTGTAGTATCCTCAGCTGCTGTTGTCTCGCCATCCTTAGGTGCCTCTGTTGTTGTAGTATCATCTCCACCACCACAAGCTACAAGGGAAAGACCCATTGCAAGAGCAAGTGAAAGAGTTACTACCTTCTTGAATTTCTTCACAAAAAAACCCTCCTTTTGAGTTGTGTGTATTCCCAAGGCTTGTGCCATGGGTAAAATAGATTTTTTGAACCTTTATATTTACAGTCTTTAGAACTGTTGGTTCCTTGTGAAAATTTTGATTAGTCAAATTGACTACTCAAAACTAAAATTGATTATAGGACATTATATATAATTTTGCAAGTGTTTTTTTAGTTTTTTTTAGTCTTTTTTGTAGATTTTGCACTTTTTATTTTGTCCAGGACACAAAAAAGCCATAAACATTACAAAATATTGCCATAATGTATCGTATATGAATAAAAAATCTGACAAATGTTACAATATTATTAAGCTATATGCGGATCTAGCGGCATTCGAGCTTAATCATTCTCTTCCTTATCCTTGTCAAGATTCATAACCTGTCTCTTTCTAGCCAGCTCATCATTCTCAAGATATTCGTCATAGGTAGTCATTTTGTCTATAAGTCCGTTTGGAGTGATCTCCATGATACGATTTGCAGTTGTCTGGATGAACTGATGATCCTGTGAAGCAAAGAGTATCACACCCGGGAACTTGATAACACCGTTGTTCAAGGCCGTTATCGACTCCATATCCAAGTGGTTGGTGGGCTCATCAAGGATCAGGCAGTTTGCGCCCATGATCATTAGCTTTGAAAGGAGACAACGCACCTTCTCACCACCGGATAATACCTTAACCTTCTTTACTCCGTCCTCACCGGCAAAGAGCATACGCCCAAGGAAGCCTCTTACATAGGTTGCATCCTTCTCTTCAGAAAACTGTGTAAGCCAATCTACTATAATAAGATCATTGTCGAATTCCTTTGTATTGTCCTTGGGGAAATAGCCCTGTGATGTGGTCACACCCCACTTGTATGTACCCTCATCCGGCTCAAGCTCTCCCGCAAGTATCTGGAAGAGGGTTGTTGTTGCTATGGTATTGGGACCTACAAAGGCGATCTTGTCGTCGTGTCCTACGGTAAATGAAATGTTGTCAAGGACCTTTACTCCATCTATTGTCTTCGAGATACCCTCTACAGTAAGCACTTCATTTCCTATCTCACGATTGGGACGGAAGTCTATATAAGGATATTTTCTGCTGGAAGGCTTCATATCGTCAAGCTGGATCTTCTCCAAAGCACGCTTTCTTGAGGTAGCCTGCTTTGACTTTGAAGCATTTGCGGAGAATCGCTGAATGAACTCCTGCAATTCCTTGATCTTCTCTTCCTTCTTCTTGTTAGCTTCCTTCATCTGCTTGATCATCAACTGGCTTGACTCATACCAGAAGTCATAGTTTCCGGCATAAAGCTGGATCTTTGAATAATCAAGGTCAGCGATCTGTGTGCAAACTTTATTAAGAAAGTAACGGTCGTGAGAAACCACAATAACCGTATTGTCAAAGTTAATGAGGAACTCCTCAAGCCAAGCTATAGCGTCGAGATCCAAATGGTTGGTAGGCTCATCCAAAAGAAGGTTGTCAGGATTACCAAAAAGTGCCTGAGCAAGCAATACCTTCACCTTTACGGATGCCTCAAGCTCTCTCATCATCATATAATGATATTCTGTTTCAACTCCGAGACCGTTAAGAAGTGTAGCTGCATCAGATTCAGCCTCCCAGCCGTTCATCTCAGCGAACTCAGCCTCAAGATTTGCAGCCTTCTCGCCGTCTTCATCGGTGAAGTCTTCCTTGGCATATATCTCGTCCTTCTCCTTCATAATGTCATAAAGACGCTTATTTCCCATGATGACGGTATCAAGTACTGTAAAATCATCATATTGGAAGTGATCCTGCTTGAGGACTGAAAGTCTCTCACCGGGATCCATGGTCACATCGCCCTTGTTGGGCTCTAATTCTCCTGAGAGTATCTTTAAAAATGTTGACTTTCCGGCACCATTGGCACCGATCAATCCGTAACAGTTTCCGGGAGAGAACTTGATGTTCACCTCCTCAAACAAAATCTTCTTTCCGTATCTGAGTGATACATTATTAGCACTAATCATCTTTTTTATCCTCTTCCTCCGAAGCTTCTTCTTTGGGCTCTTCGGGTTTTATTTCTATAAGTATAGTCTCAGTTCTGTTCTTGTCCATGCTTGTAACGGTAAATGTCACATTTCCTTCAGTCACGGTATCACCCTCTTCTGGCAAATGTTCAAGCATTTCTATCATATGTCCACCCACTGAATCATAATCCTCCGAGTGGATATCAAGCTCCAAAGCATCATTGAGATCTTCAAGTTTCATGGATCCATCCGCCTCGTAGATGTTTTCCCCTACCTCACGAAGAGTCTCTCTCTCCTCGTCATCGTACTCGTCCTTGATCTCACCGACTATCTCCTCTACGAGATCCTCCATGGTCACAAGACCGGCCGTCACTCCATATTCATCAAGGACTATGGCTATGGACTGGGAATCCTTTCTCATCTCAGCCATAAGGTCGGAGGTCTTTTGCATCTCGAATGTAAAGAAGGGATCACGCAGAATATCCCTTATATCAAACTCCTCTCCCTTCTTCTCTGCATACAGGAAGAAAAAGTCCTTGATATTGAGTATACCTGTCACATTGTCAACGCTTTCCTCATATATAGGGATCCTTGTATATTGCTTCTCCATGATAAGTTCAAGAAGCTCATTAAAAGGAATATCCACAGGACAGAGCACCATATCAACTCGAGGGATCATAACATCCTTCACAAGAGCATCGCCAAAATCCACCACATTGGTGATCATCTCTTTCTCTTCCTCTTCGATGACGCCATCTTCATGAGAAGCATTTACTATGGTGATAAGCTCGCCTTCAGTCAATGTCTCAGTCTTCTCCGGATCCACGCCGATAAGCCTTAATATGAGCTTACATACGGCATTGATGATCCAAATGACCGGGGTAAGGAACCACATCAGTCCTCTTATAACATCGATATAAATAAGCGAGAGCTTGACGTTGTTCTGCTTTGCGATGGTCTTCGGTGTGATCTCACCGAAAATGAGGATCACGATGGTAAGGATTCCTGACATCACTCCTATAAATGCGTTGCCCCAAAGCCTTGTGGCAAGGACAGTCGCCAAAGCAGAGGCTCCGATATTTACTATATTGTTTCCGATCAAAATGGTGCTTAACAGCTTGCTTGAATCCTCTATGATCTCAAGCACTCTTCCCGCTCTCTTATTGCCTTCTTCAAGCATTGCAGTCAGCTTGTGCTTACTCACCGTTGTAAAAGCTGTCTCAGCAGATGAAAAAAATCCGGACAGTATGATGAGTATTACCAACGCTCCAAGTTGTATCGCCGAATCGGGATCCACGAAAAAACCACTCCTTTTTCTTTATAAAATGACATAAAACTACGAGTTAATATTCTACAAAAAGCAGTACTCCTTGTCAAGTACTGCTTTTTTCACCGCTTATCACTATATTTCCATCCTTGTATGAAACCTTCACTCTATTGCCAGAAATTCCTGCCGCACCAAGCATTTCCTTGGATAACTGAAGTCTTCTCGCTTTGTCGAGCACAGAATACTCTTCGTGGGAATTGTCAAACAGCCCTTCCGCCAAAGAATACTCCTCTCCGCTTAACTCCTCTAAGCGTTTTCTGACCTGTTCCTTTATGATACTCTCGGTGCTGACCTTGCCGTCAGATATACTTAGCACCCTATCCACTTTTGCAGCCAGGGAATTATCATGGGTCACTATGATTATAGTAATGCCAAGCTCTTTGTTTAGCTTTCTGAACATATCAAAAATCATATCAGAGGTCATGGAATCCACAGCTCCCGTAGGCTCGTCAGCCAAAAGAATATCCGGATCATTGGCAAGAGCCACTGCGATACCGATCCTCTGCTGCTCGCCTCCCGACATATTGGCAGGCAGTGAATCGGCTTTTTTAGTCATGTCCACAAGCTCCAAAAGCATATCCGCCCGTTTTTCTTTCTCAGCTTTTTTAAGCTTTGTAAACTGCATGGCGGAAATGATATTATCCCTGGAGGTCAAAAAGCCAAAAAGATTCCTTCCGGCCTTCTGCCACACAAACCCCACTCTCTTCTTCCTGTAGGCATCCATCTCCTTTTCCGAAAGCTCGGAAAGGTTCACTCCATCCACAAGCACACGTCCCGCAGAAGGCTTTTCAAGTCCTCCCACTATGTTCATAAGGGTGGACTTTCCACTTCCGCTTTTTCCTATGACTGCGATAAGCTCACCCTTTTCCACAGTCATATCAAGGCCCTGAAGTGCCATTACCTCTATCTCTTCAGTTTTAAAGATCTTCACAAGACCATCACATTCGATAAAGCTCATCGGATCCTTCCATCCTCCATCTCAAACACAACATCGCCAAGCTCCATGAGTCCGGGATCATGTGTTGTCATAACTATAGTCACCTGTTCTTCTTTTATAATGCTCTTAAAAAGCTTCACTACCCTGATACCCATATCAGTATCCAAGGCTCCCGTTGGCTCATCCGCAAAAATAACTCTCGGTTTATGCACCATAGCCCTGGCTATCGCAACCCTTTGCTGCTCACCGCCGGAAAGCTGTCCCGGAAAATGTTTCATTCTCTCTTCCATACCAACCAAAGACAAAACTCTCTTTACCCTCTCATCCTTTTCCGTCTTCGTAAGCTCCTCTTTTTTATCAGGATTCTTATATCCCGAAAGCTTTAGAGCGAATTCCACATTTTCATATGCATTCATCACAGGGATCAGAGCAACAGCCTGAAATACATACCCGAAGCTTAAGCGTCTTAATCTTTCCTTGTCCTTTTCGGATAAACCCACTATACTTTCTCCTTCAAGAAGGACTTCGCCTTTTGTCGGCACATCAAGAGTGCTTAAAATATTTAACAGGGTGGTCTTTCCGGAGCCGGATCTGCCCTTAAGTATCGCAAGCTTTCCCTTTGGAATCTCTATATTCACACCGTTGAGGGCAAAGAAGCTGTCCCCATCGCCACTTCTATATTCTTTTACAATATCTTTTCCTTTTATCGCGACTTCCATTCCTACTCCTCTCCAAGCTTAAGCGCCTCCGTGATGGAAAGCGACTTCACTATCCTTCTAAGCACAAAGCCGCATATAAACACCATCAATAGTACAACCGCCAAAACTTTTGCCATATCATAGGGTTCAAAATACATAGCAATATCAATACTGTGTTTTTCAGGAAGATAAACCACTCCAAAAAGCTTTCCAAAAAGGAAGGTTGATAAAAAGCCTACCAAAACTCCCGAGATTATCGAGATCAGAGTACTGAAAACATGTTCATTTATAAGCATTCTATTGATGTCTTTGACAGAAAGCCCCATAGCACGATATACGCCAAACAACAATTCCCTCTGTCTGATAGATGTGATATGGAATATCAAAAATCCTATACCACATACCACAAGAGCTATCATAAAGCTTAATGTAAACATACCATTGGTGATCTGTATAAGTGAGCTGTTCATCTTCTCTGTAACAAGCTCATCTCTAAAGGACAGAAGATCAAGTCGTATATCCATATTGTCCAATATATCTCTTATGGCTTTTGGATCATTCTTCTTTAACCTTCCCCAAATCTCGTAGGGCGAGATATGAAAGGCATTCTCTACCATGGCGTAATTAGCAACCACAAGGAAGTTCTCCTTTTCCTCTCCCTCCTCATAGGTATAGCTTTTAAAGCCAGGGAAGGTATCAACTATGGCCACAACCTTGCCACTTAGAGTTCCAAGAACAATAGAAGCATATGCACTCTCGTCACCATACCTGGTGAGGTTTATACTATCCCCAACACTCACCTCTAAAAGAGCGGCAAGATTTTTCGAAATGATCACTCCATTTCTTTTGGTGCCAAGCTCATTGAGACCTTCATACCAGTGCACCCCATTTTTAACAGGAAAATCATTATTGGAAAGCTCTCCGAATTCCTTTGTGTTTATTCCCATTAGAGTACATTCAGTCTTTTTGTTTCCAAGCGTTACAACTGTTTTTTCGTCTCTTATCACAGCGGTATATCCATCTAACAAGCCCTCCTCAACAAGACTGTTGAATCTTCCTCTGTCAGGCTCATTATAATAGTACTCATCCCTGTTGTTCTCTGCGGGATTCCTATAGCGAACCTTGTTCCAATGCTCCTTTATCACCACATCCGCTCCAAGATCATTGGTGATCCTGTAGCTATGATTTTTGTTGGTGGTTCTTGCGATATTGGCATCAAAGATTCCGAGAGCCACAGTTATGATAATAAATACAGAGATAAAGCCCTGCTTTTTAAAGGTTCTTGTGATCTGCAAAAAAGAGGCATACATAACAGGATCTCTCTTGGATCTTCCAAGCTTTTCTATGAGTATCACAAGGTAATGAGAAAGCCTCAAGGAGACCATTCCAAAAGCAGTAATGAAAAGCACGGAATCAACGAAGATCATAGGATCTGTCTTGATTCCCATAAGAGCGCTTAGCCTGATACTCTCTATCTGCTTTAAATAATTCTTTAAAAGATATAAGGACAAAACAAGAAGAGCTATATCAACAAAGAACTTTTCCCAGAAGGGCTTTTTCCCCGCATTATTCTCCGCCTTCACCTCGACTATAGATGCCTTAGAGATTTCAAGAGCAGGAAGCATCATAAAGATATTTCCAAGGATAGCAGCAAAAAATGCATATAGCCCCATAGAAAGCACCGGACGATATATGTCCACACCTTCAGTTGAAAACCTCAAAAATTCCACCGTTCCTGCCCCAAGCTTTGCAAGCACCACGCCAAACAAAAGGCCACAGATCATACTGATCAGATCAATGATCAAGGCCTCTCCGCCATAAAGAGCAAGAACCTGCTTTCTCGAAAGGCCTCGACTTCTAAGAGACGCTATCTCCGAACGCTCGGAATCAGCTATCTGACTTGATACCATATAGATAAATGCCAGCAAAAGTCCTATGATAGGAAGCTCAAGCACAAAAAGAGTGATATCAATAGTCTTCTTGCCTTCTTTATAGCTTTCAATAAACGGCTCGATCGTATCAGCAAATCCCTTGTCCTTCTTTTTGAATTCTCCGAGATAATAAGCAACATCATCTACATTGGAGTGATCAATGTCCCTAAAATCAAGGACACGATACATCTCATAGGATATTACATCATCATCAAATAATCCGCAAAGTGAATCAAAGGTCTCACCACTTACAAAGATCTCCTTTTCAAATTTCCCGGGCTCCACATACCAGAATGCATCCCTTGGATCCTTTTCCTTAAATATACCCACCACCATAAATCTTGGTCCCTTGTAGGGTGTATTCTCATCTACCGATTGAAGCTCCTTGAATTGAAGGAGCATCCCTATGGAAAGTCCGTTGGAATCAGCAACCCTGTCGGTAATGATACAGGGATAGATATCATCTTCAACATTAGCTTCATCAAGCCCTACGCCTCCCACTATCTCAATATGATCTTCAAGCTCAGGAACATAAGTAGCACCTAACCAGACTGCCTGATTTAGATATGAGGTTTTCTTATCCTTGTTAAAGCTTCCAACCATGGATCTTTTATTGAGTTCGATGATAGATTGCGAAGCAAGGGTTTCAATTCCATCCAGATATCTGCTCCACACTTCATCATATTCCCCGGTCTTTTTCATAATGCCATTAAGATTCTCCGAATCCTTTTTGGGTTTCACACTTCCGGTTCTCGATATCACTGCAGGATTAGTATTATTCTCTGCAATGCTTTTATTGAAAGCTCTCCAAAGAAGCCTGTCCGCAGAACCCGCTGAGAACATGGGAAGAGAAGAAATGGCAGCAATAAGAAATGTCATGCCAAGTATCTGACAGACAGTGAGCCATCTCTTATTTTTCATTTTTCCTTTGATAAATGTAAACATATCCTATCCTATTTCGGTACTGCTATTTGGTCTCCGGCCTTCAGGCCTGCTTTGATATACGACATAACTGAATAGCTTGAGCTATTATCTAAGGCGTGCTCCTTATAATCGGCAAATCCCATCTCTTTATTCGTAGCTACTGTCACATACTGTTTTACGAGATTTCCCTCTTCTATCCTCCAGACATAGTTCTTTTCGGAATTCTTTTCCTTTTCTGTGATCACTGCATCCTTCGGAATAAGCACAGCATTTTCTATTACACCTATGGAATAATACATAGTGAACTTGCCGTCTTCATTAAAAAAGCTCTCATCCTCCATCTTCACCGTATATTCCTCTTCATCCCCTCCACCATATGGATCAAAATAAGAATTTCTTTTCCCATGTGTGAAATAAACTCTATCACCATCGATGGTATAGTATTCTCTTTCCGCATCAGAAGATGAACCGCTCACTCTTCCACGGTATTCCTTCCCGCTTCCCTCATAGTATATGATGATCTCCTGATTGAGATTCAAGGATTCATCCTCGGTATTTCTAAAGCTCACCGCCACAAACCTATCACAAGGCACATCAAAGTTTATAGTTTCCTCTCCGGACTGTACCAGTTTTTTCTCCCTTACCGAAAGCTTTTTAATAGTACCGGAAAATTCCGACCTTACTGTAACAAGTCCATTACCGTCATTGTCCTTGGTTGCTTTTTCATACTCCTTTTGAAGAGAAAGAAGATCCCTGTCATAGTCAGCTTTTCCTCTGTTTTTCGAAAGCTCAAGCTTTCTTTTTTCTATAACAAGACGTCCGAGTAAAAGATTTGAGTCTTCACTCTCTGTAGGCTCTGATGCGTACTCTTCTCCTGCATCAGAAGCTCCCTCTGAATAATCCTCAAAGCTCTTCGAAAGGGACTCATCTTTTTCCTGACCTGCCTTTACCTCTCGTATCTGATCCTTGACCCTTTGTATCTCTATATCAAGCTCCCTCTGTCTTTTTTCATGATCCTTTTTAAGATTCTCTATGGCATTCTTCTTTTCCTTTAATTCTGCCTTTCCTTCATTTATCCTGATGGTATATATGGGATCCCCCTTCTTTACTTCGACTCCGGATTCTACCATCAGCTTTTCCACTCTGCCGGTCAAAGCTGAATTTTGCTTTCTTTCAACAGTATCAGCTATCCTTACTCTCTGGTTGCTGCTGTTTGGTCTGAACCTTCCGTAAAGCATGGGGACTATCTCTTTCGTTTCATAGTCCTCAGGCAAAAGAGCAGAGGAAGAATAATATACCTCCTCACCTTCCTTAAGACCACTTAAGACCTCATAGTTATCCGCATCCGAACGCCCCACCTCTATACTTCTTTTGACCTTCTCATTACCTTCCTTTACATAGACAAAGTATCCGTTCTCATCCTCCTTTACCGAATCACGCCCGCAAAGAAGACATTCTCCGCCCTTTTCAGAGCTTATAAAGATAGGCATGACCGTTCCTACCTGAAGACTATTATCAGGGAGCTCAAAAAGTGCCGGAAGATTTATTTTTTTTAGTTTCGCATTTGCCAAAACTTTGTCATCATAGGGTCTCTTTTTTAGTTCGACTTTTTTTCCTGCATTGAGGATGTATATTTCGGCTGCTTTTTTTATCACATCACTATCCTGATATATTCCATCACTGTCAGAAAGCTCGATCACGCTATCAGAATAATCCGCCACTACAACAACATTTTCATAGGCTTTTATCTTTTTTTCGGTATCATCCACAATCCCTATAACGTAAGGATCTCTATTAAAGAAGCTATTATTCTCATACTCTGTATCCGAGGGCACATAGGTTACATAACCATCAGTGTGAGAAACAAGCTCTGAATTTGCTCGCTCCTTTTTGATCTCCTCTATATCCTTTTTTATTCTTGACACATTCTGCTCATATGTCTGTTTGTTGTACCTTTCATTCTCTTCGGCCGTCTTTCTTTCCTGTCTGATTTTTTTTATCTCGTTGTTATCCTTGTTCTTTCTTGCAGCATTTTCACGAAGCTCAAATAGTTCCTCATCAAGCTCTCTATCCTCTTTTTGTCTTTTTCTTTCGAGCTCTGATTGCTCTATCTCATCGTTTAATTCCTTTATCCTGTTATCCGCATCCTTTAGATCAGCCACCGCAAGAACATCGCCTTTTTTCACCTTATCCCCCACATTGACCTTCACTTCGGAAACAGCGGTATCAACCTTCCAAAAATAACTATCGTACTTCGGACGCACAGATCCTGAAAAAATTGCCGCATTAAAAAGCTCTCCCTTTTCCACAGGGCGAAGGGATTCATTGATAGCGACAGGCTCGATAAGCTCAGGCACAGCAAGCTCCTTTTTAGACCCACAGCCTGTAAGAAGCAGCAACACCGAAATATAAGCAAATGCTTTTTTTAGTTTTTTTCTCATCTCGGCATCACCACCCTATCACCTTTTTTCAGTCCGTCCTCAATGATCACCATATCATCTACCACATCTCCGGCTTTCACTTCACTGGCTCTTCTATATCCATCATCTCCGAGCACATAGACATAGCTTTTACCATTATCTTCAAACACCACATTTTTCTTTGTATAAAGGACATCCTTATATACCTTTCCTTCGACCTTGATCTGAAGATGCTCTGCTTCAAGTCCCGTTCCGCCACCAAAGGGCTTAAAGGTCAATTCCTTTCCCTCTTCAGTTTCGCGAATATCTGTAAGCTCAAGACTATAGGTATCTCCGGCAAAATCGGCATCAAAACGCTCACCCACCTTAAAATCTCTGTCAAGATTGGTAATTGTCTTATATTGATCTGTTCCGTATATCACTGTCACAATATCCTGCTCCGATGATACCTGCTCACTAAAGTCTACATATTCCCAAACCTCCGACACGATCCCATCATCCTCGGCACGGATATTGTAATTCTCAAGGGTCTCAGATACCTCCTTCTTCTTTAGCGAATTAATATCCAAGGCTTCCTTCAATCTTCTAATCTCATCTGAATAAACATCGTGACCTTCAATATCTGCAAGCTTTTCATAATGCTTGATAAGCTCATTGGTATCTTCTGCTTCCTTGTCAAGAAACTTTAACTGTTTGGCAAGATCATCCGCCTTGAAGCTTACTAAAAGGTCTCCTTTTTTTACCATATCCCCTTTTTTTACATAACAATTCTCGATAGTCAGATCATCAAGCGCAGGATAGTATTCTTCTCTTCGATAATCCTCTGCCACCACATCCAAAGAAAACTCCGAAGAAAGATCCCCGAAGCCTATTTCCTCAGATGAGTAAGTAAGCCTGTCATATTCATCTATCGTTACCAAATTCGGAGTAAAGCTTTTTTCCGAAGCGCAAGATGTAAGAAGAAGCAAATATGCGATTGTGAGTGTAAATTGTTTTTTCATGATAATGACTATAACACCTAAATGTATCTAA
Organism: Lachnospiraceae bacterium; assembly: GCA_017540605.1. Classification (GTDB taxonomy): domain Bacteria; phylum Bacillota; class Clostridia; order Lachnospirales; family Lachnospiraceae; genus RGIG6919. The sequence continues at coordinate 28,856 of JAFYAS010000057.1, read as the reverse complement.
TTTGTAAACTATCTTAACTATTCAACGGCTTTTATAAAAAATCCGTGATATCCGTTTTTTTCCTTGAAGGTGACATTGTTTATATCAAGCATCAAAAGCTTATCAGGATCATCGCCAGTCTTATTGATAGTAAGCTCACTTGCCCCCTTGATCTCCATACCACTAAAGGAAAGGTCAGGCAGGAAATCAGAAATTTCTGTAACCGAAGTCGACTTAAGCTCGGTTTTATCACGGTTTACTGAGCTCAATGTATTTTGAATATTTGCCGGTCTAAAAGCAATAGCAGGATCGTAGGTCTTTTCTGTTTCTGACATATTGTTAAGCATACAGATCGCGGTTCCGTCCTCCAACAGATAAATGATATGATGCTCGTTGCTGTCATATCTGAAAAATTCCACCACCCACAAAAAGCAGGTATAAGTATTAAATATATTATCAAGATATCTGTAGCATTCTGCCTTCCAGGAATACCAATTATCAAAGGAGCTGTCTATAGATACCGGATATATACCCAATCCGTGATAGTATTCGGTAGCCTTTCTCGAAAGCTTTAAGGCTTCCGTCTCGCTTATATAAGCATCAGCTGTATCCACCTTGGTCATAGTACTCCCCCATACTCCGCTTATCATCTTGATACGATCCACATCAGACATTTTCATAGATGAAGCCTTTGCGGCGGCTCCGCCGTGAGCCATGTAATAATCTGCAGGTACATCATCCGCAATACCAAGACGCGACTTAACCTCTCCCCTCAAAAAATAATCAGGCAAAAGAAGGGCACCAAAAACAGATACTAAAGCTACTATCACACTCATTATGGCTATTAACTTGTTTTTACTAAGCCTATTATTCATCGGTTCTTTCCTCTGACATATCATTTACCGGAAGCTTTACGATCACCCTTGTTCCTTTTCCTACTTCACTTTCTATATTTAGCGTTCCCTTGTGTGCTTTCACTATCTCTAAAGCAAGGGAAAGGCCAAGCCCTGCGCCACCCTCTTTTCTACTTCGGGATTTATCAACCATATAGAATTCGTTGCATATCTTGTCTAAATGCTCTCTGGGAATTCCGACTCCCTGATCCTCTACTGTGATGATATAATAGCTTTGATCACTTTTTCCGAAAAAACATATCGTCGAGCCTTCACTTGAAGCCTTTCTTGCATTGTCTATCAGATTGATAAGACTTGATGATAAAAGCTCTATATCTCCGGAAATGGATGCATTTTCACATTCTGTTTTTAATGAAATATTTTTATCCTTAAGATGAGGCTCGACACTTTTTTCAACCCTTTCAAAAAGCCTGTCTACAGAAAACGGTTTCTTTTCTATATCCCTTTTTCCCGCATACAAAAAATCGAAAAGCTTTCCGGACATAGCTTCAAGTCTCTTTCCCTCTGAAAAAATATAATCAGCAGCAAGTATCTGATCATCTCTTTTCAGCTCCTTTGATCTGATCATATCAGCATAGCCTATGATGGAGGTCATGGGAGTCTTTAGCTCGTGAGTAAAGTCGGCTACGAACTGTTCCTTTCTCTCGATCATTTGTTTAAGCTCTTCTATATGATCCTCAATCGATTCTGCCATAGCATTGTAGGAATTGGCAAGACTCTCTACCTCGTCACCGGTTTTAATATCCGCCCTGACACTAAGATCCCCCTCACCAAATTTCCCGGAGATATCTTCAAGGCTTTCAAGAGGCCCGGTAAGTTTAGAAGAAATGATCATCATAGCCGCAGAACAGATCACAACAACTACAATAAGGAGCATCCGAAAGTAATTCTTTTGCTCATTCATCATCTCGTATATAAAGGAAATATCCTTCTTGCTTATAACATTCAGGGAAACATCATCGATGTTATTGAAGGAAGAAACAATGATATGATAGCCTCCATTTTCAGAGGTCAATATATACCTCTTTTTACCTATAACCTCATCCGAGATCAAGAGCTTTGGCGTTTCATCATTCTCAACCTGAGAATTGGTATAAACCGTTTCACCGTCATAGCAGACATAAATGATGGTATTGTCTGAGGTGATATTGGAAAAGCTCTTATCCGCTGACTCGGAAAGATAGTCGGACACAGCATTTTTCGAGGCAGTACTGTCCATGCCGAGAGCAGAATACTCTACCGCAGACTGCAGTACATTATTCTCCTCTACAGCACTTCTTATCTGCGATTCAAGAGCAAGCTTGAAATTGTTGCGGATCATAAAAAAGCCCACGAAACCCAGACCTACAGAAAGCAATATGATATTTATCACCAATACCTTATATCTGAATTTCACTTGTCCTTTTCCAATCTATAGCCTGTTTTATACACTGATACGATGTCATCAGTCAGATCGAGCTTTTTTCTGAGTCTCTGTATGTGAAGATCAAGGGTTCTTGAAGCGCCATGCGGCTCCTCGCCCCATATCTCATCATATATTCTCTCTCTAAAAAGGGTGATACCAACATTTCTCACAAGCATGAGCAAAAGCTCGTATTCTTTTTTTGTGAGTCCGGGATCAACACCATTCTTTGTAGCCTTCTGAGCCTTGGTATCGATCTCTATATCCTTGTAAGTAAGAACTGTGTCAGTCTTTCCAAAACGCCTTAATACCACATTTACTCTTGCTAAAAGCTCTACGATCTCAAAGGGCTTTACTATATAGTCCTCAGCACCAAGATTAAGTCCCTTAACCCTGTCATTTAGTCCCGCCTTGGCAGTCAAAAAGATCACAGGGATCTCAAGAGGCTTTATGTATTCCAAAAGCTCATAGCCGTCAACCTTGGGTAGCATGATATCAAGAAGTACAAGGTCATAGTCGTGCTCCTCTAAAAGATCTGCTGCCTGCATACCATCATAGGCACAGGTAATATCAAAGCCCTGATCCTCAAGGTTCATTCTGATAAGATCCGATATTGGTTTTTCATCCTCAACAACAAGTATTTTTATCAATTTTTCTCTCCGAATCATATGATTTTTTTTAGTATAACAAGAAAATGTATCTAAATTGTAAACATCTGTAACTATTTACTACAGCTCTAAAAAGCTACAAACATTGTAACACAAATTTTACGAGAATTGATTGTCTTTTTTGTTTCGTAGTCAAAGGGCTCCGTATTACCTAAGTAATACTTTCCATCTTCGCCCGGTGTTATTTTAAATGGCTTTGAATCCACTCCATCAAAAACAATGTCATATTTTCCGTAATCATCATTGTATATATCAGGATCTGTTAAAACAAAATACCCAATCCTTGCATTTGTAGCATTCTCATCAAATGATATATAATCGCTAGATCCTCCGATTTTAGCATAATCAATCGTAGGCTCTTCATTCACATCGATCACATTGATCTTAATATCCTTTTGAAGCTTTTAAATACAAATATGTTGGTTGACAAAACCTATAATAAGATATAAGATATTTTCAAACCTATAATAAGATATAAGCAATTTCAAAACCTATAGCAAGATATAAGGAGTTTTATCTATGTCAAAGAATCCATTTACAATAATATTCGGTATCGAGCCCGACTCAATGATACCCCGTAACAACGAATATATGCAAATAATACAGGATTTTGAAAGTGCAAGTCCTATTTCCTTCGGATATGTGATCACCGGTGTCAGAGGATGCGGAAAGACCGTTTTGATGACTTCAATTCAAAACTACTTTGCGAACAAGAAGGATTGGATAGTCCTTCGCCTTAATCCCGATTTAGATCTTTACGAATCAGCGATCAGTCAGATAAGCGAGCATATCAATCTCAAAGGCGAAACTATTACAGAAATGAGTTTTTCCGTTGCCGGAATGGGCGGAGGGCTTTCTAAAAAGTCTCTTTCAGACAATGAAACATTGTTAAGAAAGCTTTTAAATGAAGCCAAGAACAAAAAGAAGAAAGTCCTTATCACAATCGACGAGGCGTCAAACACTACAAGCATAAAGACATTTTCCCACTCTTATCAGGCCTTTATCGGTGAAAGACTCCCGGTCTTTCTTTTGATGACCGCCTTGCCCGAAAATTTCAGTGCTCTTTCAAACGCTAAGAACAGCACATTTATCAGAAGACTTCCCCGTATCAAGCTGCAGGGTCTTAACAATATCCTTGTTGAAGATAAATACATGGAGATATTCTCTCTATCACAGGAAGAGGCTCTTTCTCTATCAAGGATCATAATGGGATATCCCTACGCATTTCAGTTACTGGGAATGCTTCTTTGGGATTCAAAAAAGAAGGCAGTGGATGATGGCATATTAAAAAATCTCGACGCAATGCTTTACGACGGATCCTATAAAGCCATCTGGGATCATTTGACAGAAAAGGAAAGAAATGTAGTGCTTGCCATAGCGCATAGCAATGATTTCACCATAAAGGAAATCCGCGAAGAACTCCACATGGAATCAAATCAGTTTTCTCCATACAGAGAGAATCTTAGAGAAAACGGACTTATAGACACAAGCACTTATGGAAAGATCTTCTTTACATTGCCAAGATTCAGGGAATTTGTGTTAAAGATTGAACAGTATATCATTTAAACAAGATCAGCCCCCCAATAATCTATCTCACTTCCGTCAATCGCATTGATAACAAGAAAGGGATCCCTGTCAGCTACTTTCTTTACAGGTTCATCTCTGAAAAAAAACACAGCAGGTACATAAGTTATCTTGCAAATATTCTCAGGATCAGTTATCCTCGTATATCCGATCTCAATATCAGAGATATAAAGATTTGAAATATCTGTGCCTGCTATATTATTTTCCATACATTTTACAGCCACCTCTTTAACATTCTCAAAGGAAGTTACATTGATGTTTTCTTTTATCTCTGTGACCTCCACAGGCGCTTTATATCTCATACCACAGACCGCACCATTTTTCACAAATAACTGAATGCTTTCAGGCTCGGTGTTATGCAAAACATTATTATCACTATCATAATTAAGAGATACAGTACCCATAGCATAGCGAATAGTATAAGGCATGCTATATCCGGCTATTTTTCTAGTGAGGATCACAACATATCCGTCCTTTTTGCTTGTATCGTATTCCGAGAAAGCGCAAGAAAGAGATCCCTCCGGCATATCAAATATCCTGTTGATCTCAAAATCATTTAAATTTAAGCCTGAAATATAATCCTCACACAAGGTTTTTATTTCATCATATGTCATACCACTGTTATTGTCCGATGATCCCTGATCCTCAGTCACAAGGGTGAGTTTTTCGCTATATACCGGACAATCAAATGGAGCATAACCAAGGTTCTTATTGACTGAAAATATCATATCATCAAAGGATTGATCATCCGATGTTCCCACTCTTCTAAAAGATATTGTAGCAGCTTCGCCATTTACCTTACCATCCAACACACAATAATATACAGACACCCCTGTTCCTTCATCATTATCCGGACATTCATACCACTTTATACCCTCATTAACAAAAGGATCTCTGTCTTTATCTATTATCACATAACCAAGGACATCATCCGTATATCTCGGATCTCCATCCCCATCAAAAAGCCAATCATTATCAAAATATCCCGAGCTTTTTCCTTCTAATAATTCCTGACATCTAAAGTACTCATCCGCCAGATATTTATAATTCTCACGATACTCAGAATCCACTGATTCCACTTCTTCAGGCGTAGTTCCTATGACGTTAAATTCCCCATCTATTTCACTTATTCTGGTGCTTAGTTCACCCTTGGACATGAACTGCTTGGGATTGACCACCTCATATTTCCCATTATCAAAAATCTTCCTTGCATATTCTTCCATATCTTCTGAAGAAAGATGCTTTGTCTTTACAGAAACAACAGGAATCTTGTCGTAGCTCTCAAGTCCTACTACATCTGCGTTGAATTTGATCATGCCATTTGGGATACCATATTCCTCCTCTATGCGATCCGATATGTCCTTTTTTGATGAGGTATCCTCCCTTATATCGGTTGTAACAGATTCTGACCCGGTATCAGATTCTCCAACATAATCAACATTTTTATTTCCACAGCCGGATAGCAGCAACATAAAAGTAGCGATAAGTGCTATATATCTTCTCATTTCTTTTTCTCCATAAAATATAGTGAACAGTTACGCAAACAATGCAAATAATCTGTTCACTATACTATAACACGAAAATGTATCCAAGTTGTAAACTACATTTTCAGCTTTTTTAAGTTACGACGCCATCTGATGCTTCACCATATCCACCTGAGATACGGTTCCAACGCCACCGCTTTCCTTAAGATACATCCCTGTCGATCTGATCTCGCCTCGCTTGCTGTTATCCTCCATTGAATTGAGTGAAAAATCTGTAGCTACATTGCCAAGATAGATAGCGCCTACATCGGCTGCTTTAAGTGACCTTAATACATCATTCCCATCCTGGTCCTTTGACCACATAGTAAGCTTATCAAAGACGCTGTCCTTCTCATCAATCCAGCCGTTGCCATCTTCATCGAAGGCGGCAAGATCATAAAAGCCGTTACCGGACTTGGTTCCAAAAAGCTCTGAGCCATCATTTATCACATCGTCACCATTCATATCCAGAGCAAGAAATGCATTGCCTTTCGCAAGCTCACTTATCTCGTCAAGCACACCGTCACAATCGATATCAAACATAAATGTAGTGTCTGAAAGCTCCAAAGGACAATCACCCACCTGAAAGACCAATGGATCTGTCATGATCACATCTATCTGTGTCTGACTCACCGAAGTGATCTCGGTAAATTCTCTACTCATATTGAGTTTCACATCGATATCGATCTCTCTGCCGTCTGCGGTCTTTACATTTCCCGTTGCAGAAAATGACATAGACTCCGTCTCAGTGGTAAAGTGAGACACCGTGATCTCACGCTGCCAGATGGTATAGGCACCACCTACATTACTTCGAAGATCCAACATATCTTGTCCATTAGCATTTGATGAACCGATCCCCGATATACCGGTAAACCCGGACTGTCTGCCAAGTTGTCTAAAGGGATTTCCCTTTAGCCTTGCCATCATAGCCTCACGCATATACTCTACATATTCAAGAAGATACATGGTCATACGCTTATGCCAATCCATATCTTTAGAATATGCATTTCCATCCCGGACACCCATGCCCGACCTTAATACACCACCCGCTTCCGAAGATGCGTTTGTGCCATCTAAAGAAGATGCCTCATTAGACACCAACTCCTCTTTATGTTCACCGGCCTTAATAAGTGCCGATTTAAAGCTTCCCTGCGAATAATCCTGAAATCCGTTTCCGTGAGAATGGGATGCGTCCTTACCTACCCCTCTGTCCATAGATGGATTGAATCTGGCATACGCTCCCATAAGACCTCCGGTACCCATCGTGGTACGTACCGAAGAAAACGAGGTAGAAATCCCCGTTGTTCTTGAAAATGAACTGCTTCCATCTAAGTTCATCTTACTTGATTGAATAATCATACTCTCCCTCACTTTCTTTGTGAAGGCTAACCAGTCTAAATGACCACAAAAAAGTATGATCTGCCGGCAAATGAATCCTTTAATGTGATTGCATTCAAAATATTTATCGGCTTTTATTTGCGATCCATCCACCTTAAAAGAAAAAAAGCGCATAACTGTTCACTACAGCTCCAAACAGTTACAAAAGCGCCGGATATTCCGACGCTTTAAAATATCATATTCTATTCACATTTGCCGCTTATGGTTCCGCCTCCGACAACGATATCTCCGTCGTAGAATACCACCGCCTGTCCGGGGGTGATAGCACGCTGAGGCTCATCAAATACTACCTTTATCCTTCCATCGGATAAAGGGCTAAGTGTTGCCGGCTGTTCCTTGTGATGATAGCGGATCCTCGCCGATACACGCATATCGCCTTCAAGGGTGGCAACAGAGATAAGATTCACATTATCGGCTATAAGCTCTCTTGTAAAAAGCTCCTCGTTCTTTCCAAGCACAACCTCGTTGGTCTCAGGTCTGATCTCAAGAACATAAAGCGGATGCTCCCAGGCTATACCGAGTCCCTTTCTCTGACCTATTGTATAGTGAACTATGCCCTTGTGTTTTCCATAGATAAAACCATCGCGACCCACAAAGTTACCCTCGGGATAAGACCTATTCTTGTACCTCTCAAGAAATGCCGCATAATCACCATCTGGAACAAAGCAGATATCCTGACTGTCATGCTTTTTTGCATTCACGAAGCCCTGTTCCTCAGCTATCCTTCTCGCTTCTTCCTTGGTATAAGCCCCAAGCGGGAAGTCTGTCTTTTCAAGCTGCTCCTGTGTCATGGCATAAAGGACATAGCTCTGATCCTTGGAGGCATCAAGTCCCTTTTTAAGAAGATATCTTCCACTTTGCTCGTCATGCTCTATCCTTGCATAATGACCGGTGACTATCTTGTCAAAGCCCTCTTCCATAGCCTTTTCAAAGAGCAGTCCAAACTTCATACGCCGATTGCATTCTATGCAGGGATTGGGAGTTTCAGCCCTCTCGTATGAGCATACAAAAGGCTCGATCACTTCGTCGATAAACTCTCTTTCATAATGGAAAATACGGTAATCGAATCCGAGTCTCTCACAAACAGCTCTAGCATCCTCCGTATCCTTTGCAGAACAACAGGTGCTAAAGAGATCCTCACCTATCATATCATTTTCATAAAGACGCATGGTACAACCGGTACATTCATAGCCCTTCTCTCTCATAAGATATGCCGATACCGAGCTATCCACGCCTCCGCTCATTGCGATCAATGCTTTCATAATTTCACCTAAAGGGGTCAGACCCTCTTACGACAAGTTGTAAGAGGGCCTGACCCCGATTTCTCAATCTCTTTACTGTGCCTCTATAACATCCGCCATATCATACATGCCGGCAGGCTTGCCCTTCAAGAACTTTGCAGCCTCAACCGCACCCTTGGCAAATACTGCCTTGGAATAAGCTGTATGGTTGAATGTGATCACCTCATCGGTTCCTGCAAATATCACATCATGTACACCCACGATGGTTCCGCCTCTCACCGCTGAGATTCCGATCTCGTTGTCTGGACGCATCTCGCTTCTCCCGCTCCTGTCATAAACATATTCATATCTGTTGTCAAGAGCTTCATTTACCGCGTCAGCAAGTGCAAGTGCAGTTCCGCTGGGCGCATCCTTCTTAAGTCTGTGATGCTGCTCAACCACCTCGATGTCATAGCCCGCATTTCCAAATACCTTGGCAGCGTCCTTTAATAACTTGATAAGTGTGTTTATACCAAGGGACATATTAGCTGACTTTAGAATTGCAACCTTTGCGCTGGTTTCCTTTACCTTGGCAATCTGCGCCTCACTAAGACCTGTGGTGCAAAGAACAACAGGAATACCGCGTTTCTCTGAATAAGCGAGGAGCTTATCAACAGCTACCGCTGCCGCAAAATCTATGATCACATCAGCCTCAACATCACAAGCATCGATATCCGTAAAAACAAGATATCCATTGTCTCTGTTATCAACTATATCTATTCCCGCAACGATCTCTGAATCCGCATCATCACGTACTATACCGGTGATCACCTGACCCATGTGTCCGTTGCAGCCATGCATGATTATCTTTGTCATAATATCTCTCCTACTTTAAGGTAATACCATAATCAGTCATTGCCTTCTTGATCTTTGCTACTGAATCATCTGAGGGGGCTGTCATGGGCATACGAACATATCCGTTGCAAAGACCGCAAAGCTCAACAGCCTTCTTAACAGGGATGGGGTTAACCTCACAGAACATCGCGTCACAGAGAGGAACTGCCTTTAACTGAAGTGCAAGTGATCCTGCCACATCTCCCTCAAGATACTTTGCTACCATATCGTGAACATCCTCAGGGATGATATTTGCTGTAACAGAGATAACACCCTTTCCACCAAGTGAAAGAAGAGGTACTACCTGATCATCATTTCCCGAATAGATATCGATGCAGCCATCAGCAAGTGAAGCAAGCTTAACTACCTGTGAGATATTGCCTGAAGCTTCTTTGATAGCCACAATGTTCTTGCAATTCTTTGCAAGTGTTACAGCAGTCTGAGGCTGGATATTGCAGCCTGTACGGCTGGGTACATTGTACATGATGATAGGAATATTAACTGCCTCAGCGATAGCTGTATAATGCTTGATGAGACCTTCCTGAGTAGCCTTGTTGTAGTAAGGTGTAACAACCAAAAGTGCATCTGCTCCGTCGGCCTCAGCTTCCTTTGAAAGCTTGATAGCTGTAGCTGTGCAGTTTGAACCTGTACCTGCTACAACAGGGATCCTGTGATCCACATACTCAACGCACTTTCTGATAACCTCACTGTGCTCCTCCTCTGTAAGTGTTGAAGACTCACCTGTGGTACCGCAGATGATGATGGCATCTGTCTTGTGTGAAATGTGGTACTCCACCAAGCTCTTCAACTGCTCATAATTAACTGATCCATCTTCGTTAAAGGGAGTTACTATAGCAACTCCTGAACCTGTAAAAATAGCCATTTTAAAAATCTCCTTTAATTATTTTTCTTTTCAGTAAAAAATGCTCCACCACCCGGTAAAGCATCCCTCATATCAATATACAGGTAAACCCGTAATATTCACATATTGTAGCGCTCCACCAACGGTGACAGACGTGAAGCTATTAACTGCACATCCAGGCAGGACACCCTGAAGGTGATATCCTCCTTCGGCACGAGCCCCTTTCAAATGATCTCTCCTGTCCTTCATACATCCACCACTTTACTGATGACTAATGCGCCTCTACATCTTTATAAAGGACTTTCGTCCCTTTTTCTAACGACTAATATAACACTATGAGCAATATGTGTCAACCGCTAATTCTTTGCCTCAAGGCCTCATAGGCTATTACCGTCGTAGCGGTTGCTGCATTTAATGATTCAACATTTCCACACATAGGAATCTTTATCAAATGATCTGCCATAGTGGTGGCTTTTTCTGTCAAGCCATTCCCTTCATTCCCTATCATAAATGCTGATGCCGACCTAAGATCATATTCATAAAAATCTCTTCCCTTAAGGTGAGCCGCATATAGCCTGATCCCTGCATTTTTAAGCTCTCCCATAGTCTCATAAATATCATCTGCAATGGCAAAGGGCACTCTGAATATAGAGCCCATAGTAGCTCTCACCACCTTGGGATTGTAAATATCTACCGTATCCTTGCTCATAATGATCCCTGTTGCACCTGCTGCCTCAGCTGTCCGAAGGATCGTTCCCAGATTGCCGGGATCCTGTAGATTCTCCAGTATGACCAAAAGAGGAGTCTTCTCACCTGAGATCAAAGAATCCACTGTTCGATCCTTCATTTTTACCAAAGCCAGTACTCCCTGAGGGGTCTCAGTATCGGATATTGCCTTAAATACAGACTCGCTCACAAGCTCATATTGCTTTCCTGCAAATAGCGATTGATTATCATTATAGAAATCCTCTGTCACATAGCAGGAATCAAGGCTTTCTAAAGGAATCTCCGAAAACATCCGGATACCCTCAACTATATAAAGTCCTTGTTTTCTTCGCTCTCTGGCGCTTTTCTTTATTTTTTCAATATTCTTTATCTGTTGGTTTGAACTGCTACTGATCATAAGCTCCTCATCTTTTTTTATTTACATAAGCCCTGGGGGAAACCAGTATGGTGGTCTTCACATTTTCTTTGCCATACTTATCTTTTAGATAGTCAAAGAATTCATCAGAAAGCTCCACAGGAAACTTTGAAAGCTGCTCACGTCTGCCGGTTTCCTTCACATAGAGGGCAACCGGAGTTTTTCCCGCATGTTCGTCCAAAATAGCGGTCAATTCCACTATGGCTCTGCTATACTCATCCTCCGTGGCAAACTGGAACCAAAGCTTTTTTGGTACATCCTTAAACAAATACGCCTTATCTAAAATGATCTTTGCTTCATTATCGGAAATACTTGCTCTTCCCTCGATAAACACCTTATTGTCAGCCTTTAGTATATCCCTGTATTCAAAGAATTTCTTAGGAAATGCAATAACATCCATGGTTCCGTAAAGATCCTCTAAGGTAAGTGTCGCCATATTTTCATTCTTCTTGGTAAGCCTCATGCTTATGTCTTCGATAAGGCCTCCAACCACATACATATATCCATCCTTTGCGCTGTCAGCATTGACAAGCTCATCCTCGCCTTCGGGAACGATATCAAGACTTGTGGCTGTACAAAGCTTCTCAAGTAAAGCCTCGTCTTCCTTTAACGGATGACCACTCATATATATACCAAGCACTTCCTTTTCAAAGGAAAGCTTTTCTTCATCTGCAAATTCGGGAACATCGGGAAGGGTCTCCTTAAACTCCATAGAAGTACCGTCTCCTACCATATCAAAGAGCGACATCTGTCCTGAAACCTGCTGCTTATTTTCCTTTGTGCAGTGATCAAGTATCCCCGGAAATGCCGACAGCATCTGTCTTCTGTTTGCTCCAAAGCAGTCAAGGGCACCTGCCTTTATGAGATTTTCGATCACACCCTTATTGATACCCTTGTCAGACATTCTCTCGATAAAATCAGTCAATGTCTTAAAGGGACCGTTTGCATTTCTTTCCTCCACCAGATTCTCGATCTGGCTAAAACCTACCTTCTTTATGGCAGAAAGACCGAATATGATATTTCCGTCCTTCACCGAAAAAAGTGGCATACCTTCATTTACATTGGGGGCGAAAAGCTCTATTCCCATACGCTTTGCTTCCTTCATATAGCCCGTCATCTTGCCGGGATTGTCGATCACCGAGGTGATCAATGCTGACATGAATTCTACAGGATAATAACACTTTAGATATGCTGTCCAATATGCAACATGAGCATATACTGCCGCATGGGACTTGTTGAATGCGTAAGAGGCAAACTTTTCCATTTCATCAAATATGTGACTTGCAGTCTTCTCATCAATCCCGCGCTTTATACAGCCGGGAACGCCAAGCTCCTCACTTCCGTAAATAAAATTCTTTCTCTCCTCTTCCATCACAGAAGCCTTCTTTTTTGCCATGGCACGTCTTACCAGGTCACTTCTGCCCATGGTGTATCCGGCAAGCTTCATAACTATCTGCATAACCTGCTCCTGATAGACCATACAGCCGTAAGTGGGAGCAAGGATTGATTCCACCTCAGGAGTATCATATGTCACGGATTGAGGATTTCTCTTTCCCTCAATATACTTGGGAATAAAGTCCATGGGACCGGGTCTGTATAGAGAAATACCTGCTATGACCTCTTCAAGATTGTCAGGCTTAAGCTGCATCATAAATGCCTTCATGCCCGAACTTTCAAGCTGGAACACTCCGTCAGTCTGGCCTGAAGAGATGAGTTCATAGACCCTTTTGTCATCATAGGGGAGTGAGCCCATATCAAGCTTCTTTCCCGTCTGCTCATAAACAAGCTTGATGGCATCCTGTATCACAGTCATGGTACGAAGGCCCAAAAAATCCATTTTCAAAAGTCCGATATCCTCGATGGCACCTTTTTCAAATTGGGTAAGGACAGCTCCTGTATTGCCCACCATCAAGGGCACATACTCGTGTATGGGTCTCTCACTGATCACCACGCCTCCGGCGTGCATAGAGGTATTCCTGGGAAGTCCTTCAAGGCGCATAGCCATATCAAGCATGTATCTTACATCTTCCTCTGTCTCGTAGGCTGCTCGAAGGTCAGGGGATATCTCCATTCCCTCGGCTATGGTTAAATTCTTTCCGTTCTTTCCACGAGGCATGAGCTTTGCGATCCTGTCAGCCTTGGCATAGGGCATATCGAGAGCCCTTCCCACATCCCTGATAGCCATACGCGCCGCCATGGTACCAAAGGTGACAATCTGCGTCACCTGCTCGGATCCATATTTCCTTACGACATAATCAATAACCTCCTGCCTTCTGTCATCGGCAAAATCGATATCTATATCAGGCATGGACACTCGCTCGGGATTTAGGAATCGCTCGAAAAGAAGATCGTATTTCATAGGATCCACTTCGGTGATAGCAAGGCAATATGCGATGATAGATCCCGCTGCCGAACCTCTTCCCGGCCCCACAGATATACCATTTTCCTTTGCAAAATGTACAAAGTCCCAGGTTACGAGGAAATAATCAACAAAGCCCATATCAGTTATGGTCTTAAGCTCATATTCAAATCTTTCCTTTATCTCATCTGATGGCTCTTCTCCGTATCTTTTTTTCAAGCCCTCCTCACAGAGCTTACGAAGATATCCATAAGAATCATAGCCCTCCGGAACTACGTACTTGGGAAGCATATGATTTCCGAATGTGAATTCAACATTGCACCTTTCGGCTATCTTTTCTGTATTGGCAAGAGCCTCCTTAGCATAGGGAAACAGTGCCTCCATCTCCTCGGGAGACTTCACATAGAACTGTCCACCCTCATACTTCATCCTGTTCTCATCATTGACACTTTTTGCTGTCTGAATACAGATCAGGATATCATGAGCCTCGGCGTCCTCACTCTTTACATAGTGACAATCATTGGTTGCAACAAGGGGAATCCCTGTCTCCTGGTGCATTCTTAAAAGCCCGGCATTTACCATCTGCTGTTCAGCAAGACCGTGATCCTGAAGCTCTAAAAAATAATTGTCCTTTCCAAAAATGTTCTGATGACGAAGAGCAGCCTCCTTGGCCCCCTCATAGTCATTCATACGAAGACGCCTCGCCACCTCTCCGGCTACACAGGCAGACAAACAAATGATACCCTCATGATATTTCATAAGAGTATCCATATCAACTCTCGGCTTATAGTAGAAACCGTCGATAAAGCCCGTAGATACTATATCCGCAAGATTGTGGTAGCCCTTGTCATTCTCCGCAAGAAGGATAAGATGATAATATCTCTCATCATTTTGTCCCGGCTCTCTGTCAAAGCGTGAACCCGGTGCCACATAGACCTCACACCCGATGATAGGCTTGATCCCTTCCGCCTTACAGGCCTTGTAAAACTCAATAACGCCGTACATCACACCATGATCGGTGATGGCGCATGCATCCATGCCAAGTTCCTTCACCCTTTTCACAAGCTCCTTTATACGACTGGCTCCATCCAAAAGACTATATTCAGTATGACAATGTAAATGTGTAAATGGCATATCTAATCCTCAACAAATCTTTGTTTAACAAACCTGATAAGCTTTATCGCTACACCTATCAATCTGTCAGAAAGGAAAGGCTTTCCAAGCACCCTCTTTCTGATATAAGCAAATGTGTAATTCTCGCCCTTTTGAGATAGCATAGTAAGAAGCTCTTCAAGCAATGCCGCTGTATCAGGGTGCATCATATATTTGTATTTACCCTTCAGATAATACTTTAGAGGAAATGTGTCATCATAGGTATCAAGGTTATAATTCTTGCTGGCCGCCACCCTGTCACAGAACATCTCCACAACATAGCGTGTAGGCATACGCATTCCTGTCATACCCTCGCCATTCAGTCCATAATCTATCCAGTATTCAAGGTGATGCTTGTTCCTTCCCTTGTGGTGAAGCCAAGCTGAGGTATATCCCTTCTTTCGCCTCTCCACATTGTTGGGACTCTCCTTTCCGGTCCAATACATTGCTCCCACTATAAATTCCGTGGGAGAATATTTAGAAAGATCGTGAAGCAGTCCCTGCGTATATAATCCGCATTTGAAGCAATGCTCCATTACAAGTCTCTTGTGATTATTTATAGTTTTAAGATGTTCGTAGAATTTAAGCATATTTCTTTATCCTCAATGATTTTTAATATCTATTATCACATACTCCGATATCGTTGCTGTCTTATAGGGTATCGCCCAGTCGGAAATGCCGGAAGTCACGATATAGTTGGTATTCCCATCAGTTCTTAATCCATAGGTCATCTCATTTGCACCGGAAAGCTCACCTGTGATCCCGATAGGAAACATCTGTCCGCCGTGAGTATGGCCGCAAAGCACCAGATCGGCTCCCGCATTTTTCTCCGCCTCAAAATCGTGGGGCTGATGATCCAAAACGATCATATACTTAGAAGGATCAAGCTCCTTTGTAAGCTCCGCCATAGGAAGTCTCTCCGTAAAACTTCTGTCCTTCCTACCAACTATATAAAAGCTATCAGCTATAAGCTCTGTCTCATCCTTTAGAACCTTCACACCATTTTTAGTAAGCTCCGCCTCAAGCTCCTCAGCACTAAAGCCTCGACTGTTGTAATAGCCTCTGTCGTGATTGCCGTAGACATAATAAATACCGTACTTTGTCTTTAACTCTCCTAAAGCCCTACAGCTTTTTTCCATATCATCCTTTGAAGTGTCATCGTCCACATAATCACCAACGATCACCAATACATCCGGAGAAGCTTTTTCAATCTCCTTCATATATCCTGCAAATCCATCTCCATCAAAGGTACTTCCCACATGAGAATCACCGATCACAGCCGCTCTGATACTTCCTTTTGAAAGCTCTTTATCCGTATGAAGTTCATAATCTGTTTCATATACATGATGTGCAAAATACCAGCCCGCCGAAAGATATGCCACAGTCACAAGTATCGCAAGTCCGCCCTGCCAATAGATGCTACTATCCTTCTTTGATATCTTCTTTACAATGAATCCCAAAAGCTCAGCCACAAGCCAAAAGAAGAAAAGATGAACAACAGATATTACTCCGGTAACTGTATCCAAAAAGCACCAGGCTATAAGGGCGAAAATGATGGGCAGTCTGATAAGAACACTTTTCTTCCCACTATCACCCGCTATTTTTTTTACGATACCAAAACATCTGAGTTTGCGATAAATAAATATAATTGATATTATCGCAAGAACTATGAATCCCCCGAATATAAATAACCACATCATTTATTCTCCTCTTTCAAAAAGCGTTTCCCCGTATATCTTCTTTCCCGCCAAAAGCACAACAAGTCCCAATATTATGCCTATCAATGTCCCGCAAAGTACATCCGTAGGAAAATGCACATAAAGATAAAGTCTTGAAACCGCTATTAATGATGCAAGGATCATGGCAGGAATCCCAATTCTTTTGTCGTATCCCATAAGGATGGTTGCTGACATAAAGGAGACCATTGAGTGTCCCGAAGGAAATGAATAATCCTTGGGGATAGCAACAAGCATTGAAATATCTTTATTGATCCAACATGGTCTATCCCTGGCCACAAGATTCTTGAGAAGCACATTGCCGATGAGACCATTTAGAGCCCCCCCGGCACAGAGCATGCTCCCCCACTTTCTCGTGGATTTTCTAACAACCATAAAAAGAGCTATAGCGATCCATAATATCCCCGCATTACCCAAAAAAGTAATCGCCGGCATGATAACATCAAGAGCATCACATCTGATATTATCCTGTATCCAATTTAAAATAGCGAAATCAAACTCTTGCATTCTTACCTCCCTCAAGAAGATAATCTGATTATAAGCAACTGTTCAGAGGTGTAGTGAACAGTTATGATTATAACACAATTAGATGAAAGTGTCTTGATTTTTCATCTTCTTTTGTGTATAATAACTCAATGTGCCGATGCGCATAAGCTGAAATAGCTCAGTTGGTAGAGCACTTCACTCGTAATGAAGGGGTCGTGGGTTCGAGTCCCATTTTCAGCTTTATACATCAAAGCCCCCAACAGCTACTACTGTCGGGGGCTTTTCTTTACTTTATGATGGTTGCCTTTATCACATTTGATTTCTTGCCGTTATATATCTTATTGCCAAATGCATCTACTACACATGGACGAATCTGTATATAGAAATCTGCTTGATTTGCAAGACCTGTAGACTTGAATTTGGTAATAACCTTTCCGGGTTCTGCTGTAGTAGTGAATAGAGAACCCTTCATATTCTTCTTAGATGAAACCTTTACCTCATAGGTTTCAACCTTCTTTATATTCTTCTTTAGCTTGATCTCTCTTAAATAGCGTCCGCCAAGCCAGTCAGCAGAAATTGAAGCGCTCTTTAAGGTCGCTTTTTTTACACTTGCAATATTCTTTGAAGTATATTTTATGGTATAGGGTACATAAGCTCCACCGTATCCATTTTTCACCTTTATATAATACGTTCCTTTCTTCAGACAAAGAATCTTCTTATTGATCATCTTTGAATTGGAAACGATAGTTACCTCTGTTCCTTTGGAATTGACCAATGAGGCAGTTAGCTCCCCAACCTTTGTTATATCTCTGGGGCCAAAATCAACTGTGATCTTACAGTTTTTCTTAAGTACCATCTTGTAATAATCCACATCAGTTGAAGTCTTTGAATTACAGATCACTCCCGATATTTTTGTCTTATTGGGCAATGAGGTTGCCTTGGAAGTGGTATCATTGTGTTCAATCTCCCATTTATTATTTTCCACCTGATTTACACACAGTTCATAATCTCCATAGAAGGTTCTATCCACTTCAACCTCAATATAAAAAATCTCTCCCTTTACACATGACACCAAAGATGAATTTAAAGAATTGACTGAACCTGTTGCGATCATCACATCTCTGCTGGAATTATAAAGTCTTATATAACACTTAATATCCTTTGTAATATCCGTTGACTTAAATGATATGTTAAAATATCCTCTGGCAGTTGGCTTAAATGAATACCAATTAGATTTTTGTGTTTGCGAAACGCTTCCTGCAACCGGTGTGTTAAGAGCAATACTTGTCGCTCCATTCTCAGCTCTGACATCCGCATTGCTAAAAATGATCGCACAAAGCATCACAAAAGCCAACAGCAAATGTCTGATAATCTTCTTATTCATCATCGTTTTTCCTCCTAATATAGCTTATTAGAAACAGCTAAGGCAAATATTAACAACAAACACCTAAGATGTCAATACATAACCGTTCAGTAGCTGTGGTAAATAGTTAAGGTAATACACCTATCTCGCCCACTGCATAATATGTCATAGTTCCTGTCATTAAAAGCTCTCCCGCATCATCTGTAAGCTTCACATCAAAGACAGAAATCCTTTTTCCGTGCCTTACTACCTCAGCATAACAATTCACATACTCAGTATCCTTAATTTCGCGAAGATAATTCATAGATGAACTCACAGTGGTGACATAGTTTCCATAGGTAAGAGCAGCAACTCCCGCAATGGTATCAGCCAGGGCAAATGAACATCCTCCGTGCATGCCACCATAGAAATTCTTGTGCTTTACCTCAAATCGCACTCTACCGTAAGCCTTCCCAAGGGAAGACTCAACCAGCTCCATCCCTATATATTCAGAAAAGGGATTATCATTTATGATCTTTTGTAATTCATCTTTATTCAACATACAATAACTCCAAAAATGAAAAGCCGCCGGATGATCCGACGGCTTAATATTTATTAGTTATCCTTCGAGATTGAAAGCATTCCGCCATCTCCCGAAGCCATCAGGAAGGTAAGACCTACCTTCTTTCTTGCCGAATCAGCACTTGCTTCGTAGATCTCACCGGTCTCAACCAAAGACTTGGCGATCTTTAAAACAACATCCTTGAACTGCATAAGCTCTCTCTTATCAGTAGACATAAGTTTGAAGAGATATTGATTCTTTGAGCTGATAAGAAGGATACTGTAGGAAATATCTCTACCCTTGTTGGCAAGTATCGCCGAACCTATCATACGCGAATTGGCTATGACGATCTCAGCATTCTCATCATTGCTGTATTCTGAAAGGATCAGCTTGTATACCTTAAGGTATTCATCCTCCTTTGAGGTATCAACCGGCATCTCAGCAACAGCAAACTCTGCGATGGAATCCGCCATCTTGATGGTACCACCCTCATCATCGATCTGTGCTGTAGCACTCTTCGGAACCGTAAGTCTGAAGAACTTGTTCTCGATGATCTTCTCGTCATCCTCGACACGAGGAAGAACAAGATCGGTATATGCAAGCTCAAGCTTGTACATCGCTGAAAGAGCTGATTCATCACCCTTTTCCGCATTCTCACGAAGACCTGCATAAAGATCTCTGATATCAAGACTAAGGAAAGGTGAAAGCTCGATCAGCTTGTCGATAGCAGGAGCATACCCCTTGGATGCCACGATAAGATACATCTTAAGAAGGCTCTTGTTATCAAGTCCCTGCTGCTCCTTATGAGAAATAACCTCATACAGATACTCTTTTTCAAAGTCTGTAAATCCGCCATCAAAGGCACGCTCAAAGTATGAAATAGAAGGCTCGGGAGGAGTCTCACCCCTCTTCTCCATCTGTCTGTATATCCTACCAAGCTCATAAGCAGCCTGGGTTGAACCAAGATTGAGTGCGAGTCTGAAGGAATGCTCAATATTCTTCTCATTGGAGATAAAGAATACCTGATCCTTCTTCTTGAGTGCTATATCAAGAGCTGCATCAGGATCACCGGCTGCCGCCTTCGCCTCAAGCTGCTCTATATAGGTCTGGAGATCTGTGTTGCTGCCCAAAGCTTCGATATCTCTCTTATAAGGTTCAGCCTCAAAGATACCATTCTCAACAGCTCGTCTGAAATAATCAAGTGCAACCTTTCCATCTCTCTTTGTAGGAAGTACTCCGTAATAATAAAGTCTTCCAAGATAGAAGGGAACTCTCTTGTGGTGAAGCTTATCAGCATCCTTGTACCAATTAAGTGCCTTACCATAATCCTTAAGCTGCTGATCATATATATTACCGATCATAAACGCAAGATCAGGATCCTTGTTTGCATTAAATAGCTCCTGTGCATAGCTTATGGCTTTGTTGATATCCTTGTATGGCGAGTCCTCATCAAAGTAAAGCTCGATAAGCAGATAGCTTGCTCTTAAGCTTCCGTTGGTAAGAGCCTTCTTGGCAAACTCCATAGCATGCTCATATTCGCCCATATAATACTGGTAGGTTGCCTCTGAATAGTATTGATTCTCTTTTCTATTGGCAGATTGGTCTGAGATAAGAGAAGGATTGACAAACGCAAATGAATTGGCAACCTCAAAAATGATCTCCTCGTACTGCTCAATGATATCCATGGTAGCGCAGACACAGCGAATGCAGGCAAGTCTGTTCTGCTGCTCAAAACCGAAGGTCACAATACCCTTTTCAAGCTCCTTGTGATAGAAGGTAGCACATATACCATCAGCATACTCTGTGATATAAGGCTGGAACTTGATATCCTCTTCAAATGCGTCATTTATGTACTTCACGTACATCTCGAGGGTTCTATCTGACTCCTTGGGCTTGCTGTCATAATCAACATAGATAGCAAAATCCTTGTAAGTACGGCTGGGAGCATAATACTCCTCATCAGTGTCGGTATTGATACTCTTTACCCAATCCTTGGGAAGCTTATGGATAAAGCCCTCTACCTCATTGTGAACATATCCGTATTGATACTGCTGCTTTGAAGCCTCTATAACACGGAAATGGGGTTCGATACCATGAGCCTTACGCTTTTCTGCCACCTGAGTATATATCTTATCCTTTTCCTCAAACTGAAGGCTGTCCTCATGTGTACCCTTATATTCAACTCTGTCGAGAGCTTCCTTTCCTCTGGGGTCTCCTATATCCGAAAGTTTCTTGTACCAAAGCTTTGCCTTGTCAAGATCCACGGGAACAACATAATCGCTCTTGTTACCATAGGCATCCACACGATTAAGTCCATTCTCATATATATCTCCGAGAGTCATGAATGCGTCCCTCACGCCCCCGTCTGAAGCCTTCTCAAAACAGCTTAAAGCTCTTGAAAAATTCTGAATATCCAAATACATCTTACCAAGCTTAAATGCAAGATCATAATCATCAAGCATAGAGAGATATCTCTCAAGATACTTGGCTGCTCTGGTAAGATCCTTGTTGACCTTGGTATTGCCGCTCTTTCCTGTTTCATAAAGCTCAGCCAGGGTCTTTAGGGAATTGCTTCCCAATGTCTTATACATTGCATCCATGGTTCCTATATCGGCCACGGATTCAAGGCAGGCAACAGCCTCAGATGCTACACCGTGCTCTAAAAGCTCCATACCCTTTTTATACTGAGCCTCAACATTGTTTGCAGGCTCCGCTTGTTTCCTACCTCCGAAGAACGGTAGTTTCCCGATAATGTTAGATAAAAAACCCATCTTCAAATAATCCCCTTAGCGCAAAAAACTCGTGTTGATGTAAGTGCAATAGTGACTGCAAAAAGACAAATGAGTCCTCAAAAAGATAAGCAGTCAGATAAAGTTATTTTATCACGAATTTATAATGAACACAAGTATTTTTCAAGATCTGAAACAGCCTGTTCCTCATCATTTCCTTCTGCTTTTACAGTAATCTTTTCACCCTTTTTAAGGCCTAAACTCATCATACCCATAATGCTCTTTGCATTGATGTGCTTGTCCTCCGTCAAAAGATAGATACTACTGTCAAACTGACTTGCAATCTGAACAAGCATTGCAACCGGTCTCTCCTCGGGATCCGCAGTAATATTCACGATCATTTCCTTGCTAAGCATAATAATACTCCTTTCAGCTTACCTTAATTCATCAGCAATCTTGCTTATTTTTCTTAATCTATGATTCACGCCGGACTTAGTCACCGGCGGATCGAGCATCTCTCCAAGCTCAGTAAGTGTGGCATCAGGCTCCGAAAGCCTTAAACAAGCCATCTCATAAAGTCCATCAGGCAGACTTTCGAGTCCCCTTAATTTTTCTATCAGTTCAATATCTTCAATCTGTTTTCTTGCAGCATTGACAGTCTTTTTTATATTCGCCGCCTCACAGTTTACCTTCCTGTTGACGCCATTTCTTACATCCTTTAATATCCTGATGTTCTCCATATCCATAAGTGAGATAGGAGCACCTATTATATTCAGGAAATCAACTATCTGCTGCCCATCCTTTATATAAACCACAAAATATTTTTTGCGCTCAACAACCTTTGCTTCGAGCTCCATATCCAAAAGGAGCTCCTTTACATCCTCAGCGTAGAGTTCATTTGAAAAGACCAGTTCCAAATGATAAGCCTTATTGGGATCATTTACCGAACCCGATGTAAGAAAAAGCCCCTTTAAAAACGCTCTCTTACAGCACTGCCTTCGAAGTATCAATCCATCCCAGTGAAGATCCTTCTCATCGAGCACTTTATTCTTTTTGCTCAGAATATCCTCTGCTCCCGATAAAAGCTTTGTGGTCTCAAGCATCTTAAAACAAAGCCTTGAATCAGAGAGTTCATCATTGTCAAATAGATTTTTGGATAACTTTTTTGTGATCTCCTTTACCTCAGGATTGTCGTGCTTTATCTGAAGATACAATCTTCTGTGAGCATCGATCCCGACTCTTCCCGCGGTACATACTATGGCGGAAAGATATGCTATCTGACAATGTCTCGCCTGGGGAAGATCAGATATGATCTCTTCCTTAACCTTGCCGGAAAATGACATCCTAACGCCTCCTTGAATCGAGCTCAATATCACGGTGATAGCATTTGACAGTATAAGAAAGCTTAGAAAGCTCCTCATATATTTCATTGGCAATAGTAACCGAACGATGCTTTCCCCCCGTGCAACCTATTCCAATAACAAGCTGATTCTTTCCCTCCTTGATGTAGTTGGGTATAAGAAATGTCAGCAAATCAACAACCTTATCAATAAATATCTCCGCTTCCTTTGAAGCCATCACATATTCCCTGACAGGAAGATCATTGCCTGTCAAGGGCTTTAGATCCCGCACATAAAACGGATTGGGTAAAAACCTTACATCAAATACCAGATCTGCGTCTCTTGGAATCCCATACTTAAAACCAAAGGATTTAACGGATACAATGAAATTGCTAAAGCTTCCGTTGTGAACAAATATCCTATCAAGCTCAGCCTTAAGCTCCCTTGTTAAAAGATTCGTTGTATCTATGATCATATCGGAGCTTTTACGAAGGAATGCAATCTGCTCTCTTTCTCTCGCTATACCATCCTCTATCTGACCTAGCCTTGCAAGGGGATGAGATCTTCTGGTCTCCTTATAACGCATTACCAACACATCATCATTGGCGTCTAAAAACAGTATCTTATATTCGAGACCGATATCCTTTAGTTTTTCAAGTATCTGCGGAAGCTCCGAAAGAGCCTCACCACTCCTGATATCGAGACCAAGGGCAGCATTTTCTATACCGGAGGTACCATTCTTAAGCATTTCGGCAAAGCCGACCATAAGACCTACCGGGAGATTGTCCACGCAGAAAAATCCCATATCCTCCATGGTCTTTAACGTTGTTGATTTTCCGGCCCCCGACATCCCCGTAACAATGATAAACTGCATATAATACCTACTCTCTATCTATCAAAACTCACCCAATAATCTCACCTCAGGACTAAGCTCCACACCTGAATCGGAAAGCACCTTTTCTCTGATATGATCTATCAACTGCTTTATATCATCGGCTGTCGCCTTACCTGCATTTATCACAAAGCCACAATGCTTTGTAGAAACCATTGCATCACCTATACGAAAGCCACGAAGTCCCGAATCCTCAATAAGCTTTCCGGCAAAATATCCCTCAGGTCTCTTGAAGGTACTTCCGGCACTTGGATATTCCAAGGGCTGTTTTTCTCTACGCCTTCCATTGAGATCACGCATAAGCTCTTCTATCTCAACTATGGGCTTTTTATTAAGGCTCATCCTTGCGGAAACAGCTATCTCTCCGGTTGCACCAAGGATGCTCTTCCTGTAACCGAAATCCATATCGGAAACCTTGACAGTCCTTATCCTTCCGGCTCTGTCCATCACCTGAACATCGATGATCACATCCTTCATCTCTCCGCCGTAGGCTCCTGCATTCATAAACACTGCTCCGCCAAGAGTACCCGGTATTCCTGATGCAAATTCAAGTCCCGAAAGTCCCCTGTTCTTTGCTTCATTTGCAAGCCTTGAAAGCATCAGACCGCAACCGGCAGTCACAATCTCACCGTCGAATTCCATCTGGTCCATAGTATTGTAAAGTCTGATGATCAAACCATCATAGCCTTTATCAGATACAAGGATATTGCTACCATTTCCAAGGATATAATACGGTACATCAAACTCCTTGCATACCAAAAGAGTATCAGCAAGCTCATTAAGACTTGAGGGTGTAACAAAGAAGGCTGCCCCACCTCCGACTCTAAAGGTGGTATGGGCTTCCATCGGCTCATTTCTTAACAATCTGCTGCCGTATAGTTTTTCTATTGTCTTGACGAAATCAATATTTTCTGAAAGCATAACACATTCCCGAATACAAATACTATCCCCTTTTACCCCACCGTTTTCTACTATAACACTATCAACACTTCTTCTTCAATGTGGCTTTTTACAGAAAAAAAAGGGGAGATACACTCCCCTTTCGGCATAATTACCTAAATCAAATTCTTCGTTACTTTACAAGCTTGGCAAATTCAAGAGCCTTTCCTACATCTCCGTCAACCTTAAGTTTTCCAAAGGTAAAGGCCTTCACAGGATCAAGCTTGCCATCGATCAGCTTGTTGAAATTGTCCATATCAATGGTGATAGCGCAGTTTCTGTCATTGTACTCGTAGGGCTCGACATTGATATTGCCGTCCTTTACCTCTACATAGAACACTCCGCCATTGTCACCGGTAATGTTGATCTGAACAGCTAAAAAATCTCTTCCTGTTGCATCGGTCTTCTCTGCGATCTTTCTTACCTTCTTAAGCATTCCGTCAAAAGTCATGTTTACATCCTCCCTTTTGAAATAAAAATTTATAATATGTTTTACAACATCCTATTTTGCTTTGCAGCAAAGCTGCTATTTTTCATACCAACCTCTTTAAATCTATTAATGTAACCACTCAACAACTTAGTTATTCCGATATTGATACATACAGAGATATTCTACCATACTCGCTAAATTACCACAATACTTTATAAGCTACGGAATTGCACATAAAAAGAAAAGAATCGGCATACATCCCTTAAGGACAATTTGCCGATTCTTTCTATCAAGCTTTTTATGCACAGAGCTCCAGCTGTATATCATTTACTATGATGATATCATCAATAGTAACCGATAGTGCCGATGCCAAAATCACCATATTGTCGATGCTTGGCAACGCAGCACCATGCTGCCATTTGTAGATTGCCTGCGGAGTTCTAAATCCGAAGACATCCTGAAGCTTCTTGACCGAAAGGCCTGCCTTCTCGCGAAGTCTTGTAATATTCCTACCTGTTGCTGCCATATCAATGACCTGAGTCATACCCATATTTAATCACCCCTTCTTAAGGAACCCCATGTTCCTTTAAAACTAAAAAAAATACCTCAACATATCAGATAATACCATAAAAAATCGCTTTTGTCATTAAACCTGTGGTATAAATATTTTTTTAATCCTCTGTCATTTTATATGATACGAAATTTTATCACAAGAATTCTTATAATATAATTGAGCTCAAAAAGGCGCCTATGATCTCTCATAGACGCCCTTGACCGGCTTAAAAAGAATATGCTATTCAAACTCCCTCTCATGCTTCTTGAAGAAGTCGTAGAAATAGCGAACATTCTCCAAATCCTGCCATCTTGATTCATCCATACATTTATCATCTATGTTATATATTTTTGCCCTCAAGGTTCCAAGCATAAACGGCGAATGGGTCGCTATTATAAATTGGCAATTCAGATAAAGTGCCAGCTTATTGATCTCCTCTGCAAGCTTTACTTGATTTGCAGGAGAAAGTGAAACCTCCGGTTCATCCAAGAGATACAGATTGTCAGGCTCTAAGCTATC
Source organism: Lachnospiraceae bacterium (assembly GCA_017540605.1). GTDB lineage: Bacteria > Bacillota > Clostridia > Lachnospirales > Lachnospiraceae > RGIG6919. The sequence continues at coordinate 2,232 of JAFYAS010000057.1, read as the reverse complement.
CATAAGTACAGTCATAGCTGTTTCGCCATTGGAATACTTTTCCTGGTTAAATAGAATACATGCAAGTCTTGAAGGAGCCCCCTTCATTACCGGTGAATTAAGCTTAAGCAGCGCCTGCTCTTTTTTCAGATTGTTGATTCTCATCTCATTAAAAACATATCCATTTACAAGGGCACTCTCCTGCTCAACCTTTTTTACCTCGTAAAGCAGATCCTCGCTTTTTAAATACAGACTCCCCCTGGGAATCATCAGCTCATGACCATAATCATCCTCTCCATAGCTTACGGTGCACTCCGAAACAAATTGGTCTATCCCCAGCTGGCTATATGTAAAATCCTCATATCCCCTAGCCTGTATTTTCTTGGCGATCAGATTCAAAAGGGTTGATTTTCCACAACCGTTGTCACCATAAAAAATCGTGATGGGCGCAAATACAAATGGGTAAATATCCTTTTCCCGAAACACATTGTAAGGATATAGATTGGGATTATTTACTCTATGCTCCGATACCTTAAAACAACTCAAATATACCATCAAAAAACCTGACTTTCATAACTCATTACATACCAAAAATAGGAACTTAATCAGTATTTCATCCTCTGATATGCATGCTTGATATTTCTTCCCCATCGTTTGAAGTGCCTTATTGGATTTACAAAAATGTAGTCCTTTTTCTCGAAACAGGAATAATCCCTTTTCTTCATGACTCTTACCTCTGCTCAATGATATGTATCGACAAGGGCTCATCCATTTTCTCAGCCCAGTTTGAAGGGGATGCCCAATCCATCCATATCTTCCTACGATGTTCCTCATTTTTAGCCAATCTCTCTATTATATCCTCACATGCATGCCAGATATCGTCAGGATCATACTCTGTCGGAGATATTGCGAGTCCTTGCTGTATCTCAGAAACAATCCACTTGCCATGATCCTTGTAAATACATATCTTCCGATTTGCTTTACACCCTATCCTATAACCTTGCACATGATTCTTCTTAAACGCTTTTTTCAGATAACCAAAGTATTCCTCAGACGATATCATACTCTTCCTCGTAGTAGATTTTATTTACCCATATAAACCTTCAATACCCTATCAAAAATCCTAAAATTACTGTCATCACGCGGAGAGCAATATACAGCAAATTCTATATTTTTAAAGGCATTGAGATACTCCTTTATCACATTTCGATAGGCAAGAGCCACAACCTCCGGATTGTTCTCAAAGGCTCCACATCCAAAGGCTCCGAGAATGATAGTATCGCATCCCTCCGACAGGGCAACCTCTAAAATTCTTCTTAATCTCTTTTCGTGAAGAGTTAAAAGCTCTTTGTCCTTCATTATGATCGGTCTATATCCATCTCCGTTATTATATTGATTGCTGGGCTTGTTACGGAGATTTGGAGCCGCACATGTGATCACATCCACATCATACCAGTCAGACTCAGGCATAAGCTTAGGCATCGCAGAATCCGTCTTAAATACCGTAACACCAGGAGTGAATATAATATCGTCATTGTGAATAGGATCATGTGCGTTCCTATGGGGTTGATAAAACCCATTCCACATATCCTTAGAATTAAGATTGAAATACAGTCCGGAGCACCTGCAAAGACATTCCTCCTGAGCATTTGCCCCCTTCACTACTCCACCGCCGGGATTAGATGCGGACGCAAAATTATGTACTACAACATGATATCCCTTATAAGCAGCAGCTGCCTCATACGTTCTTTTTTTAGACACAATAACCCTTGCCGGTTCTTCATAAATGTCCTTTTTCTGATCAGCTAAGGGATCTCCCTCTAGGATCAGCTTCTGTGACGATGTTGCCTTCTTTACAGACGCCGAAAGCTTTGGATTGGTCTTACAAAGCCTCTCTGTATCCCTAAAAATCTCTACATTTTCTTCTCTTCCCATAATACTTTTTCTCCTTCTATTTGCGATCAACTTATAACACACCTTTTCCCATTATTGGATTATTATATTATGCGCTGAGTTTTTTGTCATTCAACCTGTAGTTTAAAAAAAAGATTTCCAGCTACCCGAAAATCTTTGATAAGTCTATTTGGCTATTTTCTGATTCATGGTTGACAACAAAACGCATGTTCGGTATAATATATGTATATCGAACATTGAAAAGATATCGGGTTGCTATCTAAATATCCTTGAGTAGCGTAAAATCTTGAAGGTATATAGGCCGAAACCGAACAAAGGCCATATTCGATATTCATATTT
>JAFYAS010000056.1 GCA_017540605.1 Lachnospiraceae bacterium | reverse complement strand
TAATGCTTCAAAAGCAAAGGTGGAGAATTATAAAGAGTTAGGTCTTAATTCCGAAACGGCGGCAGTTTTCAATATAACAAGCCGTGAACAGGTTATAATCAATACATGGTACGGCGGCGAAATGAAAAAGGGTATGTTCTCGATGATGAACTACTATTTGCCGCTTAAGGGTATTGCATCAATGCACTGTTCTGCGAATACCGACCTAAACGGTGAAAATACAGCTATATTCTTCGGCCTTTCCGGCACCGGCAAAACAACCCTTTCTACCGATCCGAAGCGTCTGCTTATTGGTGACGATGAGCACGGTTGGGATGATAACGGCGTATTCAACTTCGAGGGTGGATGCTATGCTAAGGTTATCAACCTCGATAAGGAATCAGCGCCCGATATCTACAACGCTATTAAGAGAAACGCTCTTCTTGAGAACGTAACAGTCGATGCTAACGGTAAGATCGATTTCGCAGATAAGAGCGTTACAGAGAATACTCGTGTATCTTATCCTATCGATCACATTAAGAATATTGTTCTTAACGTTAATCCTACATCTGCAGGTCCTGCAGCTGATAATGTAATATTCCTTTCAGCTGATGCGTTCGGAGTACTTCCTCCCGTATCTATCCTTACACCTGAGCAGACTCAGTACTACTTCCTTTCAGGCTTCACAGCTAAGCTTGCAGGAACAGAGAGAGGAATTACAGAGCCTACACCTACATTCTCAGCTTGCTTTGGTCAGGCATTCCTCGAGCTTCATCCTACAAAGTACGGCGAGGAGCTCGTTAAGAAGATGAAGAAGAGCGGAGCTAAGGCTTACCTCGTAAATACCGGATGGAACGGAACCGGAAAGCGTATCTCTATTCCTGATACCAGAGGAATCATTGATGCGATCCTTAGCGGTGACATCAACAATGCTCCTACAAAGAAGATCCCTATCTTCGATTTCGAGGTTCCTACAGAGCTTCCCGGAGTTTCAACCGAGATCCTCGATCCTCGCGATACCTACGCTGATGCTTCTGAGTGGGAGGCAAAGGCAAAGGATCTTGCTGAGAGATTCACAAAGAACTTCAAGAAGTATGAGAACAACGAAGCAGGTAAGGCACTTGTTTCAGCAGGTCCTCAGTTATAATTATAAGCTATCGTAAGATAAATTTTAGAAAATACGCCTGTCGCAGTGTTGCGGCAGGCGTATATTTTTGGTATAATGTGGATTGTGGGTGTAACTCCGGCATGATGTCGGGAGCGAAAAAAGATTTGATTATTGGAGGAGTATTATGGATCAGAATTTTTTTGATGAGAATGAGATGGCAGGACTCTTGAAGGAGCTCGGAGAGAAGAACAAGAACGTGAGCGATGAGGAGTTTGATATAGGCTTAAGTGATGCTGAGGTTGAGGCATCCAACAAGAGATTTGAAGAGATATTGGAAAAGCATGCCGATGGCAAGCTGTAGGAGTTAAGATGAAGGACGAAGAAGTAAAAGAAACAGTAGAAGAGGTTGAAGAAACAAGTAGCGAAACCATAGAAGAGGATACCTCGAAAAAGAAGGATAAAAAGGAACAGGAAGAGAAGGACGAACCCTTTGATCTTCATAAGGAGCTTATAGAAGATGCAAAGCTGATTATTCAGGCGGTGGTCACAGCATTGATCATAGTTATCTTTATAGCTCAGCCTGTAAGAGTAAGGGGGGATTCTATGAAGGATACACTTCATGATGGAGAGAAGCTTTTCATGGAAAAGGTATCGAGATATTATGGTGGCCTTGACAGATTTGATATTGTGATCTTTGATCCGGAAAATGAGAGCGATCCCGGAGCTCTTTATGTAAAGCGTATAATAGGTCTTCCCGGAGAGAAGATCCGTATTGATGAAGATGGCAATATCTACATCAATGGTGAGAAGCTTGAAGGGGATGTGTATGGCAGAGAGGTCATTGAGGATCCCGGTATGGCTGAGGAAGAGATAACTCTCTCAGACAAAGAGTATTTCTGTATGGGTGACAATCGAAACGAAAGTCTTGATTCAAGATTTAAGGAGGTTGGGCCCGTGAATATCAAGCAGATCAAGGGACATCCCTTATTCCAAATGTTCCCCTTTAAGAAGATAGAAAAGTAACTGTTATAAAAGAATGGGTTCAGACCCCCTTACGACGTGTCGTAAGGGGGTCTGAGTCCTAGTGCATCGATCCTTAAATAACTGGACCGAATGCTTGCCTGCTTATCCCGATAGAACATACCTGAAAGCCTCAGCGTAGCCCGCTACGCCTACGTTTTCAGGTATGCACTCTCGGGCAAGCATTCTGCGCATTAGTCCAGTTATTTTTCGGCCGATGCACTAGTGCCTCGGTTCTTAAATAACTGGACCGGATGCACTAGGTGATATAGATAAAATATACCGAAGGAGAGATTATCATGAAATTGAAACACGAGACAAAAAGCGTATTATACCTTCTGCTCGCGATCTGTCTGATGGCGGGACTTATACCTTGTACAGCGCTTCATGTACAGGCGACCTCAACCATGGTTGAGGTCGGAAGCTGGGATGATCTGAAGGCAAGTGATGCGGTCACCGTTTCTACTTCCGGTGATGTAAATACAGTTACATTACAGAAGGACGTAAAGGCGACAGGAGCGTTTTGGATCATCAATTGGGAAACTGCTGTCCTCGACCTCAATGGTCATACCATTGATCGCGGGTTGACTGGCAAGGAAGCTGAAGAATACGGTTGTGTTTTTACAATCGGCGAAGGTAGCAATCTGACGATTAAGGACAGCAGCAAGGATTCATCACATCCTTACGGCGCCGGCAAGATCACCGGCGGTAACCATGATTTTGGTGGTGCTGTGGATTGTTCCGGGGCATTTACCTTGGAGGGTGGCATGATCACCGGCAATGTGACGGATCGCTTTGGCGGTGGTGTCTACGTCTCCGGAGGTTCCTTTACTATGACAGGAGGTGCCATCGCTGGCAATACGGCCGCACGTGGTGGCGGCGTGACCGCATCCAACGGCACGTTTACGATGACCGGAGGCCTGATAGAGGGAAACAAGGCGATGTCGACTTATGGCAACGGTGGTGGTGTTTATCTCGGAAACTCAGACTCTGTGTTCACCATGGCGGGAGGAAAGATCGCCGGTAACAGTGCGAAGATGTGGGGCGGCGGTGTGAGCGCAGGATACGGCACATTTACGATGACCGGAGGTACAATAGAGGGCAACAACTGCGAAAGTGATAATGGCGGCGGCGTATTTTTTGATGATTGCATATTCAGCGTCGGCGGAACACCTGTTATACGAGGCAATGTAAGTGGAGGCACACTAGATGAACAGACGAAGCGGTACGAGGGGGGATCGGCAAATGATGTGAGGGCGTCGTCCTGGTGGAACTTGGACATCAACGTTATAAAAGCTCTTGAGGACGGAGCTGAGATCCGTGTTTTCGATTACAATTATGTAGATACTGTCGCACAAGCGGACAGTGGCGATGACGCCACGTATAAGAAACTTAAGGCTTCCGATGCGGAGAAATTTATCAGCGACAATGAGGATTATGTTAGCATGCTGAATGAGGATGGCAAGGTGAAGTTCACTTCCGCTCTCAAGCTAAGAGTACCCTCTATTGAATCTCAAACCTACACTGGCGAGTCGCTGATACCTGTTGTCACGGTCAAGAACATTGTTAATAAAGAGTTAAAGGAAGGAACGGATTATACTGTCACCCTACCTGAAAATTGCGTCAATGCGGGAGTTTATGATGTGACCGTCACAGGTCTGGGAAAGTACGCGGGCGAAGAGGTGACAAAGACATTTGAAATCGAGAAAAAGTCAATCACGCCCATTGTCAGCATCACGGACTGGACTTATGGGGATACGCCTAATAGTCCGAGTGTGACAGCGGAAAGTAATCCGGGCGGCGGCGCTGTGACATATCGTTATAAAATGAATGCGAATGGTGCTACTTTATCCGATGTCGTTCCGACTAATGCGAGTAATATTGAGTATACAGTGATTGCGACCATTGCAGAAACAGCCAATTATAAGGGGGGCACTGCAGAAGCAACTTTTAAAATTGATAAGAAGCCTGTCACTATCACGGGCCTGTCTGTCGAAGATAAGGAATATGACGGAACTACAGCCGCGACGATAACGGGAACAGCCATAGTTTCCGGCAAGGTAGGAAATGATGACGTTACCGTGACAGGTGGCTCAGCGACGTTCGATAATGCCAATGTCGGTACGGACAAGACCGTCACATTTAGCGGATTTAGCCTTTCCGGTGAATCGTCAAATAATTACACGCTCTCTGCACAGCCTGACGATGTGACGGCAGATATTACGCCAAAGCCCGTGACTATCACAGGCGTGACTGTTACAGGTAAGACTTATGATGGTACGACTGCTGCAACGATAACGGGAACAGCCATAGTTTCCGGCAAGGTAGGAAATGATGACGTTACCGTGACAGGTGGCTCAGCGACGTTCGATAATGCCAATGTCGGTACGGACAAGACTGTCACATTTAGCGGATTTAGCCTTTCCGGTGAATCGTCAAATAATTATATACTCTCCGCGCAGCCCACTGGTGTGACGGCAGCTATCACAAAGAAAACCGCATCGGACGTATCGGAGATCAGCATGAGTTATTTCTATAGCACAGGAAGCGAGGAAAGTATAGATATAGCAGCATTGCTTCCTGAGGATTGCGGAACTTATGATTATATTGTGACGAAATCAGGGGATTTGTCCTATTCTGATGATCCGACAGTAGTGGATGGAATACTGAGCTATACCGCAGATCCCGGTACAATAGGTACGACAGGTATCATCACCATAAAGGCAGAGACATTAAACTATACGGATTTTACGATCACAGTTAAAATCAAACTTTCAGATACGAAGAAGGTGGCGTTGAAAGATGGAACTTCGATCGTATTAAATAAGAGTACTCTGACATATGGTGAAGCGATTTCCGCTTTGACTTTTAAGACAGATACAGCTGTCTTTGTGGAGAAGGGTAATACTTCAAATGTTATAGCAGGATCCATTTCCTGGAAGACACCTACGGTTGTTCCTTCAGCCGGAACCACATCAGCAACTTGGGTATTTACTCCTACGAATGTTGTTTATGAGCCCATTGAAGGGGTAGTAGCGATTACAGTAAATAAGGCGATACCGATTATTACGACTGTTCCTGAAGCATCTGCGATTACTTATGGAAAAACACTTGCTGACAGCACTTTGTCAAATGGCGAGGCGGCAGTGGATGGTAAATTTACTTGGAGCGATATGACGATCAAACCCACTGTTTCGGATAGCAATAAGACGTGTTACGAGGTTATTTTCACTCCGAATGATACGATGAATTATAAAACGACAAGTTGTGAGGTAACTCTTTTGGTGAATAAGGCGGATATCCCGACTGATACGATCACCACTCCGACAGCAAAGGAAGATCTGGAATACGATGGTTCTTCACTAGAGCTAGTAGAGCAGGGTGAGTCGGAAAACGGCCAGATGCAGTATGTCATCGGCGATGATGACGAGAGTGCTCCAACAGAGGGCTGGAGTGAAGATATTCCCACTGCAACAGGCGCCAAGACATATTATGTATGGTACAAGGTTGTGGGAAATGATAATTATAATGATTCCGAGGCCGATAGTGTTTCCGTAACGATAGCTAAAAAGCCAATTTCAATCACTGCTGATAGTGCAAGCAAACCATATGATGGAGATGCACTTACGAAGGATGGTTACACCGTTTCAGAGAACGATCTTGCCAAAGGTGACGTGATAAGCAAAGTTACGGTGACCGGAACACAGACAGATGTAGGAAGCAGTGACAATGTTCCAAGTGCAGCAGTAATAAAGAAGGGTGATTCTGATGTTACATCTAATTATGATATTACCTACAAGAAGGGTAAGCTTTCAGTGACAAAGGCAGATCCTACCTATGAAGTGCCTGAGGACAAGGAGATAGCCTGTGATCAGACACTAAATGATATTACACTTGGCGACGGATTTTCATTTGCCGATATTGATCAGGTGCTTGATCTTGGTGAGAATACGGTTAATGTAAAGTATACCCCGACTGATACGACTAATTATAATGTGGTTGAGAATATCAAGATCAAGGTAACTAAAGGCCATGATTACGGTGAGCCTACATATACATGGTCAGATGATGGAAAGAGCTGTACTGCAACGGTGATCTGTAAGAGTGAAGGCTGCACTGAAAGTGTTGAAGGACACAAAGTTACCGAGAAGGCTTCCATATCTTCCAAGTTAAAAGAAGCGGCAACAACCGAGAAGAAGGGTACAACAACCTATACGGCAACATTTAAGAATACAATGTTTACAACTCAGACAAAGGATGTAGAAGATATACCACAGGTTGCAAAACAGAGTGACAACCCGAGTGATAAACCGGCTGATAAGCCGCAGGATACACCTCAAGTTGAAACACCTTCTGATAAGCCACAGGATACACCTCAGGTTGAACCCCCTGCAGATAAGCCGCAGGATACAACACCGGTTGAAACCCCTGAAGTTAAGAAAGCAGGAACAATTCTTTCTGTTGCTGAGGCTAAGGTACAGTTAGTTGTAACCTCTAAGACAGGGGAAGAGCCCAAAGCAACATTCAAGAAATCCACCGATGCTAAAGCAAAGAAGATTATAGTTCCTAAAACAGTTACTTATGACGGAGTTAAATACAAGGTAACTGAAGTTTCAAAGAACGCATTTAAGGGTAATAAAACTATCGAGACGGTAGAATTAAGTGAGAATATTGAGACCGTAGGTGAGAATGCATTTTACGGCTGTACATCACTTAAAAACCTTATCCTGCCGGCTAAGGTCAAGAAGATCGGCAAGAATGCACTAAAGGGAACCAAGGTCAAGACACTTGTTATTAAGTCTGTGAAACTTACTAAAAAGGCGGTAAAGAATGCATTAAAGGGAAGTAAGGTTAAGACGGTCAAGGTTGATCTTGGCAACAAGAAGCTTAATAAGCAATTCGTTAAGAAGTACAAGAAGATATTCACCAAGAAGAACGTTGGTGTGAAGGTAGTAGTAAAGTAAAAGAAGGAGTTTAAATGCAACCTGAAGAGAACAAATTCAAACTTCATGCTCCCTTTGAGCCCACAGGTGATCAACCTCAGGCCATAGATGCTTTGGTGAAGGGCTTTGAGGAGGGTAACCAATTCGAGACTCTTCTCGGTGTGACAGGCTCAGGCAAGACATTTACCATGGCCAATGTGATAGCAAGGCTCAACAAGCCCACATTGATCATTGCTCACAATAAGACTCTGGCGGCTCAGCTTTACAGCGAGATGAAGGAGTTTTTTCCTGAGAACGCGGTGGAGTATTTCGTATCCTACTATGACTACTATCAGCCGGAGGCTTATGTGCCCTCCACTGATACCTACATTGAGAAGGATTCATCAATAAATGATGAGATAGATAAGCTGCGTCACAGCGCTACGGCAGCCCTTATTGAGAGAAGGGACGTGATCGTGGTCTCTTCTGTTTCCTGCATTTACGGTATCGGTGATCCCGAGAGTTATGTGGAGATGATGCTGACACTCAGAGTGGGTGCAAATAAAGACAGGGATGAGGTGATAAGCCGTCTGGTGGACATGCAGTTTGTCAGAGGGGATATGGACTTTAAACGCGGTTCCTTCAGGGCGAAAGGGGATGTGCTTGATATTCTTCCTGTATCCACATTTGATGAGGCTATAAGGATCGAATTTTTCGGAGATGAGATAGAGCGTATAAGTGAGTTTGATCCTTTGACGGGAGAGGTGAAGAGAAATCTTCAGTTCACATTTATTTTCCCGGCATCTCATTATGTCATAGGTCATGATAAGATGGAGAAGGCCATAGGTGAGCTTGAAAAAGAACTTGAGGCTCAGGTAGCCTATTTCAAGGAGAATGACAAGCTTCTTGAGGCTCAGCGTATATCCGAAAGAACGAGATTTGATATAGAGATGCTCAGGGAGACAGGCTTTTGCTCGGGCATAGAGAACTATTCCCGCGTGATGGCGGGTAAGGAGCCGGGAGCGACACCGGCTACTTTGCTTGAATTCTTCAAGGACGATTTTCTGATCATAGTGGACGAGTCCCATATCACAGTGCCACAGATCGGCGGGATGTATGCGGGAGACAGATCAAGAAAGACTACCTTGGTTGATTATGGGTTTAGACTTCCCTCGGCTCTCGATAATAGACCACTTAATTTCAGTGAGTTTGAGGAGAAGATAGATCAGATGCTTTTTGTATCGGCAACGCCTTCAAAGTACGAGGCCGATCACGAGATGCTCAGAGTTGAGCAGGTCATAAGACCTACGGGACTACTTGATCCTCCCATAGAAGTACGTCCCACAGAGGGACAGGTTGATGATCTTTTGACAGAGATAAACAAGGAGACTAAAAAGAAGGGCAAGGTTCTTGTTACTACGCTTACCAAGAGGATGGCAGAGCATTTGACAGATTATCTTCGCGAGGCAGGAGTGAGGGTTAAGTACCTGCACTCAGATATAGATACCCTGGAGCGTGTCGAGATAGTCAGGGATCTTCGTATGGATGTTTTTGATGTACTTGTTGGAATCAATCTTCTTCGTGAGGGCCTTGATATACCTGAGATCACCCTGGTTGCTATCTTAGACGCCGACAAGGAGGGCTTCCTTCGTTCCGAGACATCTCTGATCCAGACCATAGGTCGTGCGGCTAGAAATGCAGAGGGACACGTGATCATGTATGCCGACAATATGACAGGATCTATGAAGGTTGCTATCGATGAGACCAACAGAAGACGATCTATACAGGAGGCCTATAACAAGGAACATGGTATTACTCCCGAGACAATTAAGAAGGAGATCAGAGATCTTATAAAGATCACATCTGATGAGGATAAAAAGCCTGTGGCTGACTATTTCGACAAGGATATGGAATCCATGAACGAAAAGGAGCTTAAGGCTGCTATAGCAAAGCTTACAAAGAAGATGAATGAGGCAGCGGCAGAGCTTAATTTCGAGAGGGCTGCAGAGCTCAGGGATGAATTAAAGAAATTTAAGGAGACACTTAGAGATCTCTAAAATGGTGGATAGATATGAGTGGAAAAAAAGAAGGACAATCTGAATTTGAATATGAATCGATGCGGGTATCAAGGATATCCCTGATAGTAAACGCCATGCTTTCTGTATTCAAGCTTATCGCTGGTATAGTAGCGCATTCAGGAGCTATGATATCGGATTCCATACATTCGGCAACGGATGTGTTCAGTACCTTTATAGTGATGATAGGAGTGAAGATGGCCTCAAAGGCAGCGGATAAGGAGCATCCTTACGGGCATGAACGTTTGGAATGTGTTGCATCCATAGTTCTTGCTGTAGTGCTTTTTGAGACAGGACTTGGAATCGGTACAAAAGCTGTAAGCACCATACGTGCAGGACAATATGATAAACTTGTTATACCGGGAGTATTGGCACTTGTAGCTGCAGCGGTCTCCATTGTTTCAAAGGAGTGGATGTATCAGATCACGATCAAGGTTGCGAAGAAGATCAATTCATCTGCATTGAAGGCTGATGCGTGGCATCATCGTTCGGATTCCCTTTCGTCAATAGGTGCTCTCATCGGTATAGGCGGAGCAAGACTTGGATATCCCATCGCAGACACTATAGCATCACTTTTTATCTGTCTTTTTATTGTCAAGGCGGCATATGATATATTTATGGATGCTATCGACAAGATGGTTGATAAGGCCTGCGATGATGCGCTTGCTTCTGAGATGATGGGATTTATGCTGTCTCAGGAGGGAGTTATTGATGTTAATGTATTGAAGACCAGGATGTTTGGCGCCAGAATATATGTTGAGGCTGAGATAGAGGTGGATGGTGAATTAAGGCTAAGACAGTCCCATGCTATCGCCCATAGTGTGCATGATGCTATGGAAAAGAGGTATCCTGCTATCAAGCATATTATGATTCATGTGAATCCAACAGAAAATTGATCTAAGCCATCACTTTTTTCTTTTTTATGTTGCTTATATACTTTGTTATTGGTAAAATTAAAGAGTAATTATGCAGCCCATCCGACATTGGCTGCGGGGTGATAAAACTAAAAAAGGAGAGGTGGTTACATGAATGTATTTACTACGGACAAGATCCGAAATGTAGTTCTTTTGGGGCACGGCGGCTCGGGAAAGACTTCCCTTGCTGAGGCGATCATGTTTCTTGCGGGTATGACAAAGCGCATGGGAAGTACTGATTCAGGCAATACCGTGAGTGACTATGACAAGGAAGAGATCAAGCGAAAGATATCTATCAAGACTTCCGTTCTTCCTGTTGTTTGGGATGATCACAAGGTAAATATCCTTGATACACCGGGCTTTTCCGACTTTGTCGGTGAAGCAGAGGAGGCTGTAGCTGTTGCAGATGCTGCGGTTATAGTGATATCCGGAAAGTCAGGTATTGAGACCGGAACAAAGCGTGCATGGGATTTTTGCGAGAAGAAAAAGCTTCCCAGAATGTTCTTCGTCACTGACATGGATGATGACAAGGCCAGCTTCAAGAAGGTGGTTTTGGAGCTTCAGGAGATGTATGGCAAGAAGATCGCGCCTTTCCATTTACCTATTCGTGAGAATGAAAAGTTCGTGGGTTATGTCAATGTTATTCAGCAAAAAGCAAAAAGATGGAACACCCACGGAACTGTAGACAAATTCGATGTTCCCGATTATTCCCTTGACAATCTGAATATATGCCGTGAGGTTTTATTGGAGACTGTTGCCGAGACCAGTGATGAATTTTTGGAGAGGTATTTCGGCGGTGATGAATTCTCTGAGGATGAGATCAGACAGGCACTTCGTGTAGGAGTATCTGATTGCTCCGTAGTTCCCGTACTCATGGGCTCCAATACTGAAGCGAAGGGAATGTACACTCTTATGGCGGATATTGTCAAATATTTCCCAAGTCCCGACAAATGCAAATGCGCAGGAATCAACACCGTGAACAATGAGGTGTTTGAGGCAGATCATGATTTCTCAAAGGCAAAGTCAGCCTATATATTCAAGACCATAGCAGACCCATATATCGGAAAATATTCACTTATAAAGGTTACATCGGGCGTTATAAAGCCGGATGATGTTCTTTTCAATTATCATAGGGACGCTGACGAGAAGCTTGGTAAGATATATACTATATGTGGCAATAAGGTAGAAGAGGTAAAGGAGCTTCATGCAGGCGATATAGGAGCCTTGGCAAAGCTTACCGTAAGTCAGACTACCGATACTCTGTCAACCAGAAAGATGCCTGTTACATTCATTAGGACACCCATTTCAAAGCCCTATGTATACAGACGTTATAAGGCGTTAAAGAAGGGTGATGAGGACAAGATAAGTCAGGCTCTTTCAAAGCTGATGATGGAGGATATGACATTAAAGGCTGTAAATGACAGTGAGAATTCTCAGACTCTTCTTTATGGCATCAGCGGTCAGCATCTTGAGGTTGTTCAAAGTATTCTTGCAGAGAAGTACAAGGTTGATATCGAGCTTATGAAGCCAAAGATTGCCTTCAAGGAAACGGTGACTAAGAAGGCGGATACTGAATATAAGTATAAGAAACAGTCAGGCGGACACGGTCAGTATGGCCATGTGAAGATCACTGTGGAACCCTCGGGAGATACAGAAACACCTTATGTATTTGAACAAACTGTTGTGGGTGGGGCTGTTCCAAAGAACTTCTTTCCGGCTGTTGAAAAGGGAGTAGCAGAGGCTGTGACCAAGGGACCCTTGGCAGGCTATCCTGTCATGGGAGTAAAGGTAGTTCTCTATGATGGTAGCTACCATACGGTGGATTCATCCGAGCTTGCCTTCAAGGTAGCCACGGAACAGGCCTTTAAACAGGGCTTTATGGATGCAGGACCGATTCTTCTCGAACCCATAGCAAACCTAAAGGTTGTAGCACCTGATGAATATACCGGTGATATCATGGGAGATTTCAATAAGCGTAGAGCGAGAGTTATGGGTATGAATCCTGTGGGAGATGGAATTACTGAGATAGTTGCAGATATACCTTATTTGGAGCTTTATGAGTACGACACAAGACTTCATTCCATGACCAGAGGAAGTGCGACATTTTCCTATGAATTTGCAAGGTACGAGAGAGCACCGGAGGATGTGGCAGAAAAAGAGATAGCAAATAAGGAATAATTAAAAGAAAAAAGATAATGCCTCCGGCTTTTGCCGGAGGCATTATCTTTTTATGCTTTAGGTTTATCCTTTTTTATCAAGCTTGTTGTATTCCTGTTTGATAAAGTATTTGCTTAAGTTTGCCAGGAGCTGACCCTTGTTGATATCCTTAAGCATATATCCGGCAGGCTTTAGTGCCATAACCTTTAAGATGCTTTCCTTATCCTTCTTACTGGTTAAGAACATAACCGGAATATCCTTGGAGAAGGGCTCACTTTTTAACATCTCAAAAACCTGGAGACCTGAGGTCACAGGCATTTCATAGTCTAAAAGAATAAGGTCTACATTGTTTCTTGCAAGCCAGGTGATAGCCTGCATACCGGACTTAGCCATACCAACTCTGTATTCGGCCTTCAGCCATTCATGGAGAAGCTGTATATAGCTGGCATCATCATCCACGAGGAGGATGCTTTTCTTTCTTTCTTCAATCTCCTTCTCGTTCATCAGATTGTCTAACTTCTCAATAAAGGTATTCATATCGAGAGGTCTTTCTATGGTGTCTGCAAGAAGATGTGGAGGAATGATAGAATTGACTTCGTCAATCTCTTCCTTGCTGCCGATAAGTACCATAAGCTTGCTCTTTTCAACGCAGAGATCCTTTAAGTAAACCAGAGTATTCTGCTTTTCTATGATCTCGGCATCGGCAAACAGGATGAAAATATCTACCTCATCCTCATATAGAACGATATTCTTAATATCGAGATTAACCTCTTCCACAGTATAGTTAGCTGCTTTCAGATTGTTCACAAGGGCATTGACCATAAATGTCATCTTTTCCCTCATAAGAAGAATTCTGTTATTGGCCATTTTTCATTTCCTTTCAAAATCATAGGCATAGAAAAATTTTACCTCTATTTTTATGATTTGTCTACAATTTATCTATATAACTTTTAAGTTGATCCCATTCAAGCCTTCTAACCAATGCTTCGATATCTGCTAAAGCCTTCATTTCAGCATCCTCCATCATATAGCCCTTTAAAGAATCTACAATAGCTATGGAGTTGTCATAATCCATTGACGCAGCGAATTCCTTGAAGGTAACGAGAGCATCCTCCCATTCTGCCTTTGATAGTAAAGGAAGAGAGTTGTTCTTTTTGGGAGCCTTTGGCTTTTGCTTGTCGGCATAGCTTTCATAAAGCTGGAGTAGCTTGGGGGTATCTTCGTTTATGGTTTCGATATCTCCGTTATTTCCTGCCTCTTCTAGCTTAAGGGCAAGCTCTGAAAGCTCAGATGCTCCAATTATCCTTGCAGAGCTCTTTATAGCATGAACCTCCACAACATAGCGTTTAATATCATTATTATCAAGGGAGGTTCTTATCACCTCTGCTCTTGCCTGGATCTCGTCCCTAAATGCTTTTAATACATTTTTATAGGCTTCCTCGGAACCGCAGTTGGCTACACCGGTCTTTACGTCGAGAGGAGCAGCTACGGAGCCGTTTGATTTACCGGCTTTTTCAGGCTTATCAATCTTATCCACAGGTAAATGCATGAGAAGTATTTTCTCTAAGCGCTCTCCGTTTATCGGCTTTGTAATATAATCATCGAAGCCTTCGCCAAGGAAACGTTCTCTGGCCCCTGCGATGGCATTGGCTGTAAGAGCTATGACAGGTGTGTTGATATTGGGACAGTCTGTCATCTCCTTTAGCTTTTTAAGAGTTTCTATACCATCCATCTCAGGCATTCTGTAGTCAAGGAAGATTATATCATAAGCCTTCTTTCCACACATTTCAAGACAGGCCTTGCCACTTCCGGCTTCATCAATGTTGATCTTGGTTTCCTTAAGGAGCTCTCTTACAACGATAAGATTCATTGGTGTGTCATCGACAACAAGAATGGTTGCATTTGAGGCATGGAAGCTCTCTTTGTAGGATTCGATCTTTGTATCAATAGTAGGCTTGGCGTTGAAATCGCCAATGCTTGCTTTACTTATGATCTTTTGAGGAATCCTTGCAAAGAAGGTAGAGCCCTTGCCATAGGTTGATTCAACCTTTATATCCCCATCCATAAGCTTTAATAGCTGGTGGGTGATGGCAAGACCCAGACCGCTTCCTTCTATGGTCTTATTCTTGTCGAGGTCGAGCCTTCTGAATTTCTCAAAGAGATGGTTAAGATCCTCCTCCTTGATGCCTATACCGGTATCCTTTACTGAGAATTTCAGGTAAATATGGCTCTCGTCTATCAGGTCAAAGGATAGTCGAAGGGCAATGGTTCCCGATTCGGTATATTTTACAGCATTGTTTAGGAGATTCAACATGATCTGTCTTATTCTGGTCTCATCTCCGTAAAGTCTTCCGGGAGTAACCGGATTGATATCAACTACAAGATTCAGTCCCTTGCTCTCTGCCCTGATCTCGATCATGTTGATCACATCGGAGAGCATAGAAGAGAGCTCGTATTCATTTTCCACAAGCTCTACATTGCCTGCCTCAATCTTTGAGAAATCGAGGATGTCATTGATCAGTGAAAGCAGAGTCCTTCCGGCTCCCTCTATGGTTCTCGCATATTCAATAATGCGATCATCATCACTTTCACGAAGGATCATCTCATCCATACCGAGAACGGCGTTGATGGGAGTTCTGATCTCGTGAGACATATTTGCAAGGAAGTTACTCATGGCCTCACTTGCTGCAAGAGCCTTCTGCTCCTCGAATCTTGCGATCTGGGTAGCCTTAAGGATACCGATAAATTCGTTCTGAGTAATGGGATTTGAGAAGTAGTAGCCCTGGAGATAATCAACTCCGAACTCTGTTGCCATATCGATCTGAGGCTTGGTCTCGACACCTGTTATAAGTATCTTTTTGCCCATCCTCTTGATCATATCAACTGAGCTCACCATAATGATGCGGCCTGTTTCGGTCTGTTCAGCCTCCCAAAGTATGGTCCTGTCGATCTTGATGATCTCCACATCCAAAGAGAAGATAGAGTGTACATTGGAATAACCGATACCGTAATCGTCCACAGTGAATCTAAAGCCGTGAGCTCTAAGCTTTGTGACAAATGCCTTAAGTGCTGCAAAATCAGTGGTAGCGGCAGATTCTGTGATCTCGAAGGTGATCCTTGAGGGAGAGATATCATACTTTGATACAAGGGAAATGATCCTCTCAGCATAGTTGGACTGAATACATTGTATAACCGAAAGATTGATATTCAGTGTATCGATACCCATCTCTGTAGGAATACCGCTGTTTAAGAATTTACAGACCTCGTCAAGAACAAAGTCTCCCAGCTCGAATATCATACCGCTTCGCTCAGCAATGGGCAGGAACTCGTCAGGATATATCTCACCGTTGTCTCTGTCATGCAGTCTCAAAAGAGCCTCACCGGCACAAATGGTCATATCGGAAGCGTTGTAGATAGGCTGATAGTAAACCTCAAAGCCCTTGTTCTTAAAGCCGTTGGCAATAGCCTCCTCGACCTTTGATCGTCTTAAGATATAATTTAAACTGCTTCCGTAGAAGATGCCGTCAGACTTGGTTGCATTTGGAGGTATGGGGCTGTTTACCAACATCATGATCTCTTTGGGAGTCTTGAAATCTGTGGGTACCTCAGCGCAGAATACAGAACAACTGAATACGGTATCACGATCCTGGAAGTGCCAGCTGTGATTAAATCTTTCCTTTATGGTTTTGGCAAGCTTGATATTGAACTCTCTGTCCTTGTCGACGTTCATGATGACAAAGGTACCGGTTCCTATGTAGTAAATGGTATATTTGGGAACAAGGGTAGCAAGATAATCAGCGGTAAGCTCTGTGAGCTTTTCAATATTGGCAGGACCGATAAGCTGCATCATTCCCATAGGATTGTTCATTTTTATACAGACGATAAAGAAGGATTTGTTTATCTTGATATTCTTGGTTACATCAAAAGCAAGAGCAGCGTAGTTGTAGATCTTTGTTCTTGAGTCCTTTCTGTCCTCTTCATTTTCAACTGTGACCATCATAGCAGTCATGGCGAGAGCCTCGGCAAAAAGCTCGGTATGGAAAGAGGGGATGACAAGCTGAATAGCTGTTCCGGCAAGGACAGTCGAATAAGAATAAAAGAGAACTCTCTTAATCTTCAATGTAACAGCCTTCCAATATAGAAAAATAATAAAGATAGCAAGGAGATAGTAAACAACGCTTATTCCGTAAATAATATATTCAGCCCAGTTTCTGGTGAATTGTCTTTCGGTATTGTGATAATAGACAAAGTGAGTGATGGGATTTGTGACAACCAATAGGAATATGGCTACAACCGGGAGATTGTAGATGATCTTAAAGCTGCGTTTCAGCCTGTGTGTAGCTCCGGTAACAAGGGCAATATAAAAACAGAATAAGGGAGCAAGTAGTGTGTGGAATAAAAAGTAAATGTATTGGCTCACCTTGGTGACAGAGAATAGAAAATCGTCACTTGCCGTATAGGGCTTGACAAGAGCACTTATCAGATTGCAGATCGCAGTGATAAGTACATTGCTGAAAATGACTAAAAAGACTTTGTTCTGAAGCTTTTCGGGCTTCTGATGGACCATAGTATAGTAAATGCAGGATCCACAGATACAGATGGTTGATATCTGAAATCCTGCACTGTCTAAGATATCTGTAATAGGTACATTTGCCATAAATAACACTCCCCTAAAAATAATCCCTTTGATAGTGTTATTTTACTATAAAATGCGCCAAATTTCAATAAATTCAACTTAGTAATTGTTCAGAGCTGTAGTGAGTAGTTGCTCAGCTTACAATGTTCTTCATCCAGACTCCTTTTTTAACCAGGATAATACCTATCACACATTTGATAAGATCAAAGGCGTGAACAATGGCAAAAACAATCGGAGCTGCAAGGGAGGTATATCTTGTAAAAATATACGCTACCGGAACGCTCACAAGGATCATAAAGACGCTATCAAAGAAGAAGGTGATAATGGTCTTTCCTCCGGCACGTATTGTGAAATAGCAGGTATGTAAAAGGGCGTCCTTGGGCATCACTATCGCCTGTACCATTAAAAAGCCTGTTGCGATAAGCTTTGCTTCATCCGTAGTATTGTAAAATCTGGGAAAGAGTGGAGCGGTGAAGAACATAAGTATGGCGACAAGAGCAGAGGACATAATGGCAAATGCAATGATCTTGTTGTCGGTATCTCTCGCCTTTTCCATATCTCCGGAACCAAGGTACTGTCCCACTATGATAGCAACTGCATCTCCCTGGGCGATAAATGCTATATTGAACAGATTGTTTATGGTGCTTGAGATATTTTGTCCTGCAACCACATTGAGTCCTCTGATTGAGTAAGCCTGGGTAAGCATAGCTATGCCTGCTGACCACAAGCCCTCATTTATCAGGATAGGCATACCTGTTATAAAGAACTTCTTTATCAGAGCGACAGGAACTCTCAGAGTTTTAAAGATGCCCTTAAAATAGGTGTGTGTATTTCTGTGAGCATAAGCCCAACCGACTACTATGAGCATTTCCACATATCGTGAAAGAGCGGTAGCGATAGCTGCTCCCCTTACACCCATTTCCGGAAAACCGAACTTTCCGTATATCAAAAGATAGTTGAAGGAGAGATTTATAAATACTGCAACCACACCTGCAACCATTGGTACGAAGGTCTCACCGCATTCACGAAGGGTTGTGGTATATAGCTGACCGATACACATGGCGGGGAACATAAGAAGGATCACCTTCAGGTATTGTTCGCCGTACATAAGGGTTGCTTCAAGATCGCCGCCGTCGCTTGAACCGTTCAGATATAGACCGATCAGGTTTTCTCCGAATAACAAAAGAACTGCAGCAACGATAGATGATATCACCACACCAAGCCAGAACTTGTATCTGAAGGTATGTCTTATGCCTTCATCGTCGCCACAACCAAAATATTGCGCAGTAAAAATACCAACTCCTGAAAGTCCGCCGAACATACACAGATAATAGACAAACATGAGCTGATTCACGATAGCGACTCCTGACATCTGCTCTGTGCCCAATTGACCTACCATAATATTGTCCAGGAGGCTTACAAAATTCGTTATTCCGTTTTGAATAGTGATCGGAATGGCAACGGCAAATAAAGCCTTATAAAATGCCTTGTCTCCGATAAATTTTTCTCTAAATGTTTTCATAATGCTAATGATTGTATATGATTTACCCGTCTAATGCAACATGATTGTTGATTTAAGCTTGGAATATTTGTTTAAAGTGTGATTCAGGAAATAAAAAAGGCAGAGGCTTTTGATGATTCGCCTCTGCCTAATGGATCAAGTCAATTTATTAGAACTTGCCGGCCTTTGCTGCCTCTTCGATAGAAACTGCAGTTGAAACTGTCATACCAACCATAGGGTTGTTACCTGCACCGATAAGTCCCATCATCTCAACGTGAGCGGGAACTGATGAAGAACCTGCGAACTGAGCATCTGAGTGCATACGTCCCATAGTATCTGTCATACCGTATGAAGCGGGACCTGCAGCCATGTTGTCGGGATGAAGTGTACGACCTGTACCACCACCTGAAGCAACTGAGAAGTATTTCTTACCTGCCTCTACGCGCTCCTTCTTGTAGGTACCTGCAACGGGATGCTGGAATCTGGTAGGGTTGGTCGAGTTACCTGTGATAGATACATCAACATTCTCCTTCCACATGATAGCAACACCTTCCTGAACATCATTGGCACCATAGCAGTTAACCTTTGCTCTGGGAGACTCAGGATCCTTTGAGTAGCACTTTCTGAATACTTCCTCAACCTCACCTGTGAAGTAGTTGTACTTTGTCTCAACATATGTGAAACCATTAATTCTTGAAATGATCTGAGCAGCATCCTTGCCGAGACCGTTAAGGATGACTCTAAGGGGCTTTTGACGAACCTTGTTAGCCTTCTCTGCTATACCGATAGCACCTTCGGCAGCAGCAAATGACTCGTGACCTGCGAGGAATGCGAAACACTCTGTATCCTCCTCGAGAAGCATCTTTCCGAGATTACCATGTCCGATACCAACCTTTCTGCGGTCAGCAACCGAACCGGGAATACAAAATGCCTGAAGACCGATACCGATAGCGGCAGCAGCCTCTGAAGCCTTTCTGCAGTTCTTCTTGATAGCGATAGCAGCACCTACAGTGTAAGCCCACTTTGCATTCTCAAAGCAGATAGGCTGAATACCTTCGATAAGGTTGTATACATCGATGCCTGCAGCATCTGTGATCTCTTTACATTCCTCAATTGATGAAATGCCATACTCTTTAAGTGTAGCAAGAATCTGAGGCTCTCTTCTTTCATATGATTCAAATAATGCCATATTTTTAATCCTCCTTTTCTTACTGCTTTCTAGGATCGATAAGTCTTGCTGCATCTGCAACACGACCATACTGTCCTGATGCTTTCTCAATAGCTGTCATGGCATCATCACCTGCTTTGATAGCGTCCATCATCTTACCGAAGTTGATGTACTTGTAGCCGATGATCTCGTCATCCTCATCAAGAGCGAGATCGGTGATGTATCCGTCTGTGAGCTCAAGGTAACGAGGTCCCTTCTCAAGTGTACCATAAGTGGTACCAACCATTGAACGGGCACCCTTTCCAAGATCCTCAAGACCTGCGCCGATCTGAAGACCATCCTCAGAGAATGCGCTCTGTGTTCTACCGTAAACGATCTGAAGGAAGAGCTCTCTCATAGCGGTGTTGATAGCGTCGCATACGAGGTCAGTATTCAATGCCTCTAAAACTGTAAGACCGGGAAGAATCTCGGCAGCCATAGCTGCGGAATGTGTCATACCTGAGCATCCGATGGTCTCTACAAGAGCCTCCTGGATGATTCCTTCCTTTACATTGAGTGAGAGCTTGCAGCAGCCCTGCTGAGGTGCGCACCAGCCGATACCATGTGTATAGCCGGAGATATCCTCTACTTTTTTGGCCTGAACCCATTTAGCTTCCTCGGGGATGGGAGCAGCGCCATGATGTACTCCCTGATGAACAGGGCACATCTCCTTAACTTCTGTTGAGTAAATCATATGATCCTCCTTTTGATATTTTTTAAGCAAAAAAATGCAATCGCATATATTTTAACAGAAAATGAAGATAATAAAAAGAGTTTTCTTATGATTTTCACAAAAAAATCAAGCCATCGGGTTTTTGATGGCTTGAAAAGATAATTTTAGGGTTAAAGTAGCTTTGTTACCTTGCTTGCTACCTCGTCAGAATAATGGATCACATTGGTCTCTAAATTGGTGTAGGTCCCGGTATCAAAGTCATAATCCCAGATATCCATTCCACAGTTGGGAGAAAGACCCTCACCCCAGAAAAGGCTGATATCACTTTCATTTCTTACATGCATCAGTATTCCCTTGTTTAGAGCGCCGTGTGCTGAGATCAGGATACGGTCTGTGTCTTTAGGAAGCCTTTCTATGACCTCTGTCATAAAGCTTTTTCCTCGCGCACAAAGCTCAGTAAGGCTTTCCATGGTTTCATCCTCAGCGGCCATACGGTCATATATCTCCGGAGCCTTTCTAAAATATCGAAAGGGCATATCACTCTCAAGCATTTCTTCAACCCGTTCGCCCTCTTGTCTACCGAAGTTTAGTTCTCTTAATCGGTCATCTGTCACTATATCTGTTCTTCCTGTGACTATTTTTGCTGTATTCAGTGCCCTTTGTAAAGGACTTGCAAATATTCGGTCAAAGATTATTCCTTTTTCCTTGAAGTATGCCCCTGTTTCGACTGCCATCTGTGTGCCGATGTCATCTAGAGGGATGTCTGCACGTCCCTGTATCTTATGTGCTGAGTTCCATGTAGTTGTTCCGTGTCGTAAAATGTAGATTTGCATATGTAAATTCCTATCCGTACGGCTGTGAAATTCTGCAAAAAATCTCGGACATCGCTCCCACTCAGCATTTTACGCAACGGTACATAAGTGCCTAAAAAACAGGCACTAAGTACCGGCGTAAAATGATGGTCCTCGATTATTTTTGCAGAATCTCACAACCTGTGCTTTGTTAAAATTTAAGAGACTATGATGTTACACAATAACCGCCGTTAAATATAATCTATATTAACTGTGTTTTCAACCCTGAATTTTAGGTTTGAATAAAAATAAGGTATAGGATATAATAGAGGGAGTTGTAGCGTTTTAGCTAAAAAGTAAAGGCAGGAGGTATTGGTTATGGGGTTTAAACATGGGAAAAGAATCCGGATATTCGCTCTGATATGCGCATTGGTTCTTGGAATTTCGATGTTTGGAGTATGTCCGGTTACGGCGAAAAAACAAAATTCTAAGGTGGTGACCTTGGATACCGTCAAGGTTGGCACTAAGGTGACTGTGGGAAATATCATTTACAAGGTCACGAAGCTGTCAAAAAAGAACAGTACGGTGACGGCATTCGGTATAAAGAAGGGTGTAAAGCTAAACAGTGTAAAGAAGATAGCGATACCTGCTACCGTGAAGATAAAGGTGAAAAAGGGTAAGAACAAGGGTACCTATTCCTACAAGGTTACGGAGGTATCTAAGAAAGCATTTGCAGGGCTTAAAAAGCTTACAGAGGTCAGTATAGGCTCAAATGTGATCACTATTGGAAAGAATGCTTTTTCAGATTGTGTTAAGCTTAAAAAGGTAAGTCTTGGTAAAAATGTTTTGACTATTGCCGATTCCGCATTTGCAGGTGATAAGGCCTTGAAAGATTTTGTGATCCCGAAGAATGCGGCTCTTACCGAGATAAAGAAGGATGCCTTCAAGGGCTGTATGAAGCTTACGGATTTCAACTTTGAGAATACTCCGAACCTAAAAAAAATAAATGATTCAGCATTTTCCGAGACATCAATAGATACTATCGAGCTTACAAAGATCAAGAAGAAGTTGGAGGAAAAGAAACTGTGGGAAAAGTACTCCTATGAAGTTATTCCTATGATTTCGCCGTTTAACAACTATTTCTATATAAAGACGGACAATCCCGATCCTGACAGCTTCAGACTTGTTGATAAGAAATCTGTTTATGTTGAGAAGGATTCAAAGGGAAGTATCACCCCTGTTGATACGGTGTTTGAGGATGTAAAGTACGAAAAGAAGGAAACAAGAAGAGTCAAGGGCGGTTATATCGCTGTGGGATCAAATACCGACGGCGGAGAGCTATATCTTGAGCTTGGTACGGTTACAGGTACACATAATGTTTACAATATCACAACAGGAGAGACCACTAAGGTCAAGGATTATGTTTACAATGAAACAGATGTGAAGGTAAATGTTGAGAAGGTATATGGAGTAGTTGATTACCTGATCAAGATGTACGGGGATAGCAGCAAGTCATACTTTGACAATCTGTCGGGAATTCAAAAGGGCTTTTCCAGCGAGTGTCTGTATAGCGGAGCTTATGTGCTTGGGGAAATGTATAAGTCCACCACGGCTCCCTATTATGGTCTTTCTACCTCGCCTCATGTGGATCAGACCTTCTACATACAGAGCCCCTATGGCAGAAAGAACAGCAAATCACTCCTCGTATCTGCGATCCATCCTATGCGATATGACTCTATAGGATTTCCGAGTATAATGAGCTCTGTGGCTAAAAAGCTTGATTCCACTGTTACGGTTTCATGGTCATCAAGTGCTCATTATCTGGTAAATGTTACAAAGGACGGAGTGACCAAATCCTACGGTGGAGCAGGAACCGGCGGAGGACAAGGCATCAACGCCCATCAGATCAAGTATTTCTATTCATTTGACGGTTCAAAGAATGATGCATTTACCAAGAGAAAGCTAAGTGAAGTTGCAGATATGCTCTGTGAATACGGAAAGCTTACAGTTCCCGAGGAACCTACCGATACGCCGAAGCTTACCTGGGCATCAGTAAGAAATACGGTAGGAAAGGGCGGAAGCTATGTAAAGCTTGTGCTTTTGACCTCTATATTCGGAGGCTCAACTGATGGCTACACATTTATGTATGATGACGGAAGTACCGGTGAAGGAAGTGATGGCTGGGGAAGCGTAGGATATTTTCATAATGCATGGTATGACGGAAGATATATCAACAAATGGGAATATTGGTATCCCGGAGCGAAATTAACCGAGACAGTTGAAACAGAGAAACCATCTCTGGTATTCAAGGACTATACCTTGAAGCTGCCGGATGATGGAAAAACCTATTATTACAATGGCAAGGAGATATCTAAATCTACAGCCTATGATGCTACAACAGGTGTATGGAGTGGATTTACAAGATTTACCTATGATTCTACTGCAAATGCCTGGAAACCATCATTCTTAAATGGTCTGACCTACAAGGAAGACGGCAAGTCAAAGAAGATAGATGACCAGACATTTATCGATGCGGCCACCATTACATTGGAGGAAGCAAAGACCATGAATCTTGATGCAAATACAGATAAAGAACCGGCAAACTACTATATCTATGACAGAGTTACTGAGCCGGGAACATATCATAAAGGAGAATAAGGAGGACATTATGACACATTATACTTACCATCCAAAGGGAGTCTGCTCAATGCAGATCGACTACGATCTTGATGAAGAGGGAAAGATCCATAATCTCGCATATGTTGGAGGTTGCAACGGCAACTTGAAAGCCATCGGAAGACTTCTAGAGGGAACTGATGCAAAAAAGGCAGCAGATATACTTCGTGGAAATGATTGCAAGGGCAGGGGAACCTCCTGCGCAGATCAGCTTGCAAGATCCATAGATCAGATATTTACGGATACAAGGGCTTCGCAAAATGCATAGTGATGAGGAAAAGAAAATGAGTGATAGCTTTAAGGAAAAACTGGCAGATAAGGTGATCGGTATTTTTCTGCTTTTTGCGGCATTGATCTTAGTCGGTCTTTCCGTATTTTTAACCTCTCTATTTTATAAGAGTAAGTTGCCAAAGACCGAAGTGGTTGAGCCGGAGGAGCCGGGGATCATTGATGAGATTGTAGAAGAAGAGGTTTCTCTTTCGGGACAGACCATCGCCGAGGGGATGAAGAGTATCGGAAAGCTGTCTACAGCTGAATATTATTACACACATGTGGAAAGTCATGATAGTGCCCTACAGCTTGAAGGAACCAATTTCAATATTCCCTTTACCAAGAACAAGTTTGTATATAGCTATGACGGAAGCATCACGGCGGGAGTTGATTTTACCAAGATCGATGTGGCGGTGGATGAAGAAAAGAAAACTGTAACTGTCACACTTCCTGAGGTAGAGGTCATCAGCTCCGAGATAGATGAAGATAGCTTCAAGCTTTACGACGAACAAAACAGTGCCTTCAACAAGATAAGCGTAAAGGATGTTGCAGCGTCCTTCGCTGATATGAAGAAGGATGAGGAGGCAAAGGCAAGGGAAAAAGGACTCTTTGAAAATGCTGAGAAGAATGCGAAGACTATGATCGAAGGCTTTGTAAAAAGCACCTATGATGTGAGTGGGTATAAGGTTATAGTGAAGTAAGGTAGTAGCTTTTAATCGATTAGCAGCAATCTACTAATCGTCCTTTAACATCTTGATATTGTATTTTAGACCGGGCTCCGTTTCACGCTGTAAGCGGAGCTCGCTTTCTGTCCTTGGTATGGGGATAGCGACGGTTGAGCAATAATCTTCGTTGTGCTGGCAGTTATAAAGACCACAATACTTTTCACATAAAAGTCTCACATTTTCTAGACCATAGCCGTGGTAAAGCTTATCCTTTTCGCTTCGATAGCCATCAGGAATAATGGGGTTTTTAATCTGTATAGCCAGGAATTTTTTTGTGGTGGCTATTTTTACATTCATATATTTCTTTATATTGTCAGGAAGTGAATTGTTTGCGTTCAAACAGTTGTCGAAAAGGTTTCCGATGATGATGCATAGATCATAATCCGGAATAGGTACTCTGTCACAGTCTACAGTGAGCTCTACATTGAAGTCTATATCATATTTTTTACAGGTGGCAGCGAAGTTGTTGACAAAGGTATCTATTACGAGATTTCCAGTATTTGAAAAGATGTATTTATCTTCAATTTCCTTAATATTTGTGCGCAAGGTGTCGGCAAGATCTTTATATTGCCCTTTCTCAAGACAACCGATAACATAGTTGTTGTGCTGTTTAACATCGTGTATGATACGACGGGTTTGCTTGTAGGCTTCCGAGAGCTGATCATATTTTTCTTCCTGTTCATTTAACTGTCGCTCGATGGTTTTTATTTTTTTGTCCTTTTCGTGGTTGTCAAG
Organism: Lachnospiraceae bacterium; assembly: GCA_017540605.1. GTDB lineage: Bacteria > Bacillota > Clostridia > Lachnospirales > Lachnospiraceae > RGIG6919. The sequence goes on along the minus strand of JAFYAS010000056.1, from coordinate 13,978 downwards.
AACGCTATCAAGAAGATAGTAGTTTAAAATGTTGATGACTAAGAGGCAGGCTAAGAAGGGAAAGAATGAGGCAAATACTCCTTCAGTTGTGAGCATAGAGGGAGGAATGCAGATCATTATCATAATAGTTGATGCTGGGGTAAGAAATAGAAGGAGAGTATATTTTACGGGGACAGTACGCACTTGATTTCGCTTGTATGTGGCGATGATGATCACAAGGAGGAACCAGATGATACATGACACAAAGGAAATCATGGTATCAATATAAGTGTTTGAAATAGTCTTTATTTGAGGATTGATAGTAAAAAAGACCAGCGCTGACAATAATTCTGCAATAGCTCCAAGGGTATAAAAGAAGAATGCAGCAAAGAATCTGTATCTAAGTAATGGAACTTCGTAGCATAGACTGATCATGTAATATAGTATAAATGATACCAAAAATGATGATAGTATTTTGGTGATACTTGTATATCCTGATGATGCAAACATATAGATGGTTGATATTGTTTGCTTCAATAATAGAAGACAATAGAAAAAATTATTTGAAATTTGTGGTTTTAATTTTCTAAAAACTGAATCGTAAAATAGCTTTATTGATATAATGTCAAAAATACCTGTAATGATATTTGTGATTATGATCATTGTTTTAGCTCCTTTATAGGTTGAATATAGTGGCGGAAAAGAGATTTTGAAGCTCGCTTTTGTATTGCCTTCCGACAGATAATTCGTCACCGTTATCAAGCTTTACTGTTTCTCCTGAAAAGCCTGTTATATGGTGAGTATTTACCATGGTTGTTCTTTTTATCATGATAAATTCGTGATTCTTGAGTTCAGCATACATCTGATTTAGGTGATGGATGGCATCAAAGACTTTGTCCTGCATATGTACATCCACATGATCCCTTATTTCTGAAACATCAATATAATAGATGTCTCTGATCACTACAAAGCGGTTTTCACCTCTTGCTGTGTGAAGCTTAAGATAAGCTCTCTGCTTTTCGATATCCTTGACGATGTTGTCAAGTATTTCAAATAAGCGATCATCATTTATTGGCTTTTGTATAAAGTGAAAGGCTCTTACATCATAACCGTTGATCATGTATTGGGGATACAGACTGGTATATACAATATAGACTTCATCATCAGGGATACTTCTGATCTTCTTGCCCAAGGTGATTCCGTCCATCCCGCTCATTTCTACATCCAGAAAAAGAATCTGATATTTTCCTCTTTGATAATTTTTCAGAAGGTCTTCAGCTGATGTAAAATATTCGATGGGTATATCTGTCCCATGAAGATTTTGGTAATCAAACAAGAGTGATGAAATGTGTTTTGTATCGACAATTGAATCTTCGCATACAGCTATATTTAATCCCATAGTGAATATCTCCTGCTTTTTTAATTATTCCTTTTATCATGTTTTTGTAATTGTGTCAATATAAAGCATCAGAAAAAAATACAATATGAAAGTTTGACCGTATGAACAACATTTTTGGCGTATGAACAACATGGAGGGGGTGGCAAAAGGACTTTATTTTGTTGTTCATACGGTGAGAGCCCAAAAATATATTGATGGGCGTATAATGTCAGTATCAGACATGTTTGAACTATAAAAATCGGAGGTAGAAACTATGATTAAAGGATTGAGTAAGCTGTGGGTGGCTTTGCCTGTTGTATGTACCGGGGTAGCTGCAATATCACCGTTTATAAGTGGTGATTGCAGATTGTGCTGGTATCAGGAAAAGGAACCGGATGGTTTGAAAGAATTTGCGCAAAAGAACAAGCATGGAAAGAAAGGTAAGAGTCACAATGAGATTTAAGTGGGTTAAGGCAATGTGATTGGCAGCGAGTGTTATGGTTTCATCATTATATGTGCCTGTTGCAAATGCAGAGACACAGTCATCGTCTGCGACGCAGGAGTACATCGTTCTCGCAAAGAACGATGTCGGTTATGACAAGATTGAAGATAACTTTGATGTTAATGAGGAGTTATCAGAAGGTCTTGAAGATGACAACATTGTTGTTGCTTCCATGACAGCGCGTGAGGCTAAAAGGCTTGAGAAAGACAAGAATATCCTTCTTGTTGAGGAGGATATCACTCTTGAGGGCAGTGATTATGAAGAAGCAGGAGAATGTGACTTGGATATTGAAACGCAGCATGCTTTAAAGCTTCAGATCAAGGAAGCTCGCGCCAATCAAGAAGGAGTGAATCCTGAAGATCAATGGAATGTTGATATGATCGGTGCAAGTGATGGTGAGTACTCAGAAGCCTCGGATACGGTGAGGGTTGCTGTTATTGACAGCGGAGTTCTTGCATCGGCTGATATTGATGTGAAGGAGAGAGTGAATTTTGTAGGAGATGAAGCTGAAGTTTTGTTTGAAGATATATCAGGACATGGCACAAGTGTAGCAGGTGTTATAGCTGCAAAGGATGATGGACAAGGTATTACCGGAGTGAATCCCAATACTGAGCTATATTCTCTTCGCGTTCTTGATAATCAAAAGAAGGCTCCGCTCAGCAGGATAGTAAACAGCATATACTGGTGTATTGATCACAATATTGACATTATCAATATGAGCTTTGGTACAACCGTAAGATCTGAAATCCTTGAGAATGCCATCAAGGATGCGGATAGATCCGGAATCCTGATGATAGCAGCAGCCGGTAATAATGGTGAAACCTCTGACATTGTAGAGTATCCTGCAGCTTTTGATGAGGTCGTTGCCGTAGGTGGTATTACTCCGGGCGGTGCGGTCAGTGATATAAGCTCCATCGGAGATGAAGTGGAGCTTTTGGCTCCCGGTGAAAGTGTTCCTGCCAACGATTTCTTTGGGGATATTATAAAGGCTGACGGAACAAGTGTTGCCGCTCCTCATGTTACCGGTGTTGCCTCAGTTCTTCTTGCGAAGGATAATACCAAATCTCCCAGGTTTATCAGAGAACTGATGAAGGTTTCCTCAAAGAGTATAGATGACAATGATTACGGCGTGGTTGACCTTGACTATGCGCTTTCTGTTTATGATGATTTTGCTGCTTCTTATTCAGAGGATTATACAAATTTTGATAATATTGTAGCTGAGAACACAAATACTGTTGATTCTTATGATGAGGCAGAGGTTGAGGCTTTATGGTATAAAAAGGACCATTATAATGCAATCAATGACTCTAATGATATTTCTGCTAATGTCAAAAAAGTATTTAGATTGGCTCAAAAATACGCAGATGAAAAACCATACTTAAAAGGAGGTACTGCGGAACAGGACATTTTTCATGGTAATTATAACTATGTTGCCAATTACATGTATTTAATGAACCTTGCACGTAAAAGATATCATAGCAGTGATATGGAAACAGCTATTGCCGCTACATCTTATGCCTACTATCCAAACAATTCCAAGAGCATTATAGATAATCGTATGCGTATATTAGAAAATGATTTTTCATCGATATTTGGAAGTGATGTAGTTGATACAAAGGAGAATCGAGGTAGATTTGTTGCAGGATTGGCAGTACATATTTTGATGGATACATATGCGCATGAAGCATATGAGCAATTAAATGGCGTAGATTGGACAAGAATACCAAGTAAAAAAGAAGACAAATCGAACCCAAGAGATAATATAAACAGGATAGAAGCTCGTTATCTTACGGCAAAAGACGCAGCGTTAGACGCAATATATGTGTGGCATTATGCATTAACACCAGATGGACAAGAATTCTATCATCCATACACTCACGGCTCTAATGATTTTAAGCTTCGTAAATTTCATACATTTGTAGACCAAGCGGATCATACATCAATAGTTGATCATCCTGTATGGTATTCAAACAGATCTGCAGAATAGTATTCTTACGCAAATAACTTCTGTTACAATATTGGACAGAGGTTATTTGCGCACCTGGTTTTTAGATTGCATAGCATCTCAAAAAATGATATAAATATAAACAGTACAGAATAAATCGAGGAGGATGAACAATGAAGAGGATTCCATTCTTTACACTTACAATATTCGCTATGATTCTTAGTCTGGGTAGTACCGTATATGCAAAAAAACATTCAAAAACAAAAGACGATGCATTTTGGGAGAACTATATTTTTTTTCACATAATTGGTAATAACGAGGTTGAGGCTGTTGGCATAGATACGGATTATGCTGAAGCGAAGGGTTATTATGATTCGGATTTTAGTTTGAAGCGCTCAAAAAAAACAACCTTTAACTACCCATCTACTATCAATCATGAAGGAAAAAAATATAAGCTGACCCGCTTATCGGAATACAGAAGCTCTGATTATTTTGAAAAACACGACATAAAAATAATACCGGCCAAGGGACAAAGCTTTAATGTTAAATCTTCCCCATTAGACGGTCGTCTTTATGAAGAAAATGGTTTGCCATTAAATTATTTGAATGCAGTTACCAGGATTACCATACCCGATACGATGGAATATATTGGAACAGGTTCTTTGGCTCATTGTTATTCATTGGAAGAGGTTGACTTTGCAAAAAAATATGACTATCTTACATTTGGTGACTATGTTTTTGTGTCGAATAAAATCAAGTCTATCAAAATACCGGAGGGTACATATAAGCTTGGAACCATGGCTCTTGGTACTATACCTGATATCAGCCTTCCCAAATCATTAAAGAAGATCGGAGACTATGTGGTCAATGCTTATACAAACAAAATCTCGATAGCTCCGAACAATCCAAGGTTTAAGATAACTGATGGGATATTGTATTCAAAGGATGAAAGTGTTTTGTATAGCGCCTCTGCTAATGTATCAAAAAATATAGTTATATCATCTAAAGTCAGAGAGATAAGACCTTGTGCATTTACAAAAGCAAATATTAAAACAGTCACATTTAAGAATAAGTTTATATCAAGAATTCCATCAGGGACTTTCGCTGATTGCAAAAAGCTCACGGAGGTAAAAGGGTTAAAGGAGATTAAGCAGATTGATTATGCGGCTTTTGCCGGCTGTTCTAAACTTAAGAACATAGGAAATCCAAAGGTGCTGTATGGTGTATCAGAAGCAGCTTTTTGGGATACCAAGAAACCTGCAATCAAGCTTTACGGAAAAGCTAAAATGAATAAATATGCCTTTGAAAAGCCTGAACTTGGACCGGAGGAATAATTTGAATGATCTCAAAATCAACCAATTTTCTCACCTCTCTCATGGTAGAAGCAGGCACGATCCAGTCCGATGAAGTTGAAATCTACAACTACCTCTTAAGATGGATATTTGAAAACATAATATATTTCACATTCTTTGTAATCTGTGGACTCTGGTTTGATGATATCCTGTATGGTATGCTGCTTTATTTGGTTATTGCCCCCCTCAGAAACTTCAGCGGAGGGGTTCACGCACCGACAAGACTATTGTGTATCATTTTCTCCTATGGAATGGTGGTGACGATCACAGGTCTGATACCGAAAATCTCCGGATACACGCCAATGATCATATGGATGATTATATACAGTATTTCAGCAGTTATTATCATACGCCTTGCTCCTGTGGATTGTCTTAACAAAAGACTGTCAGATGAACAAAAGAAGATACTAAGGAAGAAATGCCTTATATCCTTAGTGTTGATCTCAGTAGTATTTTTTATTCTCTGTTATCTCAATATAAGAACTTACTGTGGAATAATGGCTGTGGGAAGTCTTGTGGTGTCAGTGAGTGATATCCTTGGGGTTATGACGAATCACAAAGGATAAAATTTGGATAAGTAATAATGATAATAGTGATATGCAACTTGGGGTTGCATATCACTTTTTTACCCCCAAATGTCACCAATCTCTTGATTTTTTGAAAGAGTACTGATACAGTATGAACCAGTTCCGGAACAATTAAATACTGAAAGGGTTGATTTAATTGAGTGAAAACGGCAAGAGAGAACAGTGGCATATCCCATTCTATGCATCCTATGAGATGGAGTTTATGGAATACACTGATGTGCTTGAGATCACCCTACATTATCTTTTGGCAACGAAGAGTGAGATAGATATTCTTGCAGTGAAGAAAAAAGGATGATGCGGTGATAAACAATGGTATTGGTGGAGATTATAAAAGACATACATTGGTAGAATATAAATCTCCTGATATGTCACCGGGAATAGATAGAAAAATCGTTGAACAACTAAAGAGTTTGGATTATACTATGGTCAAAAGAGAAGAGGGAGTTTATTATTTTGAACACTCTACACTGTTTGATGTACAAGTGATTCTTCTTAACAAGGTGGATCATAAAAAATATCCATGGATGAGTTTAGTTCAAAAGAAACTCTCTGAAGACAGAGTTGACGGCATTGCAGATTTGATAAACAATATAGCAAATCCGATTTATCGAGAAAAGGCGGCAGAAGTAACAGACCTTGTCATAGAAAGATTTAGGATAAATGATCAGGAAGAAGGTGCAAAGAAGATGGGAGCAACAAGGGATTTATTTAAGGCGGAATTTGAAGAAAGAGATAATAAGATTGCGGAGCTAGCAAAGGAGGTTGAAAGCAAGGACAAACAGCTTGAAAGTCAAAAATCATTTATCGAAAAGTTAAAAGCTGAGGTAGTAAAGCTCGGTGGTAATGTAGCAATGTTGTGATCATATGGTTTTAATAATATTTTTGTTATCTATCAATATTATAGCGTTTTTCTTCTATGGAATTGATAAGAAGAAGGCCATAGATGGAAGGTTCAGGATATCAGAAGCGACACTTATAACTCTTGCAGTTGTTGGTGTCGCTTTTTGTTATGAGAAATATACTAATCGGTCTTTACATTTAGAGGCTTTGCTTTACAAAGTGGAGAGAAATGTCTTCTGGTATCACATCCTAATACGCTCTGAACAGCAAGTGCTAAGAGTTGTAGTGAACGGATATCGTACAACGATAAATTGAATGAAAAATCAACATTTTCGAAGTATGAATGACAAGGTGGGGATAAAAAATGCCTTTTTTTTGTCGTTCATACGGCGAATGAAACAAATGATTTTTTATGTGTATAATTGTTATATCAGATGTGTTTTGTTAAAAGATGGAGGTAATAATTATTATGAGATTTAAGCGGGTTAAGGCAATGTTATTGGCAGCGAGTGTTATGGTTTCATCCTTATATGTGCCTGTTGCAAATGCAAAGACACGGACATCTTCTGCAACAAAAGAGTATATAGTCCTCGCAAAGAATGATTCCGGTTACGATAAGGTCGAGGATAACTTTGATGTCAATGAAGAATTGTCTGAAGGACTTGAGGATGACAATATTGTTGTTGCTTCCATGACAGCGCGTGAGGCTAAAAAGCTTGAGAGGGACAAGAATATTCTTCTTGTTGAGGAAGATATCACTCTTGAGGGCAGTGATTATGAAGATACCGAGGAAACTGATGGTGGCGAGATATCTACTCAGGAAGAGGGTGTTACCCCCGAGGATCAGTGGAATATCGATGTGATCGGTGCAAGCTCATCTGAGTATAATGAGGCATCTGACAATGTTAAGGTTGCGATCATAGACAGCGGTGTTGTAGCCACATCTGATATAGACATAAAGGAAAGAGTAAACTTTATTGATGACTATGCTGAGCCCTTATATGAGGATATATCCGGACACGGTACAAGTGTTGCAAGTATCATCGGCGCAAAGGACAACGGCTATGGAATTACAGGTATCAATCCCAATGCAGAGCTTTACTCTCTCAGAGTTCTTGATAATCATAAGAAGGCTCCTCTTAGCAGAATAATAAATGCAATAAATTGGTGTATAGATAACGATATTGATATAATCAACATGAGCTTCGGAACAACCGCAAGATCAGAAATCCTCGAGACTGCCATAAAGGATGCGGACAGAGCCGGTATCCTTATGATCGGTGCAGCAGGTAATAACGGAGAGACCTCAAATGCCGTGGAATATCCGGCAGCTTTTGATGAGGTTGTCGCAGTTGGCGCAATGACTCCAGATGGAGAGGTAAGTGATATTAGCTCTATGGGAGATCAGGTAGAACTTCTTGCTCCCGGCGAGAGCGTTCCTGCTACGGATTTCTTCGATGAGGTAGTTAAGACTGATGGTACAAGTGTTGCGGCTCCACATATCACTGGAGTAGCGTCTGTTCTTCTTGCAAAGGACAATACAAAGTCACCAAGATTTGTTCGTGAATTAATGAAAGTTTCATCAAAGAAGATTAATAACAACGATCCCGGAGTTGTTGATCTTGATTATGCGCTTTCCGTATATGATGATTTTGCAGAGTCGTACACAGAAGCTTTAACAGATTATGATTATATGTGTGCTCAGAATACTGCATCGGTTGAAACCTATAATGATACTGAAGTGGAGGCACTGTGGTCTCCGACAAATCACCAAACAGCAATAGATGAAACTGATACTTTACTGTCATATAATGTGAAAAATATAATTAAACAAGCCCAATATTATGCAGACAATCTTGATTATTTAAAGGGAAATAATGAGAATGGACAAAATGTGTTTCATGGAGGAAATAACTATATAGCAAACTACGTCTATCTAATGAGAATAGCTAGAAAAGCACTTCATAATAAGGATATAGCATATGTGGTGGATCATTCAGATTACCCTTATCCTGAAGGTCAAAATAACAAGTCTGAAGGTACAATTAATGATCGTCTCAAGAATTATCTAACAAAAGACTTTAAAAAAATAATGGATAAAATTGGTGTGGATGATACAAAAGAAAACAGGGGAAGATTTATAGCTGGATTAGCAATTCATACTTTAATGGATGCATATGCCCATAAGGCATATGTTAACGATGGACACGGAAATTATGTGTTGCCAAAAACAAGAAATGATAGGGATGATATAACTATTGGAAAATCACGTTATTTAACGGCCAAAGCAGCGGCAATAGTTGCATTATTTAAATGGCACTATAATGTAGCTCCAAATGGAAAAGAATTTTATCAACCAGAATACCACAATGCAAATGAATTTAAACTATATAAATTCTATACATTTATGAGTCAGGTTGATTCCACAGAAATTTCCATTAGCCCTCAATGGTATTCGTTAAGATCAATTCAATAACCTATCGCTATTTCATTAATAATAATTGTATTGATCACATAAATGTGATAAAATTCTAGCGCATTTAACGAATATTATAATTCTTTGTGAGGATTAGTAATGAAAAAAAAAATAATTACCATTATGATAATTAGTTCAGTGATGATAATCATGACTGTTTCAACAAATGCTCAAAAACAATCAAGTACAAAAAACAATGCTTTTTGGGAAGACTATATTTTTTATCATATTATTGGTAAAAATGAAGTTGAAGCCTTGGCTATTGACAAAGATTATGCTGAAGCTAATGGATATTATGACTCAAATTTATTTTTAAAAGGCAAAGATTATCATCCTAAGAAAAAAATAGCATTCTCTTTTTCTGCTAGTGTTAAACATAACGGAAAAATCTACAAGCTAACACATTTGCCTGATTATAAAAGTTCCAATTACTTCGAAAAGCATGACTTAAGGATTATACCCAACAAGGGACAAAACTTTATATGTCCTTCAGCAACTCTTTATTCTCAGTATTCCAATGGTAATGGTTTACCCTTAAATTATCTTAATTCCATAACTACGATAATATTACCTGATACATTGGAATTTATAGGATCCGGTTCTTTAGCTTATTGTGATAAACTTGAAGAGGTAGTATTTGCAAAAAAATATGACTATCTAACATTTGGAAATTATGTGTTCGGATCAACTCATATTAAATCTATACAGATTCCCGAAGGCACCTATAAGCTAGGTGACTGTGCACTTGGAGAAATACCTTCGGTTAGCCTTCCAAAGAGTTTGAAAAAGATTGGAGCTAATGTAATTAACAACAATACAAAGAAAGTTACAATAGCACCAGGCAATTCTAAGTTTAAGATGAGGGATGGTATACTGTATTCGTCTGACGAATCGGTTTTGTATGGAGCTTCGGCGAAGGTTCCAAAAAATGTCGTGATACCAAAGAAAGTAAAAGAAATAAAAACCTGTGCATTTGCGTTTTCCAATATTAAGACTGTTACTTTCAAAAGCAAGTATTTTTCGTCTATATCTCCAGGGGCATTTGCAAACTGTAGGAAACTTACGAAAATATCAGGGTTAAAAGAGATAAATTATATCGAGTATGCGGCGTTTGCAGGATGTGAAAAGTTATATGATATAGGGAAACCTACCATATTGTCATATGTTGGAGAAGCTGCATTTTGGGATACTAAAAAACCAGAGATTAAGCTTTTTAGTCAGGCAAAGGTAAAAAAATATGCATTTGAAAAGCCTGAACTTGAACCGGAGGAGTAGTTGCGATGATTTCTAAGCCAGCCAATTACATAACCTCTCTCATGAAAGAAACAGGTACCATTCGCTCTGAAGAAGTTGAAATTTTTAACTACCTGTTATCATGGATATTTGAAAACATTACATATTTCGTCTTCTTTATTATCTTTGGAATATTCTTCAGAGACATTCTATATGGCATATTATTATATGCTGTGCTTATGCCACTAAGATGTTTTGGTGGTGGAGCCCATAGATCCTCCGGAGTAAATGGTGATTAAAATATTGAGTTATCCGTTGATAGAATGTATAATCAATATTTACAAGGAGGATTTTTATATGAAAAATAAACTATTCGTAGTTTGTCTAATACTTAGTTTCCTAATGATTACAAACATAGATGTCCATGCAGCTAAATATTCTGATATAAAAAATAATTGTTTTTGGGAAGACTATGTGTGCTACCATATTGTTGGGAAAAATGAAGTTGAACCATTTCTGATAGATTCTGAATATGGAGAATCAAAGGAATATTGGTATCCTACAAATGGAGAACTTATTACACCCAAAGAGGATGTTGTGTTATCTATCCCATCAACAGTTGATCATAATGGAATTTCATATACGATTACTAGAATGCCCGATTATAAAGCATCCGGAGTAACATTTGATCCCAAATATGAAATATCTATTTCTATATTAGATCCTGGGTACTATGAAGAACCATCGTTTATAAAAAACTATATGGATTATATGACATATTCAGGATTAGGTGGTCATCCTATAAATTCATTAAATGGTGTAACCCATTTAATACTTCCTAATACCCTTGAACACATTGGAAATGGTTCTTTGGCATATTATTCTAATCTTAAAATTATTGATTTTCCTACAAATTACGAATTTATCACTTTTGGGGATAATGTATTTATAGAAAATTCTTTAAAGAAAATTGTAATTCCGGAAGGAACCTATAAGCTTGGAACAGCTTCGTTAGGAAAAATCTCAGAAGTATCACTCCCAAAAAGTCTAAAAAAAATTGGCGATTATGTTATTAACAGTTCTATGAATAAAATTACCTTGGCCAAGGGAAATAGATATTTCAAAATTACAAATGGGATAATGTACTCAAAAGATGGGGGAATACTGTATGGAGTATCAGCTAAAGCTCCTTCTAAGATTACTATTCTTAAAGCTGTAAAAGAAATACGCCCATGTGCCTTTGCATATTCGAAAGTAAAGGAAATAAAATTTAAAGGTAAATATTTGAATTTCATAAACAAGGGTACATTTTTGGGATGCATTAATCTCACAAAAATATCAGGATTAAAGGAAGTAAAGGGTATTGAATATGCCGCCTTTTCAGGCTGTCCTAAACTTAAGAGTTTCTCCAATTTAAAGGTTAATGATTATATAAGTATAGCTGCTTTTTGGGATAGTAAAAAACCAAAATTCAAGATTGATACTACTGCTACTGTTAAAAAGTATGCTTTTAAACGACCGAAGATTACAGGAGAAGATTAAATATTCTGATGACATACCACAAAAGGAAAAAATCGTTGAACAGTTGAGAAAAAACGAATATACTATGATCAACAATCAGGAAGAAGGTGCAAAGAAGATGGGAGCAACAAGAGATTTATTCAAAGCTGAATTTGAAGAAAGAGATAATAAGATTGCAGAGCTTACAAAGGAGGTTGAAAGCAACAAGAAAGAGCTTGAAAGTCAAAAATCATTTATCGAAAAGTAAAAAGCTGAGGTAGTAAAGCTCGGTGGTAATGTAGCAATGTTGTGATCATATGGTTTTAATAATATTTTTGTTATCTATCAATATTATAGCGTTTTTCCTCTATGGAATTGATAAGAAGAAGGCCATAGATGGAAGGTTCAGGATATCAGAAGCGACACTTATAACTTTGGCAGTTATCGGTGGCGTTTTTGGTGCTTTTCTTGGTATGAAGTTTTTTCATCACAAGACAAAGAAGAAAAAGTTTACTATTACGATTCCGGTATTTGTTTTGCTATGGTCATTATTCATTGGTGTGATCATCTACGGTAATTATCATATTGTTGTAACAGAGTATGATTATAAGGCGGATACTGATCTTAAGATTGTTCAGATATCCGATCTTCACAATCAGTTTTTTGGTTTTAATGAGTGCTTACTTCTTAAGCATATCAGGGAGCTTGATCCTGATATGATCGTTGTCACAGGAGATGTGGTAGATTCGGTGCATACCTCGTTTTCTTTGGCGGAGGATTTCTTTAAAGGTGCGGTAGAGATAGCGCCTGTTTATTATGTTACAGGAAATCATGAAGTATGGAAGCTTGATGGTGGCTTTGATGATTTTATCTCGGATATAGAGGCTATGGGAGTGCATTTCTTAGATGGAAAAAGAGAAGAGCTTGATGATGTGGTTCTTGTGGGAACCTACATGAATGCTATGACCAATGTGCCTGCCTTTGAAACTGAAGATAAGCTGAAGCTCCTTCTTGCTCACGATCCTATGCTCTATGAGGAATACAAACAGACTGGAGCGGATATTGTATTTACCGGTCATGTTCATGGCGGGCAGATCATTATTCCGGGGAAGGGTGGCCTTTTGTCGCCGGATGTTAGTTTCTTTCCAAAGCTTTATGAGGGCGAGCATCATTTCGATGATATGACAATGTTTATCAGCAGGGGACTTGGTAACAGTTTGTTCCCTATCAGGATAAATGATGATCCTGAGATAGTTGTGGTGAATGTGAAACGGTGATTTTCGTTATTATTAAGTGTGATAATAATTAAAGAAGTAAATGAGGTCAGATCTTAAAAATAAACAATAGCCGAGACATGTACTTCAGTCTCGGCTATAACTATGTTGTCCTTTGAGTGGTAAAACTATTGGAAGTTAAGAATAGTGATCATCTCCTGATTTTTTAAATCTCTTTTATCATTTTTTTTAATCTGTGTCAATAGAAAATGATTATATCAATCATGTAACTGCATGTTGAACGTATAAACAACATTTTTGGCGTATGAACAACAAAGGGGGTAAAAATCTGACTTTATTTTGCTGTTCATACGGCGAATGAACCAAAGAGCTTTTTTAGACGTATAATTGCTATATCAGACATGTTTGAGAAATTATATTTTGGAGGTTAGTACAATGGTAAAGATTTTTAGTAAGATATGTATTGCAGCATTGCCGATGATATGCACATGTATATCAGAGATATCACAGTTTGCAAGTAATGAATGTTTGATATTTTGGTATCAGGAAAAGGAACCGGATGGTTTGAAAGAATTTGCGCAAAAGAACAAGCATGGAAAGAAAGGTAAGAGTCACAATGAGATTTAAGCGGGTTAAGGCAATGTTATTGGCAGCGAGTGTTATGGTTTCATCCTTATATGTGCCTGTTGCAAATGCAGAGACACAGTCATCGCCTGCGACGCAAGAGTACATCGTTCTCGCAAAAAACGATGTCGGTTATGACAAGGTTGAAGACAACTATTATGTTAATGAGGAGTTATCAGAAGGTCTTGAAGATGACAATATTGTTGTTGCTTCCATGACAGCGCGTGAGGCTAAAAAGCTTGAGAGGGATAAGAATATCCTTCTTGTTGAGGAAGATATCACTCTTGAAGGCAGTGATTATGAAGAAATTCAGCCTGATGATTTTTC
>JAFYAS010000004.1 GCA_017540605.1 Lachnospiraceae bacterium | reverse complement strand
ATAACACACCGGTAAGTATAGCTTTGGATATTCCATCCATACTATATGAGACCAATACCTTTTTTTCTTTATTTCCTTCAATATAATTCTTAAAGCTCTCAAGATTCCACCGTCCTGTTATTGTATATTCATTTTTTTCAGTTGCCCAGCTATGAAGATTCACAAGGGAAACAGTCTGATATAATTTTCCATCTATCTCATAAGCGTTAAGTACACTCGGAAGGAAATCCTCTCTTGACAATTCCTTATCCGAATCAATATACGGATATATGTCCTCTATCAATCCTCGCTTGACAAGCTTAAATAAAATGTTTCTCGGAGCAACTATCACATCGGGAAGATCGCCTGATGTAAGATCCATGATGAATGATCTTTCAGGTTCAGCATATGATTCATAGGTTTTGACCTCTATATCGATTCCGGGATTATCCTTCTTGAACTTCAATATATCATCCGATAATGAACCGGCACTATATATAGCTGCTATTTTAAGTTTGATCTGACCATTATCAGTTCCTGCGGTATTCTTACTCATACCGCAGGAAGATAAAGCAACAGTCATTAGTAAACATAGAATGTATATGTATTTTTTCATAATAAACACCCACAAAGGTTCCTCTGTTGATCACAGAGGAACCCCAAAACAAGAAAACAAATATCAATATGAAATATAGTTAGACACATATGTGCTGGCGCCGTTTATACGTGCCTTAACAAGCATTGTACTTGCACCTGTATAGGCAGACCTTTGAACAAGGTCCTGGTTCTTATATACTGTCTTATTAACAAGATATACAGAATCAGGTCCCTGAAGTTGGAACTTACCATATATGCCATCTACACCTCTTACATATACATTATAGTTGATATCATACTGATAACCGCTTTTCCTAATTGAAGCATTTCCTGTTATCCTGTTGCTTCCGTTTGTCTGCTTGAAATCAGTACTTCTTGCAGCAAACACAGGAATCGCGGCAGATAATACCGCAACAAATGCAACCATCATGAACATACTTTTAATCTTACTTTTCATGCTTTTCTCACTTTCCGTCACATATGCGTGACCTTCAACGATTATTCCTTCCGTCATTGATTTGAACAGAAAGATGTTACTTTCAGGTCTTTCACCCGACTACTTTTACTTTACCCTCTTTGCAAACTCAGCTAAGCCTTCAGGCTCTTTTTCTTGGTACCACCTGTATGTACAGCTGTTTGTAGCAAGTGTAGCTGATACAAATGCTAAAGAACATAAGAGAGTAGCGTTTTTCTTTATGAGCTTATTCGCAATCTTTCTTATCTTCATGATATGTGTTCCTCCATCCTTAGTTTATCGTCAACAAAAATATATCATAGAAAACTCGGCTGTGCGTAAATCGCAACTGAGTGGTAAAAAAACGGCACTGAAATGCAAAAATTCTAAAAAAGAGCATTTCAGTTCCTATATATGCATTTCGGTTCGAATTTTCAGAGATAGCTCAAATGTATGTTATATTAAACAAAAACGGAGGATAAGGATATGTCAAAACGTATAAGCATTTATATTGCTTCATGGATGATTAATAATAATGTTATAAAAAACGAAGAAAGAGCGTTATATGAATACTGTTATTCCTATCTTATAGAAAATGCATTATATGCTGTGATAATCCTTTTTATAAGCATCTTTATTGATTGCTTTGATATAGGAGTAGTATTAGTATCATTTCAGTTTGTATTAAGAGTGACCGGAGGAGGTGCACATGCATCTACTAGATCTGTTTGCACAATTGTTTCGTATGGTCAGGATGTGTTGATCCTGATTCTTGTTCCGATGTTAGTTAATATACCCTCTACCTGTTGGATAGTGTCATTTATATTGGGTTATGTGATAATTTTTACGACAGTCCCGGTTGACTGTCCAAATAAAAGACTTGATGACAAGCAAAAAAAGGAATATAGGCGTAGATGTCTTCTTTGTTTATCTGTTATAACGGTTTTGTTTATAACATTTATTCACTATAATTTATGGAGACTATATATCACTACCGCATTTTGTGTTATTATAGATGCTGTAGGCTTAATGATTGGAATCATGAATAATCGAAAGGCAGAGAAATGTTAGATACGATTAATTGTCGAGTTGCTATATGTGATGATGACGACTATGATATTGAAAAAATACGAATGATCATTGATGATTATCAGTATGATAAAAATATTGATTTTAAAATTGACCTATATAAATCAGCGGAAGAATTGCTTGAAAAGTACGTTCCGGGATACTATATGGTTTTGATCCTTGATGTTGAGTTGACCGGGATGGATGGGATAGAGCTTGCAAAAACAATTAGAGCATTGCCTGATAAGGATGTATGTATCATATATGTCAGTTCACATCCACAGTATATGAGTGGAGCATTTGATGTAAGAGCTTTTAATTATGTTCAAAAAACTATATATTCCGATGAAGAGATAACATTAATGCATAATAAGCTCTTTCGAGTTCTTGATAATGCATTCGAAAATATGAATCAGTCGGAATCATTATTAAAAATAAAGACCGATTTGGAAGAGGATACATTGTTTAAGATAAAGGATATCATTGCAATTTCCTCTGAAAATAAGAAAGAATCTTCCGTAATAATACGCTATGCGGGAAAAGATATCATTGGTTTTGATAGGGTGAAAAATCTATATGAGTCATTAAAGGATCAAAATTTCGTCTATATAAGCAGATGGCGTATAGTAAATCTATTACATATACACGTGATAAATAAAGAAAGCGTTTTAATGGATGATGGATCGAAATACGAATTATCCAGACATTATAAAAATGAATTGAATAGGTTGTTTTCTGATAAAGTTTTATCAATCTAAAAAGAAAAGGATTTAATCATGCTTGAATTGAGTATAAACATTATTGCATCAGCATTCAGTCTTGCTATTAAAGACTTACTGTTAAAAGCTAAATTTGAGAAAAGCAATTTGAGAGTAAACGCATTTGTCTATTATTCCGCTTTGATTGTTACAGAAATGCTACTTTATTTTAATATGGTCGTATTTGCAGGTAATGCTTCAGATGGAAAAGCAATCATCACCGGATTTCTTGTTATGGGGACATTCTATCTATGTTCATTGTGTTATGATTCTATATCTTTTTCAAAGCGGATTGTATGTGTTTTAGAATTATATTTACCATGTTGCCTTGGAGAGTTTTTGATGGCTTCATTAGTATCCATGATAAAACCGGAATTATTCACAAACACGACTCTGCTTCTTGATACAATCATATCATGCGGAGGCTCTATCATTGCTTTCCTTATTATTTCGATTATCTGTATTATCGAAAAAAGGAAACGCTACAATATGGGTATATCCTTATCATACACTTGTCTTTTACTGATCACTCCGTTTCTGACAATATACATATTGACCTTTTTCCCTATTGAAAATCTATATGATCAAAATAAGAATTTTCATATTGTGATAGTTCTTGTTTTTTTGATCGTTCTCAATTTTTTAAATTATTATTTTCTTGAAAGTATTCTAGATCATTATGAATTAAAAGCAACAGCAGATCTCATGGCAAAACAGGTGAAGGTGCAGTCGGAAAAATATACTCATGTATCGCAGGCATTTAAGGAAACAAGAGGTATAGTTCATGATATCAAAAAACATGATAAATATATTTTGAGCTGTCTTCAAACTCAAAAGTATAAAGAAATTGAGGATACTATAAAAAAGAACCTGAGCGATCTAGACACTAAATATATAAAGGTGAATTCCGGAAATCTTGTAATAGACACATTTATCGGAAATTTTCTGGCTATTTCCGAAGAAAAAAAATACCACACGGAGTACAATATTGCTGTAGACAATCAATCTATTCCTGTTACTGATTATGATTTAAATGTTGTTATTGGAAATCTTATTGATAATTGCCTAAATGCTTGTAGTGACCTTGATCCTGATGAATGTAATATTAAGATAGACATGATCACGAATGAGAAATTTTTTGTTATACAAATTAGCAACCCATTGGTAGAAGAAAAAGCAAAAAATGATAGTATATACCATGGATATGGAATATTGAACATAAAGAAGATAGTGGAAAAATATGAAGGTGTTTATTACAACAGTAAAGAGAATTGTTTCAAAACAACAATAACATTTCCAATTTTTAGGGATTCATCAGGAATGATGATCCCCATTATCTCTAAAACATCGAATGCAAAGTGACCTTCATGTCCCACATAGTTGGTTCTCATTAATATTATCTCCAGAAGGAGAAACACAACTAAAAAATCTACTACTCTTCCAACTAAGGAAGGATAGCAGATTTTTAGTATCATATTTATTTGTTTCACACCTTCTCTATCTTACAGCTATGTCTCTTGAAATCCTTGCTATCACTTGACACGTCCTTATCGTAGTTGATCCCTACAAGGAGAATATTTCCCTTATAATGCAATAGTTTGTCAGGGTACTTTCTTGCCTGTATCTGATCAAAGGCTGTTTCTATAGTCTTGTTATACTTTAGCTCGATAACAAGGGCCGGCTTGTCGGGATACTTTGGCGAGGGAAGATAGGCAAGATCCACATAGCCCTTTCCGCTATCAAGCTCCTGTATGGTTGTATAGTACTTCTGAGCTGCATAGTATGACATCTGTATGGCATAGGACAGTGCTGCCTCAGAATTGTATGTCTTATTCTCTGCGCCATCATGAAACCATTCAAGGATCTCAGCTACCTTTTCTGCTTCAAGATTCCAGGTTGCATTTAAAAGCTTCTGAGATTTCTTGAAGGACTCGAATGCCTCAACCCACTCAGATGAATCAGTGGAATTCTTAAATTCATCGAGTATCTCTTTATTCGGTATGAATGCTTCCTTAGTTTCTATATCATATCCAAGATATCCGAGATGAATGAGCATCACAAGGACATCATTACTACTTTCAAAAGTAGTCATATCATTTTGATACTTCTGAATATTCACTTTTAATCTGCCGCCATCCATCAAGAAAGCAACTGCATCCTTTAATCCGTCATAATCCATTCTGATATATTCAGCTAAAGCTTCATAATTCTCAGTCTTGTTCCAGTAGTTTTGGATGATTCCGGAAGACACAGCTTTAACAACAGATAAAGGACTATATACAGATATAAGATTATCTTTATATTCACCTGCCCTGTACTTATCTCTTACTTCTATCGGTATTTCTTTACTTATCACATATCCATCATACCAATTCTTGATTTCATCATAAGAAACATTATATTTAGCACAAAGTTCTTTTACTTCTTCCTCAGTAAAGCCTGTGCTTGGCGCAAACTGCAAAGGTGCAATGATAGAATACTCATCAAACATATTGAGGGCTGAATGCTTTCCGTACTTCTTGATGGGAAGGATGCCTGTCATATAGGCAAGAGCTACATATTCCTTGTCCTTGAGCCAGTCTCTAAGAAAATCAAGATATAGCTTTTGGCCTTCAGTATCATTCTTTCTCTCTCTAAAGACGGCATCCCATTCATCTATGATGATGACAAATTGGGTATCATGCTTTCTGTAAAACCGATCCATGCTATAGGCAAGATCATCAGCGTCATATTTCACATCAAGATATTCTTCCGACAGGTCATCAAGCACCCTTCTTACAACCGTCTTTAGCGAATCCTTAACCTCTTTTTCTTCCTTGATAAAATCGGTCATCACAAGCTTGATCACATCAAAACCATTCAGATATTTATCCCAATTCTCACAATCAGCGATCTTCCTTGTTTCAAACAGTTCTCTGCTATCGCCCTTGCCATAATAAGATGTAAGCATATTTGCAGCGATAGATTTACCGAAACGTCTTGGTCTTGACACGCAGACATAGCATTGCTCTGTATTGACAACCGAATTAAGATAAGATATCATCTCGGTCTTATCTACATATATTTCAGAATTAAGCGTTTTTTCAAATTTAGCACTTCCCGGATTTAAATATGTCGCCATGCCATCACCTCCGATATCAACCCATCTTCACACAATTCTAAAGCTGATCCTCAATCTCACCTATAAGCTTTATAAGGGCATCTGCCTTGGATATGAGAGCAGGACTTGCCTTAAGTATCGCCTGCCAGTCCTCCTCGTCTGCTGCCGCTTCGAGACCCTTGGCGATCTCTGAAAGCTCATCCGCACCGATGGTCTTTGAGGTGCTCTTTATTGAATGAGCATAGATACCATAGTCCTTCATATTCTTATCCCTCATGCAACCGCGGATCTTGTCAATGCTTTGAGCAGTGCTTTCCCTGTAATCAAGAAGTATAGACTTATAAAGCTCCTTATCCTCGTTGATGTAGGAAAGACCCTCCTTTGTGTTGACACCCGCCTCTTCAAGTATGGCAAAGATGTCCTTTCCTTCGTAGTTCTTAATTCCTTCCATAGTTTTACTTCCTCCTATAACTTTTTCTTCCGGCAGATATTCTCTTATCATCTGTTTTAAAAGCTTTCCATCCACGGGCTTTGTAAGATAATCATTAAAGCCCTCTTCCATATAATGCTTTTTAGCACCCTGTATGGCATCTGCAGTAAGGCAAATGACAGGGATATCCTTTCCTTCCTCCATCTCGCGGATATGATGCAAGGCCTCGACACCATCCATACCCGGCATACGCTGATCCATAAGCACTAGATCGTAGGATGTCTCTTTTATCATCTCAAGAGATTTCTCTCCGCTATCGCAGGTATCAACCATAAGCTCTGTGTCCTTTAGCAAAGACTTCACTACTATCAGATTCACCTTGGTATCGTCAACAACAAGTATCCTTGCCTCCGGTGCTTTCAATTCTTCTTCCAAATTCATCTTACCCTCCATATCCTTTGCGGATTTAACACGAAAATCTCCTATAGGTTCTATTGAAATGATCTTCTGAGGAATACGGATAACGAATTCCGATCCCTTACCATAATCACTCTTTACATCTATGCTTCCATTCATCAGCTGTAAAAGCTCCTGGGTAATGGAAAGGCCAAGTCCCGTTCCCTCTATCCTCTTGTTCTTGGAGAGATCCATTCGCTCATACTTGTTGAAGAGCCTTCCGGTATCCTCTTCCTTGATGCCTATACCTGTATCTCTGACCGCCACAACAAGCTCCATCATTTTGCCTGCCTCGTAGCTTTGGGGGCCATTCTCTCCAACATATAAAGTCACGCTACCCTCACGAGTATATTTTACTGCGTTATTAAGTATATTGGTGATAACCTGACGGATACGAAGTTCATCACCGTAAAGCCTGTCCGGTAGCTTTTCCTCAACCTCTATGATAAAATCAAGCCCCTTGGCCTCGGCACGAAGACCAACCATATTGCTTATATCATTTAAAATAGAGCTCAATGTATATTCTTCTTCTCTGATCTCAAGCTTGCCGGCCTCAATCTTGGAAATATCAAGTATGTCATTGATGATGGACAAAAGGCTGTGTCCCGCACTGTCAATATTTCCTGCATAACCCTTGATATCAGAAAACAAAGTCTTTAGCTTTTCCGGATCCTCCGGCAATGAGTCAACCGCCTTCATGCTTTCTCTTAAAACCACCTCATTCATACCGAGAACAGCATTCATGGGAGTTCTTATCTCATGACTCATCTGAGCAAGGAATTCGCTCTTTGCCACATTGGACCTTTCAGCTATCTGTCTTTCTTCACGAAGCTTATTGTTCTCAAGTATCTTCTGTTCTATGGTAACTACAAAGATGACAACAGCCGCGGCAACCACCATAAGTATTGAAGTTAAAAAAAGTATAAGGGGAATGATACTGAAAATGTCAGTCTCGCTTTCGCTGTTTACCCCCGCAGCGATCTTATTTCTGATCCAGACTCCGAGCAATATGCCTCCAACGGAGCCCAATATTACGACGATCACATAGGCTATCTTTAAAACACCCTGTATCTTTAGGCCTATGTGAACCTCCACGCTTTCATCTTCCTCCAGGCTTTTTACCATAGCCCATACAAGCAGCAGATAGGTTGCACTTGCCAAAAATGAAAAAGGATAATAAAGATCTGCAACGAGTCCGTCAAAGCTTGAGGATGTCCACATACCAAACTCTGATATCACATATACAAGAATAGCATAGGCAACATAGGGCTTTTTTGCTCCATCCTTCTTTTTCTTCACATACCACATAACAGACTGAAGACAGAGCATAGCGATCAAGGTGCAGATCGCCACCTGATAAGCACTGTTTAAGATTCCTCCAAACTGCATATAAATGGTAAACTGCCATATATTAAGAGGAATTGGAATTAGCATGATCACATGAAAATACCGAAGGCCTTCTCCGTTCTTCATATGTATGAGCAATGGTACCAGGCTAAAGAATGCAAGATTCCACCCAAAATAAGCAAAAACATCTGATACGTTGGGAGTATCTCCCATGATCACCAGATAAGCAGTCCAAAAATAACTGCTTAATAAGCTACCAAAAAAGAAGGATACCGCATACAGCCAACTTTTGTTCTTGCTTTCTATATATCGAAACAACGATAAAAGTACAGCCACCAAAATAGCAGAAAGCTGTACTATATTTTCCAAATAATCTAAGATCATCTATCAATTCCTCGCTAAAAAACTCGCTCGGGTCTCGATCAAAACAACTATAAAGGTATCTTATTCTATTCATAGGAGAATGTCAAGAATACAAAGGGGAAAACAAGGATCAGCCCATTCTAAACGATGAGCTGATCCTTTATTTTTTAATCCGCGTATTTCATTAATGCATCTACGATATTCTGATAGATAAAATAGCCTCCGGTTCTGTAATAAAGTCCAAAGTTCTCACCGTCACCGGTAAAGGCGTTGTTGTCCCACCACAGACAGCTCATACCTCTGGCTCTGGCATTTGCTATGTAGTAGGCTGAATAGTTAAGGCGATCCTGAACATTGTTCTCCTTCTTGGAATTCTTCTTTGAAAGAGCTCCAAACTCTCCTATCACCACAGGCACGCCTTCCTTGATGAACTTATCATAGAGCCTGTCCATAAAGCTGTCGATATCCTTGGTGTACTTTTCTTTTGTCTCATCAAAATGCGATCCGCCCTTGATATTAAGTGCAAAATCATAAGGAGTGTAGGCATGAACGGATACTAATATCTTGTCGGTCACACCCTCCTTGTCAGTGGGAAGTACAAAGCCTGAGTTCAATGCACCGTCAGGGGATGCATCATAGCCCGGCACCATCAGATATCTTTGTTCATTATTTCCGCCGGAACTTCTTACAGTATCCACGAATTTTTGGTTTAATTCATTGATTATCGCCACCGCTGCATTACATTCATCAGTAGGTCTCATCATCCACTCCACATCCGTATCCACAAGTCTGGGTTCATTCATGGATTCAAATATCAGCTTGTTGTCATAATCCTTAAAGCGCTCCGAAAGCTGTGTCCATATTCTCTCGATGTAATGAAGGGACTGCTCCTTGTGCTCTTTATCAGGATAAAAGCAATCAGCCTCCTTGTGATTGTCATGATGGATATTGATGATCACATACATTCCGTCATTGATAGCCCAATCAACCACTTCATTTACACGGTTAAGCCACTTTTCCGAAATGGTAAAATCATCAGACAAGTGGTTGTGCCAAGAGATAGGAATACGCACTGTCTCAAAGCCTGCGGCGTGGAAATCCTTGATCATCTTCTCCGTTGTCATCACTCCCTGCCAACAGCTCTCGATCTCCATCTCGTCCATGGTACCACCGTCATTAAATGCATCAAATGTATTGCCAAGACTAAAGCCTATCTTTAGATCCTTCACAAATTTAAAGGCTTCCGTATCCGGTACAGCATATTCTTTTTCGATATTGATATCAGGTATTACCAACGCATCTTCCTCCTCTGTTTTTTCTGTTGTTTTTTCACCTTCGGCTGTAGTCTCTGCAACCGTCTCTTCGCTAGCCGTTTCCGGCTTTTCTGCCTGTCCCCCGCAGCCTGCAAGCAATGCTCCCGCCAGTGTAAAGGCAAGAGCAAATGCAATTATTTTCTTCTTTCTCATACTCTTCTCCTTACCTTATGATAAAGCTTTCAAAATCAAAATCCGATCCCGGAAGGAAGATAAGCTCCACCGTCATCACACCGTGAAGATCTGGAATAGCTATGGTCTCGCTTGTCATTTCCTCACTTTTTGAAAATTCAACTATTTCCTTGTATTTTACCCCCTCTTCATCTGCAAAATAGATATGAACCGAATCGTGATCATGTCTGGTGCGACCTTTTAATGTAAGGGTACGGCTACCATGAGTAAAATCAAGCTCCTTAAAATCCATAAATACATTGTTGCCGATGCCTCTCACAATATCACCATCTATGGTATAGGTGTCACCTCTGATCAGGTCACAGTCGGTGATATTTAGTCTTTCATAAGCCTTCACTCTGGGTAAGAATTTAAAGCCTCCGAAATCTATCCTAAAATCACCGGTCTCAAATTCAAAGAAGATATCCTGTTCACCCTTAATAGTTTCGGATAGCTTGTAGGTTTCGCTCTGGTATGTCTGCCAGATAAATTCCTTTTGATGCGAAAAAGATCCAAGCTTTGTGGAGCCGTCCTTTTTAGGATACCCCGACCACAGTGCGAAATTCACTGGATCATTCTTAAACCAGTTGATAAGACTTATGCTGAATTCATCGGCGCCGTACTTTCCAAAATCCACTCTGTGAAAACCGACGATATTATTGTCCCCCATCACATTTACTCCACCCTCTCTCACCTGGTCAAGAGGGAATAAACTTTCGTTGTAAAGGCCCGCTGCTACCTTTTCATAAGGGTTTATAGTTACTGTTCCAAAGCCCTCCGATACGAATTCATATTCCGATATCACCTCCGAATTGGAACGTCCATTATCCGCCGTCACTCTTACACGGAATGCTCCGTCTCCGTGAATATTAAGCCTTGCGTGCTGTACTATGTCTGATGATTTTTCAGCTATGATTTCCGCTTTATTGGAGATGATCCCACAATCCGTGATAACACTCCATCTTAAGCTTTTGTAGGTTGCATTTTCAGGATAGATATGTGCGACAAGCTCAACATCTCCGGTTTCGGGAGATACAGTCATACCGCTGTTTCTTGTGAGCTCAAGCTTTCGTATAGGAATATCCGTTTTGTCTATCGTGGCATTGAACTTTACATCTGAAAGCTTTGAATCAGGTCTTACATAGGCTACCGCTTTTCCGGAAAACAGTCTTCTGCTTGATGACTTGTAGCTGTCATAATCTGTGCTGTCACCGTTGTCAAAGCCGGCTAAGCATCCACCTTCTATTGTTACATTCACTCTGTCTCGGGAGTTGAGGACAGGATGCCCATCTTCATCAATGGCACCTATCTCGTAAAAAGCAAGGTCGTCATTACTTGCAGGATCAAGCTTAATATCGAGTGTATCAGTATCCTTAAAGGTTGTTCTGCTATCCTTTAGCCTTCTGCCATCAGATGTTGTACCTATCACCTCTATGGTTCCCTCATTATAAGATACATTCCATGTTGCGATGTAATCGTGAACCTTGACTATACCTGCTGAACTACCATTCACAAAAAGCTCGACACTTTCCGCATTGGTATAGCAGACCACATCAATAAGCTGTCCCTCATTGAAATCCCAATAGGGAAGAAGATGTATCACATCCTCGCCTCCCCACGCAGCCTTATATAGCCAAAAGATATCCTTTTTAAGTCCTGCCGTATCGATACAACCAAAGTAGGCATTCTTTGTAGTATAGGGGGTGGACTCACCGATATAATCAGCCCCGGTCCAGATAAACATACCGGCGCAGTAATCCGTATCTCTGTTGATGGCGATCACCTTGTCTGCGGTGATCTCTGTTTTTCCCGAAAGGCAGTTGCCAAGAGATGAGCATTGAAGATCCTCGTGAGTAAGAAAAGCCTCACTTCTCGGAAAATGGTAGATTCCCCTACTCTTTACACCGGAGGTAGTCTCACTTCCGTAAATACACCACTCTGGATGCTCCCTGTGATGATCGTAATAAAGACTCTCACCATAATTGTAGCCCTGTATATCCACCTCTGATGCGCAATTTTTTGCCCCCTCCCATTGCATATAATTGGAGGCTATGGTGGTGGGAGCGTTCTTTAATGGATCGTGCCTTCTTACCGCTTCATGGAGAAGCCTTGCCACCTCTCTGCCTCTATCTGAAGCATGAGTGTCATATATCTCATTTCCCACGCTCCACATGATGACGGAAGGGTGATTCCTGTCTCTTCTTATCCAGCTTGCCACATCCTTCTCATACCAGTCATCAAAAAATCTGGCATAATCATATTCGGTCTTTTTAAGCTCCCATATATCAAATGCATCGCTGTCAACCAAAAAGCCAAGCTCATCACAAAGCTCCATAAAACCGACAGATGGCATATTGTGGGAGGTACGGATTGCATTTGCTCCCATTTCCTTCATAGCAAGAAGCTGTCTTCTTGCGGCTGTCTGATCGTATGCTGCTCCAAGGCAGCCGAGGTCATGATGAAGGCAGACACCGTTAAGCTTTATATGTCTTCCGTTTAGGAAAAAGCCTTTATTCTCGTCATAGCGGATGGATCTGAGTCCTGTGGTCTGTGTGAGAGTATCAAGAATTTTTCCATCCCTTGATAGCGTTAACTCCACCGTTAAAGGATTGGGGCTATCTATATCCCAGATATCATCTTTTGTTATATCATTTAATGTAAAGCTGAATTCCGTTTTTCCATCTGTAATACAAGCCTCTTCGGAATACAAAAGTTTCTCTTTACTTTTTATGGAAACAAACAATACATATCCGTCTTTATCTACATTGCTACTCAGCTTAGACAAAATGTGTCCTGCCTCTATATTCATTTCGGTAGAAAGGATCACAGCCCATCGATCATAATAAGTCAAAGTATCACAGTCGGTTCTCTCATCAACAAGCGGCTCAGCGTGAACATACAGACTATCTGTAACTATATAGCTTTTCTCGGTTTCATAAAGCCACACATTTCTATATATGCCTGCTCCAGAATACCAGCGTGAATTGGGTGACATATGCCTTACAAGAACATATATCTCATTCTCCCCATCATGAACATAAGGTGTAAGATCAGCCTCAAAGGATGAATAGCCGTAAGGATTGTCGCACACTCTTTCACCATTACAATAAACGGTGCTATCCATATATACACCTTCAAAGTATAGTCTGATGCTTTTGTCAGCCGCATCCTCCACCGAGATGCTCTTTTTATAATGACCGTAAGAGGTCTCATAGAGGTCATAAGTCTGTTCTATAAGCCAGTCATGCGGAAGTAAGACCTTCTTAAAATCTGCCTCATCCGGTGTTTGGTCAGGTTTCGTCTTTGCAAATAGCCAATTATCATTGAATAGTTTTTTCATAAAAAACTCCATCTATTTTAAGTTATGTCATTTTACCACAATTTAGTTAATCTATCAAGGTATCATTTACTTAAATTTAAGTAAACACAATAATTATCTTCACATTTACAAAAGAAGTTATTTGTTATATCATGATGTTAAGAGTAATCAATTCCTATTAGTATTTCTATGAGGTAGGGTGAACCTATGAAACCGGTGAATATCTACGCATTAACTCGTATATCGGATCCCGATAAGCTTGAGCTTCTTGAAAAACAAATGTCCAAAAGACGAAGAAGTCTCAATGTAAAAAGATGGGAAACAGAAGGTCTCAAGTCGCTTTGTACTGAGCTTGAAAAGGTTTTAGTTTCAGCTTCTGACCTTGATTTTTATTACTCATTTACCATGCCAAAGCTCGGAAAGGAATTCGATCTTCTTCGGGTAAACGAAGACAGCGTAGTGAACATCGAGCTTAAAAGCGGCAATGTGACAGAGGAAGCCATAAAAAAACAGCTTCTAAAGAACCGCTACTATCTTGCCATGCTGGGAAGGCATATGCACTTTTACACATACATCAGCAATGAAAAAAGGCTATTAAGACTTACTCACGGCATGAGACTGGTGGAAACAGATTTTTCCGAGCTGGCTTTGATCCTTGAGAATCAGAAGGATTGCTATGACGGTCATATCGAAGAGCTTTTTAAGGAGGATAAATATCTGATCTCCCCCCTGTCTGATCCCGGTCGTTTTCTAAGGCAGGAATATTTTCTTACCTCACAACAAAATGATATCAAAAGAAAGATTCTTAGGGCTTGCCGAACCGACAATGATAAGCCTTTAGTCCAGGGGTTTACCGGCCTTCCCGGAACCGGCAAGACCATCCTTCTTTATGATATCGCTATGCAGCTTTCCTTCAATGATTCCGTATGTATTCTTCATTTTGGATCTCACGAAAAGGAGCTTGCCGAGCTTGACCTAAGACTTAAGAGAATAGATTTTTATTATGTAGATAGCGAAAGTCTCGAAAGAGACGGCATCACAGGAATGAAGAAGGATTATTCTGCCATACTGATAGACGAGGGACACAGGATAAGCAAAGAGGCGCTTGATGCCATCCTTTCCTACGCCAAAGCCTTGAAGGCTCCCGTCATTTTTTCCTATGACAAGGAGGATGCCGTTTCACCCATTGAGCGAGGAAGCTACGGTGCAAGGTTTATAGAGGCAATTCCGGGATACACCAGATATCAGCTTACCAATAGGATACGTATGAACACAGAACTCTCAGCATTTATAGGACTGTTGATGTGTATCAAGGGAAGAAATCACAGACACGATTATCCGTCAGTTTCCCTTGCCTATAGCAATGATCCCTCCGAAGCAAAAAAGATACTTAAAAAATACATAAGCTCCCGGTATATCTATATCTTTGACAATTCTCTTTCCGATACTTGCATACCGGATTGTGAGGAAACCCTTCGAATAGAAGCAGGCGAAGCCACCTGCAAGGAATTCGACAATGTGATCATGCTGATAGACAGCTCATTTTTCTATGACGAGGAAGGTTATCTTAGAAGTGCCGATACAGAATCATCAAAAAACTGCTTCTCTGTTAAGAACCTTTTTCACGGACTGTCCCGTGCAAAGAAAAAGATAGCGTTGTTGGTTCTTGACAACAACACTATCTTTTCGGAATTACTTAATCTGTTTTAGAGTGGATCAAAAAGCAATTCTTTGCTTTTGACCTCCCACGTATATGATATTATCAGTCGAAAGCACCCAATCCTTGTGTGCCTCATCATAGTGTCTAAAGGCAGCTTCATCAAGGGTAAATGTAACTATGACCCCTTCTCCTGCCTTTACAAATACCTTTTCAAAGCCCTTTAGCTCCTTTACCGGATTTTCTTTTGAAGGGCTTGCTTCACCGGTAAAAAGCATAACAACCTCCATGCCATCTCTATCGCCAACATTGGATACCTTTACATTTACTGTTACTGTGCCATCAGAATTGTTCATAGCAGAGAGCTCACTGTATTCAAATTCCGTATAGGACAAACCATAACCAAAGGGAAAAAGCACCGGCACATCATACTTGTCATAATATCTATAGCCTACAAAAACCCCTTCATTGTAGGTCTCCTCCGAATGAGGCTTTGCGGGAGGCTTTTCTCCCTCACATACAACTCTTCCCGGATAATCACCAAGCTTTATGGCAGGGCAATCGGATAGCTTAAGAGGAAATGTCTCGGACAACCTTCCTGAAGGATTCGTATGACCAAGGATCACATCTGCCAATGCGCATCCTCCCTCCATGCCGGCATATCCCATTAAAAGAAGAGCATTCGCATCACTGATCCACTTATCCATAGCCACAGGACTCCCCGCTATCATAACTATCACTGCATCAGGTCTGACCTTTATAAGCTCCTTGATAAGCCTGTCCTGACCATAGGGAAGTGTGATATCCTTCCTGTCATTCATCTCCGTTTCCAAAGAATATGTATGCGAAAGACCACCTACAAATATCACATGATCATAATCAGGCACTGCCTTCAATGCTTCCTCACGAAGCTTCACACACCTTTCATCATTTTCACAATCATACATATCAAGGGTCTTTAACGCATTTATCTTGTCCGAATCAAGACTATCCTCCTGCCAGCTTCTTGCCCAGGGCGGTTTCTCCTCGGGAACAAAATATCCGGGAAGATAATCTATCTGCACATTGCCCCCAAGTCTCATCTTAAGACCCATAAATGGCGTGTGCTCGTAAAGTGCTCTGATCTCGGCACTACAGCCTCCTCCCGCATGACGCCTTATGGCATTGTCACCGATCACCAGTATCTTCTCGCCAAATTTCACGTCCAGAGGAAGAACCTTCTTATTGTTCTTCAGAAGAACTATTGATTCTCTTGCAGCGCAAAGAAGTGTTTCATGATGCTCAAAGCTATTGTATGAGCCTTTACTTCTTTCTTCAGGCCGGACAATACATGTCCCCTTTTCATTCTCCTTAATATCTATCATCCTCGTCCTTAGCATAAATCTAAGGACATTCCTTACCTTTTTTTCGATGAGCTCCTCAGAGACTCTTCCCTCCTTTACGGCCTTCTTCATAGGCTCGGCCATATAATATTCATCGAACTGTGGCTTTATGTTCATCTCCACATCAAGCTCAGTCTCGGCAACCTCCAAGGTATCATGAACTCCGCCCCAATCGGAAACCACAAGACCATCGTAGCCCCACTCATCTCTTAAAACCTCGTTGATAAGCCAGGGATTCTCGCAGGCATAGCGACCTCTTACCAGATTATAGGATGCCATAAGAGCCTTTGCCTTTGCTTTCTTTACCACAGCCTCAAATGCAGGAAAATAGATTTCCTTTAGTGCCTTATCACTTACCGAAACATCTACGCCGAAGCGATCCTCTTCCTGATTATTGAGAGCAAAATGCTTGACACAGGCGCCCACATCAGAGGCCTCTATGCCTTCAACCATAGGAATTGCAAGCTCTGCTGTAAGATAAGGATCCTCGCTGAAGTATTCAAAATTCCTTCCGCAAAGGGGTAATCGTCTGATATTAAGTCCGGGGGCATTACACAGATCCTTGCCCCTGCCACGCATTTCCTCACCAAGCACAATACCCACCTTTTTTGCTATATCCTTGTTCCAGGTCATAGCAACAGCTCCGGGTGACAGACAATAGGACACATCATCATCACTTAGGTCAAGCCTTGTCCAATGATCTCTTCCAAATTCAAAACGCACTCCAACAGGACCGTCGGACATCTTTATCCCCGGTATGTTAAGGCGCGACACGGCACCGGATTCAAAGAAACCGGCGCCGTGTATCATAGCGATCTTCTCATCAAGAGTAAGCTCATCAATTACTATATCAATCTTTTTTTCAATATTCATAAATACCGCCTGAAAATCATTTTTTAGGAAGCACTGTTTTTCTCTCTACAAGACTTCCGTGAACCAATACCACGCCTCGCTTGTAGGATGGATTCATACTTCTCTGTCCAATGATATGGATGCATTGTCTTACCATCTCATCCACATCAACCCTATATGTAGTAAGCTCCACACCCTCAGGTATCTGCGGAGAAAAATCATCATAACCAACGATAGCAATATCCTCAGGAACCTTGTAGCCCGCTTCCTCTAAGGTAGTGATCATACGATATGCAGTCACATCGCAGTTACAAAAGAAAGCATCCGGCATATCCTTGGGGAGCTTTATATCAATATTCCTTCCGTTTAAATCTCTGTCCGTAATGATCCATCGATCCTTCTGTGGAAGATCCTTGGCAAGCTTGTATTTTTTAAAGCCTACCAGTCGATCCAATATACTCATAGTCGCTTTATAATTTCCGACAAAGCCTATGTTCTTGTAGCCTGCCTTAAAGAGATATCTGGTCATGGCATAACCGCCGGTCACATTGTCACCCACTATGCAATCCACATCGAACTCACGATTCTCGAAATCGAAGAATACCATAGTTACTCCGGACTGGGAAAGCTTTTCCAAAAATGCCGATCTCATCTCACCGACTACGACAACCTGATCAACAGTACCCGATGCCACCACATTGGGGATGACTCCCTCTTTTTCATCCTCCTCGGTCACTATCTGAAGGATGCCTACAAAGCCTTTTGCCGTAAGAGCCATGATAAGCTTCTGATATACATTAACATAAAAAGATGTCTCACCGTTCACATTGACGAATCGCTCTGCCACTACTATGGCAACATTGCTATTCCTGATCTCAAGCTTTCTCTGATCCTTGCTTGCGATATAGCCCATCTCCTGAGCCTTCTTATTTATCCTATCGCGAAGCTCTGCACTTACTCCCTCCTTACCTGACAAAGCCTTGGATATCGTAACAATGCTGACATCCATCTCCTCGGCAATATCCTTCATTGTAACCTGTTTTCTCATAATGAAATACCTCGCATAACTCTTAAGCTGTGAACATACATATTGTCCGTGCAAAAAAATGAAAAAAGTAAATTTAGTTAAATTTAGTATATCATTACTTAAATAATAATGCAATGTTAAATTAAATCTTTTCAACCTCTGATCAATCGCTCAAGAGTTCCATAAAGATTATCCGCATCCACAGGCTTTGAAAGATGGGCATCAAGCCCCGCCTTTATACTATTCTGTACATCCTCCTCAAAGGCATTGGCCGTAAGGGCAATAATGGGTATAGTCTTTGCGTCTTCTCTATCAAGGGCTCTGATAGCTTTAGTCGCCTCAAGTCCGTCCATCTCAGGCATGCGCATGTCCATCAATATGGCATCGAAAAAGCCTACCTCGCTTTCCTCAAATCTTTCAAGACATATCCTTCCATTTTCCGTCCGCTCAGATTCCATCTCTCCCATATCCAGAGCCATCTTAAGTATCTCTGCATTAACATCCACATCCTCGGCGATAAGTATCCGCTTTCCCTTCAATATGCTTCTGTCATCCGGCTCAACATTTTCCCTATCGGATACTGTCTCCTTCGATATCTCCAAAGACAGGGTCAGGGTAAATGTTGTGCCCACATTCTTCTCACTCTCTACCTCAATTTCACCATTCATCATCTCCACGATACTTTTTGTGATGGCCATACCAAGTCCTGTACTTCCATACTTTGTCTTGGTGGAAAGATCCTCCTGACTGAAGGGTTCAAATATCTTCGGAAGATATTCCTTACTCATACCTATTCCGGAATCCCTCATCACAAAACGAAATGCTGTCATATTGTCATAATGAGCCGTACTTTCTATGATGAATTCAACGCTTCCTCCCTCAGGGGTGAATTTAACCGAATTACCAAGAATATTTATGAGAATCTGCTTAAGCTTCATCTCATCGCCGATATAAAAGTCCTCCCTTTTACCGATGACCTTCGTGCTCCATGTGATATTTCTTTCATTACACTGTCCGCCTATCATAACATCTATCTCTTCCAAAAGCTTTGAAAGAGAAAATGCTTCCGAACGGAGCACCATTCTGCCCGCTTCTATCCTGGTCATATCAAGGATATCATTGATAATACCCAAAAGATGTCTCGCTGAGGTTCCGATCTTTTCAAGATAGTCCTTTGTCTCATCTGAAATATGTTCATCATGTAATGCGATCTTATCAAAGCCAATGATAGCATTCATAGGAGTCCTGATCTCATGACTCATATTGGATAAGAATGCTGTCTTCGCTCTGTTTGCTACCTCAGCAGCCTGTAACGCGTCCTTAAGTGCCTGAGTCTGAGTGAGTGTTCTTCTGGTCTCCGCATCCACATTGGTAAAGCCCATACCTATGGCATGCACTATTTTGTCATCTCTGTCCTCAGGGTGCCTTACTCCTGCCATACGGATCATTTCATACATCTCCACTCCCTCGTGCTTCACGAGATATAAAAATGTAATGATCCTCTCAGTTGAAAGATCCTTCCTTACAGCATCCGGCTCGATAAAGGCAAGAAAATCCTTCCTGTATTCCTCAGATACCTTATTGTTGGCATATTCCTTCATGGTCTCCAAATAAGAAAACTGCTCTCCCTTTTTCAGACCCTCAAGTATCATCTTATGAGGCTGATAACAAATGCCCTCATTACGATCAAGATCCACATAATAAACACTCCTGTAATCGGAAGAGAGAGCTGTGATCATGCTGGAAAGGGCATCCACATCCTCGGTAAGCTCACCTAAATCCTCTGTGATACTGCTAAGCTCTTTATTGTACTTTAAAATGATAAGGATCATCAAAAGGATACCGATCAAAACCGCAAAGAAACTGTTTACAAGGATCTCTCTTGTCTGCTTTGCGATCTGGGCATCATACCAATCCGCATCAAAGTCTACCGCAACAATACCGGCTACCTCTCCGGCTGAATCAAAAACCGGTGAGTATGCGCTGTAAAATGAGCCCCAGCTATCTTCATATGGTTCCTCGTCTACCGATGATTCTCCCTTGCTGGCACTGTAAAGAGCATCAGTATAAACAACAGGCGAGCCAAATTCTCCGGGATCCTCAATGGTGGGATCCACAGTAAAAACAAACTCCTTCTCAGACTTCGCCCTAACGCAATATATATATTTTAAATCAATATTGTCCTGAAAAATGGCAAGAGTATCATTGATAGCCTGATATTTGGGAGTACCCTTATCCTCTGCCTTAAGATCCTTTAGATCATCACCGTTGAGCATATCCGCAGAGGTATTGGAAATATCAAGCATACGATTGTGTATAAGTGTTTTTAGAGCCTTCCTCGAATCATTGACAAGCCTCTTTCCAAGCAAAAGATTGGCCGATAAAAGCAATATGGAAATGATGATCACAAGCCTTGCGGCAAATCCTTTTCTTAACTTTGTCATAGATTTTTCTCCATAGATAATATTGTTACCCTCTCGCTTCCATTACATTTTACAACATGAAAGACTCTTTGAAAATCATTTTTTTACTTTACAAATGTATTTTCAAAGACTATACTTTATAGGTATTTGCGACATTTACGGAGGATAGTAAAATGCATGATATAGTACTAAGCAACAAAACATATAAGCTGGAGCAGGATCCATACATCTATCAACTTCAGGATGTGGACAATCCCGAGCTTTTCCGAGAGATGTTCCCCTATTCCGAGGTTCCTAAGATTGCCTTCAACTATAGAAGAGTTCCGGAGAATATGCCTGAGGACATATTTATAACGGATACATCCTTTAGAGACGGGCAACAATCAAGAGCTCCCTATACCACCGACCAGATGGTACATATATATAAGCTCTTACATAAGCTTGGTGGAAAAAAAGGAATGATCAGACAGACAGAGTTTTTTGTTTACTCAGAAAAAGACAGAAAGGCTCTTGAAAAATGTCTTGAGTTAGACTACGAATTTCCCGAACTTACAACATGGATAAGAGCAAACAAAAAAGACTTCGAACTGGTAAAGTCCATTGGTATAAAGGAAACCGGAATCCTTGTTTCCTGCTCTGACTATCATATTTTCCACAAGATGGGATGCACCAGAAGTGAGGTTCTAAAAAAATATTTAAGCATTGTATCAGACTGTATAGAGGCAGGTCTTCGTCCACGCTGTCACTTCGAGGATATCACAAGAGCTGATTTTTACGGCTTTGTTGTGCCCTTTGCCAACGCACTCATGGATCTTTCGAGAGATAGTGGCATCCCCATAAAGATCCGCGCCTGCGATACTATGGGCTATGGAGTTCCTTATCCCGGAGCTGCTCTTCCACGAAGTGTATCAGGAATCATCTACGGACTTCAGCATTACTCAGATGTTCCCTCAGAGATGATCGAGTGGCACGGACACAACGATTTCTATAAGGGAGTTGTCAATGCCACCACCGCCTGGATGTATGGAGCAAGTGCAGTCAACTGCTCTCTCCTCGGAATCGGTGAAAGGACCGGCAATGTTCCTTTGGAGGCTATGGTCTTCGAATATGCATCGCTTCGTGGCCACTTAAATGGAATGAACACTCAGGCCATCACAGAGATCGCGGAATATATTCAGAACGAAACCGGATATGATATTCCGCCTATGACCCCCTTCGTGGGAGCCAACTTCAACCTGACCCGTGCAGGCATCCACGCTGACG
Organism: Lachnospiraceae bacterium; assembly: GCA_017540605.1. GTDB lineage: Bacteria > Bacillota > Clostridia > Lachnospirales > Lachnospiraceae > RGIG6919. Next base: position 399 of record JAFYAS010000004.1, on the reverse strand, counting down.
GTATGATGAAGAATCCTGAGATATACAATATCTTTGATACAGAGGCAATACTTAACAGACCTCCCAAGGTTTCTGTCACCAACACCTCAGGTCTTGCAGGGGTTACCTTCTGGCTCAACAACTATTTAAGATCTATAGGCGAGCCTGAGCTTCAAAAGACTGATGATGTTATCAAAAAGATATACGAATGGGTATGTGCCGAGTATGATGCCGGCCGTATCACCATGATCAGTGATAGTGAGTTGATCGCGAAATATAATGATACCAGGGTCAAAAGTCAAAAATGCGAATCGTGCTTGCACGAATGAGCATTTTGACTTACTGACCCGCCCAAACATGAGCAAGTAGCAATTTCCTGCAAACGCAGGAAATTAGCGGATTGCGAATGTTTGCAGGATT
>JAFYAS010000055.1 GCA_017540605.1 Lachnospiraceae bacterium | reverse complement strand
GCAAATGCATCTTCAGTAACAGTTGCAAAGAAGAACATTGAATTAAAGAGTGGAAAGACAGCAAATGTAGATGCGAAGGTAGTCCTTACTACAACAAAGAAAGCACAGCTTTACAAGGGACATGCTGCTGAGATCCGCTATGTATCAAGCAATACAGCAGTTGCGACAGTGGATGCCAAAGGCAAGATCACAGCAAAAGGCAAAGGTAAATGTACCGTATATGCTGTTGCTGTAGATGGAAAGAGAACAACTGTTAACGTTAAAGTTGAATAGCATTTTAAAATGATCATATATCCCCGATATTCTCTGCGCAACGCGGAGTGTATCGGGGATTTTTTAATATTATAATCTTTAAGTTGCTATTGATTATTATTAAAACTTGTGGCATACTACACATGAAAGTAGCGACGTTTTTGTTGTAAGTGTGAGGTGACATTAATGATTAAACGAGATTCTTATTTGAATCGTATGATCCAACATATGTGGAACGGTGAGGTTAAGATAATTACCGGCATACGCCGTTGTGGAAAATCGGTATTTCTGTTTGAATTGTTTTATGAGTACCTTCTTTCACAGGGGGTTCAAGAAGACCATATAATAAAAATCGAATTGGATCAGCGACGTTATTATAAGTTTAGAAATCCTATCTTGCTTTGTGAATATGTCGAAAACCTTGTTTTAGGAAAGGAAAATGATAAGTTTTATCTTTTTATTGATGAGGTCCAGTATACTCAAAAAGTAATCGACAAAGAAAATGGTGGGATTGAGGTTTCTATCTATGATATGTTAAATGAACTCAAGGCATACAAGAATTTGGATGTTTATGTTACAGGCAGTAACTCAAAGGGGTTGTCCAAAGGCATTGCCACTGAATTTCGTGGTCGTGCTACACAAATTCATATATTTCCTCTGTCATTTGAGGAGTTCTATTCACACGTGGGTGGTGATGAAAGAAAGGCACTTGATACTTATATGCTTTATGGCGGTATGCCGCGTCTGCTGGCTTTAACAGATGAGAAGGACAAAAAGGATTACCTTTCTTCCCTCTACAGTGAATTGTATATAAAAGATATTGTTGAGCGCAATAGTATCGAGCGTGAAGATATTTTGAATGACATTCTGGACTTCCTTGCATCACAGATCAGTTCTTTGACCAATCCTACGAATATTGCCAATGCACTGACCAGCATGAAGAATGAAAAGATCAATTCCACGATGGTTTCCAACTATGTACAACATATCATTGATTCGTTTCTTGTTTCGATGGCGAAACGCTATGATTTGAAAGGAAAAACATATTTCAAATATCCGAACAAGTATTATTACACAGATATAGGACTTCGCAATGCAAGACTTAATTATCGACAATATGACCCGGGGCATATTATGGAGAACATTATTTATAATGAACTATTGTGTCGTGGCTATTCCGTCGATGTTGGAGTTGTCACTGATCGTACAGGCGGTGCAAATATGCAGAAGGAAATAGACTTTGTTGTAAATGATGCAGATAAGAAAATCTACATCCAATCAGCATTTCAGATGAATACGGATAAAAAGGAATCCTCTGAACTTACATCCTTGATGCTGACAAAAGATTTTTTTAAAAAAATCGTTGTTCGCATGGATATCCCTCACAACTTCTATGATGATAACGGGATTTTTCATTGCAATCTGATAGACCTGCTACTTGGTCGTGTAGAGTTGATTTAACGATAGCTGTATGTAAAAGCTGAGCGGAAGCAACCTACCATGGGATGATGTTTTAAAATGATCATATATCCCCGATATTCTCAATGCCCTTGCTCAGATTGAAGAGAAGAAATATGCAGCAGATCTTATTGCACAGGGTATACCGGAAGATAAGATACTCAAGTATGGCTTTGCATTTAAGGGAAAGAAATGTTTGATTGCAATATGATGATTTTGGGATAGTTGCTGGACATCCACGGGACATGCTGCAAAGATTAAAGTTAAATAATCTTTATGGGCTAATATAAGCAAATTAGGTTTTAACCCCGATACTTTTTACATAATACGAAAAAGTATCGGGGTTTTTTGTGCAATTTGCTCGCGCTATCCTGTTTGACTGTAAGCCGTTAAAATGCTATAATTAGAGCAGCTTTTCGGGGAAATATCCTGAGCTTTTTTTGTATTGCAAATTTAGTGATATTTCCCATGTTTAAGGAGGATAATATGAGCAGAGTATTAGTTATTGGTTGCGGTGGTGTGGCACAGGTTGCCATTCAGAAGTGTTGTCAGGCAGATGACGTATTTACAGAGCTGATGATAGCGTCAAGGACAAAGTCAAAATGTGACGCACTGGCTGAAAAACTCAAGGGTAAGACAAAGACGGTCATCACCACAGCCAAGGTTGATGCTGATAATGTAGAAGAGCTTGTGGCTCTTATAAATGATTACAAGCCTGAGCTTGTAATGAATATAGCGCTTCCCTATCAGGACCTTACAATCATGGATGCATGCCTAGAGTGCGGAGTGAACTACATGGATACAGCCAACTACGAGCCCGAGGATATAGAGGAGCCCCAGTGGAAGGCAAGATATGAAAAGCGTTGCAAGGAGAAGGGCTTCTCCGCATACTTTGACTATAGCTATCAGTGGGAATACAAGGAGAAGTTTGAGAAGGCAGGCCTTGTTGCACTCCTTGGATCAGGCTTTGATCCCGGTGTGACCCAGGCTTATTGCGCGTATGCAAAGAAACACATTTTTGATGAGATAGATACTATAGACATACTTGATTGCAACGGCGGAGATCACGGATACGCATTTGCTACGAATTTCAATCCTGAGATCAATCTCCGCGAGGTGTCTGCTCCCGGAAGCTATATAGAGAACGGCAAATGGATAGAGATACCTGCTATGAGCATAAAGAGAGAGTATGACTTTGATCAGGTAGGCATGAAGGATATGTATCTTCTTCATCACGAGGAGCTTGAGTCGCTGGCTGTGAATATTCCTGAGGTAAAGCGCATAAGATTCTTTATGACCTTTGGGCAGAGCTATCTTGATCATATGAGATGTCTTGAGGATGTGGGTATGCTTTCAACCACTCCCGTGATGCACGAGGGACACGAGATAGTGCCTATTCAGTTTTTGAAGACATTGCTTCCTGATCCTGCAACCCTCGGCCCACGTACAAAGGGAAAGACCAATATCGGTTGTATCTTTACGGGAAAGAAGGATGGCAAGGAAAAGACCTGGTATATATACAATGTATGTGACCACGAGGAGTGCTATAAAGAGGTCGGTTCACAGGCAATCAGCTATACAACGGGAGTTCCTGCTATGTGCGGAGCGCTTATGCTTCTTACAGGCAAATGGAATACAGTAGGCGTACATACAGTAGAGGAGTTCGATCCGGATCCATATCTGGATGCGCTTGATAAATACGGACTTCCGAGAAGTATCAATGAGGCTCCGACTCTTGTTGATTGATGGAAATATTAAATTAACAGCTATGTATTGGGTAGTATAAATGAGGTGTATGTTTATGAAACGCAGAGGATGTAAAAGATTTTTATCGAGTGCTATGGCTTTTGTAATGGCTCTTTCACTGATGACGGTGAGTACTCCAAAGGTTATGGCGCAGGAGGCTGGAAACAAGGACTACGAGTCGAATAAGATAAGTCTTGGCACATTGACATGGAGTAATGAGAAAGCAGATTATTCCTTTCCGGATGCTGATATAGATGTAAATAGCGGGTCATTGAGTACCTTGTGTGTATCTGTAGATAAGGGCGGCACATTTTCGGTTGGAAATGTGTCTTTTCCTAATGCTACTTTTATATCGGGTATTACAGCGAATGGCGCATATTCGAATACTCTTGCGACAGGTGAATATGAGTCAGTTAGCATAAAAGGTAGTCTGTCTCCTAGCGAGATTGAAGCATTTCTTCAAGGTCTGACATTCCATAGGAATACAAATGAGATTACTGAATTCCAGAGAGTTTCGGTATTTGCAGATTCAGTGGAATTGGATGATCATACCAGTGTTATGTTGATCGATGGAACGCCTCACTATTACAAGTATGTGAATGTTTCTGCCTCCGCAATAGATTGGTTTGATGCCTATGCTGAAGCCAAGAATTCCACCTTGAATGGTATGAAGGGATATCTTGCTACCGTGACATCCGATGTTGAGAATAGATTTGTTTACAGATCTGTTAATGATGTATGTTCATTAAATTCTAGTTCAAATATTAATGCCTGGATAGGCGGAATCAGAACACATATAACTGACAGTAATAGATCTGTTTTGGATGCGGAGGCTATTTCAGCAAACAATTTAAATCTTGGAGATGGTTTAAATTATGAAACGCCCAGAAACTGGTATTGGATATGTGGTCCTGAGGCCGGGAAAAGCTTCTATACAACGAATATAAAGGGCAACTCGGAAAGTGCCCCCGGTACCGCTATGACGGATATTAAATTCGAATCGTGGGAAACAGATAAGCCGGATAATATGATAGTATCTTATGATAAATATGATGGTTTCGAAGGAGCTCAGGCCTGTGCTTTGGCTTTAGGACATTTTTCAAATACCACAGGTGACGATCCTTTTTGGGATGATTATTATCCTAATTATACCGGTAATTATTGGGAACAGAACGAGGGCCATACCTGTGCTATAACAGGCTATATCGTCGAATACAGTTCTTATGGTAATATTAAGCCTACTGTTGCACCCTGCAATGCTATCAGATATGTTAGTGCAGATGCTCATGATTACAACAAAGAAGACCTTCCCGGAACAGAGAGGATAGTTACCATATCCTGTGAAGATTTTAACATAGATATGGGTAGCGGATTTATCAATTCTGAAAGTCTTAAAACATTGGGTAAGATCAGCGCAGTGAATGATCTTGGTGCTAATGTGGCGGTTTCTGTAAATACAGATGATCTTTTAGCTCTTAATGAAAGAATTGCAAATGGCCCTGCCGGTAGTGTATCCGTACGTCTTACAGCCGAGGGAGCTTCGAAGACATTGAAGGTCACAGTTGAGTCGGTTGCTGAGGATGATGATTACAAGGTAAGCGTGACAGTACTGGATCCTGCCAATAAGAATATCCCTTTGATCACAGGTCCTGATAAAACAATAACAGATAAAAATGTATATAACATAGTTGTTCCCAATGAAGAAACAGGCTTATATATTGTTACCTCTTTGGAGAGCAACAATCTGTCATTTGATCAGACCTATGGAGATTCAACAAATAAAGGAGTTAAATCAGAGCTTACTTCGAATTCGATTAAGCTTACTGCAGTCAATGCCGGTGTGATCACATTAAGTGACATCGCAGAGGGAGACAATGGTAAGGTTTCTGTTAAGGTGAATGCCGGAGAGACCAACTCTATGATCTACGAATTCAATATAGAAAGAGAAGAAACCGAGGTGGTAGAGGAAAAGGATGTCACCATTGAGGCTGAGGATTTTTCTATAAAAGCTTCAAGCTCTTTCTTAAGTGCGGCAGAGCTAATTAAGGAATCAAAAGCAAAGGCATATCTCACTGAAGACAACACAAAGTCAGTTCCTGTAACGGTTGATTCAACTGACCTTGAGACTCTGAATTCCAAGATATTCGATGCAATTCCCGGTGAAAGTTCGGTAAAGCTTTATGCCGGTAATAAAACTAAGACTATAACAGTTACCATAACAGCTGACGATAACACTGACATGAAGGTGGATGTAGCTGATAAGACCGGCGAGCTCTCAAATAAGATAACAAAGCTTGTGGAGGAGAAAACTAGCGAAAAAATATATAGAATAACCGTACCCTATGATGTGAAGGAGATAAAGATCACAAATAGCATTGTGAAAAACACAGCCGATTTTGATAATACCTATGGAACAAATGGTATATTAAATGAGTTGGTGAGCGAAACCACTTTAGCTGACACATCAACTCCCGGTGCTATTACTTTATCAAATCTAAAGGTCGGTGAAAACGGCGATGTTTCGGTAAGAGTAAAGGCACAAAGCGGCACAACTATGACATATACCTTCAACATCACTCGTGATCTTTGTGACAATGCTAATATATCTGCCGATAACTTCGATGTGCCTTTTGGAAGCAACTTCTTAAATGCGTCAGACATCATAAAAAAAGCGAGTATTAAGGCTTTCGATAAGGACGAAAATGAGCTTGCTGTTACGGTGGATTCGGACAGTCTCTTGGTGCTCAATGAGCGTATTGTGAAGGGTCCTTCAGGAATAGTTACAGTAAAGCTTGTTGCAGGTAAAACCACAAAGCTTATGAAGGTTACTATTCGTCCTGATGACAGTACAGATGCCAGTGTCAGCGTGTCAGATCCTGACGGAAAGAACTCACCTTTGCTTAGTCTTATATCAGCAGGTGAAGAGAATAGGAAAAAGTTTATCATAAACCTTCCCTGTGAAGAGGATAAGCTGGTGATCAATACAACCCTTACAGATTCAACATCTTCCTTTGATCTTACCTATGGAACGGATGGTGTATTGGCGGGAGATGATGCAACAGTTGTTTATACTTCCCCCAAGAAGATCACCTTATCAAATATTCCCGAGGGTAAGGCTTTCACTGTTTCCGTACAGGTCAAAGCGGAAAATGGTGATAAGCTTGTCTATGAGTACACCATAGAAAGAGAGAAGGCTCCTGTAGTGGAGGAGGATGTTACCATTACCGTGCAGAATGAATCAATTCAGGTAAAGGTTGGCGGCGATTATATCAAGGCCAAGGATATCCTTGAGGGAACCGGTGCAACAGCATCTACAACCGGTGGAAAAACAGTGTCTGTAGCTGTTGATTCTGATGATCTTTTGAATCTTAATGAAAAAATGATCAAGGGCACGACAGGATCATGCGATGTTTACTTATATGCTGGAAATGCTCAAGCTAAAATAACTGTTGATATTCAACCTGTCGGCAATACAGCTATTGGTGTGCAAGTTTCTGACCCTGTAGGCTCATATGAGCCTGAATGCTCTGATCCTGTTAGAACAAAGCAGGCAAATACAAGACAATATAGTATTACCCTTCCTTACTATGAGACAGCGGTAAAGATTGACCTGACACTTGATCAAAATGCTTCAGTAAGCGATGAATATGGTGAAAATGGATTGGAGACTGACTTAAAACAGACCGCTACTGCCGAAAAAACAACGGATACATCTATTACTGTTTCCCATGTAGCAGTTGGGGATAATGGCAAGATTTCTTTGAAGGTAGTAGTCGATGAGAATACTTACATGATCTACGAGTTCGCCATCACAAGAGATGATTGTAGTGATGCTGAATTTGAAAAGTCAGCAAATACTCCGTCATTTAGAAAATCTACAACGGGTTTTGTGAAAGAAAATGATATTATTACCACAGGCGAGGTGAAGGCCAAGGATAAAAACGGCACAGAGCTTAAGGTTACTGTGGACAACAATGACCTTTTGATATTAAATGAAAGACTTCAGAATGATATAGCCGGTAAAGTAAGCATAAAGCTTTACGCAGGAAATACCAAGGGATCTATAGATGTAATGGTGCTTGCCGATGACAATACTGATGCGCAGATCGCTGTTACAGATCCTGATGAAACCTATTTTCCGAGAGTTAAAGGTACAGAGGTTAAAGATGGAAAGACCACCTATAAGCTTTTACTTCCTTCGGGAGAGGATAAGCTAAAGATCGAGACGAAACTTGCAAAGACCACATCTTCATTTGATCAGACCTATGGTACCAATGGCATCAATACAACTTCATTGAAGACAGGTATCGCAATCGCCGCTGATTCACCATCAAGTATTGTATTATCAGATATTCCGGAGGGTGAGTGTGGATCGGTATCTATAAAGGTTGTAGCAGCGGATGAAACCTCTATGATCTACGAATTCATGATATCAAGGGAGAAGGCTCCGGAGGTTGAACCTGAAAAAACTGTGATCATTTCCCTTGAGGTATCTGATTTTGAGATTGAGGCCGGAAGTGTTATCCTATATTCATCTGATTTTGAGGAAAAGGCAAAGATCAGCTGTACCGATACAGAGGACAATAAGGTTGCCTATGAGATAAATGCTGATGATCTCATAAATCTAAATAATGAGATAAAGGATGTATCGAATAAAGAAGACCGCACTGTAGCGGTAAAGGTGACCACAGGAAAGATAACAAAGACTGTAAAGGTCAAGGTGACACCTAAAAAAGAAGATGCCGGCGGTGAAGGTCAGGATGGTCAGGATGATCAGGGCAAGGAAAATGATAATCCTGACGGAACGGATATTGTTGATCCGGATGGAAAAGGACAAGACAATCCTGATGACCAGATTGATGACAAGCCACAAAAGCAGACAGTGGTAACTATAACTGCAGAGGATTTTGAGGTAGAGCTTGGCAGTAATACGCTTACTGTTGATGAGATCATCAAGCGGGCAAATGCTTCGGCAAAGGATGACGAAGGTAAGACCGTTGAGATGAATGTTCAAATGTTTGATCTCATTACCTTAAACAGTTATATCGAGGGTGATAAGGAGAGAGAGTATTCTTTGACCATCTATGCCGGAAGTGCAAAAAAGACTATCACTGTAAAGCTTGTTCCGAAAAAGCAGACAGAAAAGAAAGAAGACTCAGAGAAAAAGGCTGATGAAGAAACCAAAGAAAGCTCTGAAGCTCCGGCTGAAACTAAGGAACAGACAGTAGAAACAAAGGTAGAGGATGATGCATTTGTTATTGAACTGTCAAAGACTATTGCTGTAAAGGATAAGAACAGATTTACTTTTGTAGGAGTAACGAAAAAGGATTCGGTTACATACAGATCATCAAAGAAGAAAATAGCAACAGTTAGCAAGAAGGGTGTAGTAGTCGGAAAGAAGGTGGGCACGACTGTTATCACAGCGATCATCAAGAAAGGTACCTTCAGCTACAAGGTAAAACTCAACTTGAAGGTGGTAAAAGCTACAAATGCTATGGATAAGCTTATAAGCATCAAGAAGAAGGGTCTTATGAAAAAGACCGGAAAGCTTCCTGAGCTCAATGTATATGAGGCTGTAAATGCAGGGAAGAATATCAAGCTTAAGTTTTCCAATCTGGCAAAGGATGCAAAGCTTGAATGCGTGAGCGACAATAAGAATGTTAAGATAGCAAAGCTAAGCCTGAGTAAAAAGAAAAAGACTGCAACTATCACAGTTAAAGGACAAAAACGAGGATTCTCACATGTAACAGTAAAAGTCAATCAAGGCGGAAGATTCTATTATGTGAGATATCTGATCAGAGTAAAGAGTGGCAAATGGACATTAAAGCAACTAAAAACATATTTGAATTAAAAACACCTGCCTTTGTGATCGATGAGAAAAGACTCATTGAGAACGGCAGGATCATAAAGGAAATATCAGATCAGACGGGAGCGAGATTTCTTTTGGCTCAAAAAGCATTTTCGGGCTACGATCTCTATCCCGTGATCAGTGAATATGCGTATGGAACAGAGGCCAGTGGACTATTTGAGGCGAGACTTGGACACGAGGAGATGCCGAAAAAGGAATGCCATGTGTTCTGTGCGGCATACAAGGAAGAGGACATAGACGAGATATGCCGCTATGCGGATCATATCGTCTTCAATTCTCCGACACAGTTAAAAGCCTTCGGAAAAAAAGCAAAGCGAGCAGGACTTTCAATCGGATTACGCATAAACCCTGAGTGTTCAACTCAGGAGGGGCACGGAATCTATGATCCTTGCGCACCGGGAAGCAGACTTGGAACCACGAGAGACCAGTTTGATAAGCTGATGACTGCCGAAGATATCGAACTATTAGACGGAATACATTTTCACACTCTGTGTGAACAGGGGGCAGAGCCTTTAAAGCTTACCGTAGATGCCGTAAAGAAGGGCTTTGGAGATATCCTTCCCAAGATGAAGTGGATCAATCTCGGCGGCGGTCACCATGTGTCAAAGCCTGATTACAATAGGGACTTACTTGCTGATATCATAAACGACCTGAAAACCGCATACGATGCGGAGATCTATCTAGAACCCGGAGAAGCATTTGCTATAGATGCAGGCTATCTTGTGACAACAGTTTTAGATATCACAGAGAACAACGGCACAAAGAACGTGATAGTGGATATGTCAGCTGCCTGCCATAGCCCCGATATCCTCGAGGTACCCTTTACTCCTCCACTTGTAGAAGCGGTAGAAGATGGAGCCTACAAGTATCGTTTCGGAGGCCCCACTTGTCTTGCAGGAGATGTGATCGGTGATTATGCCTTCGATCATGAGCTATCAATCGGCGAAAAGCTGACCTTTGGCGATATGGCCATGTACTCCATGGTAAAGACCAACACCTTCAACGGAATGCCACTACCTGATATCTACGTACTTCATGCAGATGACAGTATCGAAAGACTCACACATTTTGGGTATGAGGACTTCAAGAAGAGACTTGGAAGCTGATATCACAATCCGCCAAAAGCACACAGACTGAGTTTATAAGGTCGTTTCACAACCAGCCAAAAGCACGCAACCTAAATAAAGAGAGTCGATATATATATCCTAAACCACACTATATTTTTACGTCGGTACTTAGCGCCTGTATTTTAGGCGCTTATGTACCGCTACGTAAAAATGGAAGCGAGAGCGTGTGTGGTGTGGATTATATATCGGCTCTCTTTTGCAATATACCTAACTTGCTTTTGGCGTAATAGTAGCTATCAAAAAAACAAGTTGCAATCTCAAAGCGCTTGTGCTATCATATCCCTTGGAGTTAGACAACACTAACCATTGTGATAAATCTCAAACATCAGGAGGTAACAGCAATGTTTCTTGAGATAAACGACTTAAAGAAGGGCTTTGGAACCGGCTCAAGCCGTGTGGAGGTATTAAAGGGCATCACCTGCAATATCGACAAAGGCGAGATCTGCGTGCTACTTGGCCCATCAGGATCAGGTAAATCCACGCTGTTAAATATCATAGGTGGAATAGATAGTCCCGACTCCGGCTATGTGGCAATAGACGGAGAGAAGATGGCAGACATGAATGAAAAGCAGCTGACCCGATACAGAAGAAAGCATCTTGGCTACATATTCCAGATGTACAATTTGATCCCCAATCTCAATGTAAAGGAGAATGTGGAGGTAGGGGCATATCTTTCTGACAATCCCTTGGATATCGACGATCTGTTAAAGACCTTGGGACTTTATGAGCACAGACACAAGCTTCCCAATCAGTTGTCGGGAGGTCAGCAGCAGCGATGCTCCATAGGACGTGCGATCATCAAGAATCCCGATATCCTGCTCTGTGACGAGCCTACGGGAGCCCTTGATTACAATCCATCCAAGGAAGTTCTAAAGAT
>JAFYAS010000054.1 GCA_017540605.1 Lachnospiraceae bacterium | reverse complement strand
TAATGAGCCGCAAGCATCGGATGAGCCACTGCTCCGACTTTCACAACGACCTTGTTGCCGTCCTGTTCGATGACCGGAACATGCTTTTCCTGGGCTGCATCCGTTATGTTAGCTGTGAGTTCTTCGAGCGGTTCACCGCAGCACTTGACCGGACATGTGCCTTTCTTGAGTTCAGCTACCATATTTCCGCACTTTTTGCATACAAGAATTCTCATATTGTCTCCTCCTGAACGTGAATGACGGCATTAGATGCCGATAAATATATATACATATTATACTACAATGAGCAGAGTGCATACCATATATTTTGTGGAAATTTCCGTCGGTCCGACCATTGAGCTCATCTTCTCTTTTCGTGTATTGATGCGGAAGATGGGGTGAGACGGATTTAGAAAAAGGTCCGGTGGACCTTTTTCCCGTCGAACCGACCATTGAGCCCCATCAGGGCGAGGAGACCTTGGACCATGGGTTCAAGGGACTCCTCGGCCTGATAAAAGAAGAGAGCTGAGGCGTTTGCCTCAGCTCTCTTCTTTTATCCATGCGGAAGATGGGACTTGAACCCACACGACGTAACCGCCACTAGATCCTTAGTCTAGCCTGTCTGCCAATTCCAGCACTTCCGCACGGTTTGTCTCTCAAAACCGACTTCGATAGGATACCACTTTAGAGGAACGATGTCAACACTTTTTTTCAAAAATTTTCAATCTTTTAAAAACAAGAGAAAATCGACCTTCTAAAGACTCGCATTTGCTGCAATCCTATATATCGAAGCTACATCCTCACTTGTAAGCTCGACGAATCCCCCGGTCTTCCCGTCGCCGAGTCCAAGCTTATCAACCAGGACAGGAATATCCTCTTCCTTCGCACCAAGTTCTTCAAAATTAATCGGCATTCCAATGTCATGAAGGAATCTCCTAAAGCACCTGATACCCTCTTTAGCTGTAACCTCAGGATCCTCAAAATTCATCTTGCATCCGAATACTCTTGTGGCCATTTGACAAAAACGCATTACATTGTGCTTATATACGAATTCCATCCATGAAGGCATGATCACCGCAAGGCCTGCACCGTGAGCACAGTCATAAAGTGCAGAAAGCTCATGTTCTATAGCGTGACTGTTCCAATCCTGGCTTCTGCCCACTCCTACTATTCCGTTGTGAGCTACCATTCCTGCCCACATGATATTTGCCCTTGCTTCATAATTATGGGGATCAGCGATTACTCTCGGTGTTTCCTTTACCATGGTCATAAGTACAGCCTCACAAAGTCTGTCTGTGATCTCTACCTCTGTAGTATTGGTAAAATATCTCTCAAATACATGAGCCATGATATCAGTAGCACCGCAGGCAGTCTGATATGCCGGGAGACTCTCAGTAAGCTCAGGATTCATAATAGAGAACTTTGCTCTCAATGCTTCAGAGCCTGTACCTCTCTTTAACATACCCTCTTCTTTAGTAATAACCGAATCTCCGGATCCTTCGCTTCCCGCTGCAGCTATGGTAAGTACTACTCCGATAGGAAGTGCCTTCTCAATATGCTTTCCGCTGTAAAAATCCCAGAAATCTCCATCATACAGACTTCCGGCAGCAATAGCCTTCGCCGAATCGATGACGCTTCCTCCGCCGACTGCAAGCAAGAAATCAACACCCTCTGCCTTACAAAGCTCAATTCCCTTGTAGACAAGACCACTTCTCGGATTGGGCATAACCCCTCCAAGCTCAACATAAGGCAAGCCTTCCTGTTCAAGTGATGTCTTCACTCTGTCGATAAGTCCTGAACGAACAGCACTCCCACCGCCATAGTGAATAAGCACCTTCGTTCCTCCAAACTTCTTTACATACTTTCCTGCCTCGTTCTCCGTTCCCTTTCCAAATGCAAAATACGTGGGTGAATAAAAAGTAAAATTCTCCATCTTCCTTCTCCTCCTAAACAATACTTTTATCTGTGTACAGGCTGTAGCTTATGTCTCTTTTTTATGCTCATAGAAAGCTTCGGTCCCAATACCCGATAGAATGCAACAGCATTTATCAAAAGAGCTGCAAACCATGCTCCTGCCTCGGCATAGGCTGCCGCCCTAAAGCCTATCTTATTCATGAATAATGCTATGATCGTCACTCTCATGACCATCTCAAGCCCACCGGAGATCATGGGAAACAAGGGCTGTCCCATACCCTGCACTCCGCTTCTGTAGACAAACAGACAGTCAACCAATATAAGCATGATACCGCATATAGGCAGATATTCTGCCGCAAGAGCTATAGGCATTTCTCCCTCAAGCAGGATTCCGGCAAGTGCGCGAGGCATCAGGTACATGATACTTCCAAGGAGCCCATAAGAAACGAGCGCTATGGTGAGGCATACCAAAAGTCCCTCTCGTATCCTGTCGTATCTTTTGGCACCATAGTTCTGTCCCGTATAGGCGCTCATCGCATTTCCCGCGGTGCAGGCCGGATTCATGAACAGATTGATGTACTTGCTGCACACCGAATATGCCGAAGTATAATCCACTCCAAAGCCATTTACAAAATACTGAACAACCATACATCCCACTGCCGTGATAGAATTCATAAATGCCATAGGAATACCATTTCTAAACAACGTGATGTAAATGCTTCTCTCGTTTACAAAATGCTCTCTCTTAAGTCTCAGATATTCAATACTTCTTATCTTCCTGATGCACACCATTGCCGATACCACCTGAGAAAACAAAGTGGCGATGGCTGCACCTGCAACTCCCATATGAAGCACGAGAATAAGTAGTGAATCAAGGAAAAGATTCAGTACTGATGAAATGATGATAGCCTTTAGGGGTGTCCTGCTGTCACCGATGGAACGAAGTATGCATGCACTCACATTGTAGGTGATGGAGCATATCAGTCCACCGAAAATGATATAACCATAGGTCAGGCTGTCCGCCATGATAAGCTCATCTGTCTGCAAAAATCTGAGGGCATCCGGAAGCAACACAAGGCTTGTGCCTGTAAGCAATACTGCGATGCCAAGTGCTAACTCTATGGACCCTGCTACATTTCTCTTCAAAAGCTCATAATCCTTTGCACCGAAGCTCTGTGCTATTATTATACCAAATCCATTGGAAATTCCCATAGAAAATCCCACTATCAAAAAGAAAAGTGAGCCCATATTTCCGACTGCAGCCAAAGCCTGATCTCCAAGTCCTCTTCCAACTATAAATGTATCCGCAAAATTGTAAAGCTGCTGAAGCATATTTGTCATAAGCAAAGGCCAGTAAAACCTGAGTATTGACTTTGATACGCTTTCCTTTGTAAAATCAACCATAGCTATCCCTACTTTCTAATCCATATACCTGTTTCAACCTTTTTCGGGATTATAATTCTTTTTTTGCATTTCCTTTATCAATTCTATTGGTTTTTTTGTAATTTTATGGTACATTTAACATGAAAAGGAGGGAAAAATATATGTCAAGAAAACGAGAACTGATATATCGTCTCTATACCCAGCGTGAGGACCAGTTTGTACGAACTGATATCAAGAGCGAATTCTCCAGGTATGACGATATCAGGAATGGGAATATAGAAAAAGTCGCCGCAAATTATGAGATAATAAAAAAGGATTTCTTCAAGGGAAAGGGTACTCTCTCGAAGGATCCTTTAAGAAATACGAAATATCACTTTGTTGTTTCTATGGGAGTCATCACCAGAATGTGCGTAAATGCGGGACTTCCCCATGATGAAGCCTATACCATGAGCGATATCTATATACAAGAGGCCGACGAGCTTGATTCCATCAACGCTGTGATAGATCTGCTGGGACAGGCTCAGATTGACTATGCCACACGTATGCATGAACTTCACCAGAGAAACCAATATTCCATTCATGTGCGGCATGCCATCGATCATATCTACGATCATCTTCATGAGCCGTTGACCATGGAGCTTCTCGCAAAAAATGAGGGCTTAAACCCAAGCTATTTTTCAAAGCTGTTTTCTAAGGAGGTCGGAACCACAGTAAAGGCATATATCCTTTCGGTAAAGATCGCAACAGCCAAAAATATGCTTGAAAAATCCGATCATTCCATCTCAGACATTTACTTCTCTCTCGGTTTTTCCTCGCAAAGCGCCTTTACTGCAGCATTTAAAAAACTAACCGGAACCACGCCAAATAAATATCGGAGTATGTACGATTATGTGGATCTGACAGTACCTCAAGCTGACAGCAACAAAAATACAGTACAATAACAGAACAATTTTATAGAAAATCGGAGCTATTTGTGATAAAATACCCCTATGACTGCGGGTTGGTGCATTCCAACAATCGCAAATCTTTAGTAACCTATTAAAGCTTTAGAAACGGTTACAATTTTTCTATCAAAGGAGAAAAGAAATGGCAAGTATTACTATGGACACAAGATGCGTACAGGCAGGCTATCGCCCTACCAACGGAGAACCCAGACAGGTTCCTATATTCCAATCTACAACATTTAAGTATGACTCAAGTGCTGAGATGGGCAAGCTCTTTGATCTGGAGGCATCAGGATATTTCTACACCAGACTTCAAAATCCTACCAATGACATCGTTGCAGCCAAGATCAGAAATCTTGAGGGTGGCTCTATGGCTATGCTCACCTCTTCTGGACAGGCTGCCAACTTCTTCGCAATGTTCAATATCTGCGAGGCAGGAGGACACATGGTAGTTTCTTCAAGCATTTACGGCGGAACCTTCAACCTTATCGCTGTCACTATGGCAAAGATGGGCATCGAAACCACCTTTGTTTCACCTGACTGCACAGAGGATGAACTGAATGCTGCATTTAAAGAGAATACAAAGCTGGTATTTGGTGAGACCATCGCCAACCCTGCCCTTTCAGTTTTAGATATAGATAAGTTTGCGAAGGCTGCTCATGCTCACGGCGTTCCCCTGATCATTGACAACACCTTCCCCACTCCCGTAAATTGCCGTCCCATCGAATGGGGTGCAGATATCGTAACTCACTCCACCACCAAATATATGGATGGACACGGTGCTGCTGTGGGCGGTGCTATCGTAGATGCGGGTCGTTTCGATTGGATGGCTCATGCTGACAAGTTCCCCGGACTTACCACTCCTGATGATTCATATCACGGTATCGTATATGCAGAGAAGTTTGGCAAGGAGGGTGCATTTATCACCAAGGCTACCGCTCAGCTTATGAGAGACTTTGGCTGCATACAGTCACCCCAAAATGCATTTCTTTTAAATCTCGGACTTGAATCGCTTCATGTGCGTATGCCTAAGCATGTAGAAAACGGACAGGCTGTTGCAGAGTTCTTAAAGAATCATGAAAAGGTTGAATACGTTACTTATCCCGGTCTTCCCGGTGACAAATATCACGACCTTGCAAAGAAATATCTTCCGAACGGTGGTTGCGGAGTTGTATCATTCTGTATCAAGGGTGGAAGACCTGCTGCAGAAAAATTCATGGGTGCACTTCAGATCTGCGCTATCGAGACTCATGTTGCAGATGCAAGGAGCTGTTGCCTAAATCCCGCTACATCTACTCACAGACAGCTTACCGACGAGCAGCTTGAGGCAGCAGGAATACCTGCAGGACTTATCCGTATCTCTTGCGGTCTTGAGGGTAAGGAAGATCTTATAAATGATATCAGTCAGGCATTTGAGGCTATTTAAAAGTAGGTGAATCTTATGAAAGAGAAGGAAAGAAAAGACATAAGAATGGCCGTAGATCAGGATTAAAAAAGCAAGGTCAGGGTGCGATGCACCCTGACCTTTTATTTTACTGTATCTTCTCACCTGTAAGTAAGAAATATGCTTCCTTGTATTTATCGATTGTCTTATCAATGACCTCCTGAGGAAGATTGTAATCGCTTTCGGGATTGGCCTTCAGCCAGTCTCTTACGAACTGCTTATCAAATGAAGGTTGGCTCTTTCCAGGCTCATAGCCTTCTACAGGCCAGAAACGGCTGCTGTCCGGAGTAAGCATCTCATCTCCAAGTACTATCTCACCATTCTCGTCAAGTCCAAACTCAAACTTGGTATCTGCAATGATGATACCCTTTGTAAGTGCATAATCTGCACATTTCTTGTAAAGTGCTATAGTATAATCAGAAAGTTTCTTGGCATATTCCTCACCATGTCCGGGGAACTGCTTCTCAAGAACCTCTATACTCTTCTCATAGCTGATATTCTCATCATGATCTCCAATCTCAGCCTTTGTACTGGGGGTGTATATCGGCTCAGGGAGCTTGTCACATTCCTTTAAACCTTCCGGAAGCTTGATGCCACATACAGTACCATTCTCCTTGTAGCTTGCCCAACCGCTTCCAGTGATATAACCTCTGACGATACACTCGATAGGAAGCATGGTAAGCTTCTTACAAAGCATACTGTTGCCATCAAAGTTCTCATTCTGGAAATACTCAGGCATATCCTTTACATCCATGCTTACCATGTGATTGGGAAGTATGTCCTTTGTCAGATCAAACCAGAACTTAGACATACGGGTAAGAACCTCACCCTTCTTAACTATTTTGTTCTTCAAGATAACATCGAAGGCTGATATTCTGTCAGTAGCAACCATGATAAGATTCTCGCCTACATCATATATCTCTCTGACCTTGCCTTCCTTTACCGGACTGAATTCCTGCATAATGATTCTCCTTAAAATAAAAAAAGTGTGCTTCGAGAAAATCGAAACACACTTAGTATAATCATTATTAAGTAAAATTACAAGAGAAAATATATATCTTCTCAATTCTTTTTGATCTTTACCTTGGCTGACAAGCCCTTTTTTCTAAAGAGCGTTGTATAGAACTTTAGCTTTTCCTTTGGAACCTTGATCGTCACTTTGTTTGATACTCCCTTAAAAGCATTTGGATCAACAGTTTTTGCTGTCAGTTTTTTGGTTTTGATCACAATCGTTCTTAAGGCTTTATTATTGGCAAATATGAAGGCACCAAGTCTCTTTACTTTTGCAGGAATGATGATCTTTTTCAGAGCTGTACATCCTCTAAATGCATTATCGCGTATGTCTTTGACCTTAGCGCCAATAGTTATTGTTGTAAGTTTCTTGCAGTCCCTAAAGGCATCTTCTCCGATAGATGTAACCTTGGCAGGAAGCTTCACTTTCTTAAGTTTTTTACAGCCATTGAATGCATCATCACCAATAGTCGTTACATTCTTACCAAGAGTAACGGTTGTCAGATTCTTACAATCCTCAAATGCGCTTTCTGCTATAGTCTCGATATTGTCTCCTACCTTCACAGATATAAGCTTTGTATCACCCTTAAATGCCTCTGATGATACAGATGTTATCTTGTAGGTTACGCCATTTATCTCGACCTTTGAAAGAATCTCAACCTTGCTCTGTTCCTTAGAGCATCCATCAAATGATACTTCCGGACTTCCATCCTTGGTTTTGAGAACTACATAGGTCGCACCGGTTTCCTCATCTTCGAGCTCTTCGTCTGTGTCTTCTGATTCTTCGTCAAAAGGATCATCTTCAACATCTATGTCATCATCTGTTTTGTCGATTGGAGTTTCCGTATCACTTTCATCTTCCTTCGTTGTCTGTGGAGACATCGCAATAATTTCTTCCTCTGTCTCGCCACATTCTGTGCAAATTCTTTGCTTTAAACCGGCTTGGGTTTCGGAGGGTTTCCTTACAGTTTTCCATGCAGAAAAATTATGTCCCTCAGGCAGATCTGTTTCACCGGTTGAAAGTAGCTTATCACAATCAGCACACCGTATATCTCCTGAATATCCTGCTTCGGTGCAGGTTTTTTTCTTTTTATTTACACATATTGTATTTACATGATTGTCAGGATCAACCGCACCATACTCAGTATGGCAATAGCTACAGACTGCTCGTTTCGTACAGGTTGCTGTTCCACCCGAGTGAGGTTTCTTCGGAATATCTTCCACATCCTTTGTCTGACTTACAAAAGGTTTATTTGTAAATGCTGCCGTATATTCAGTTGTTCCCATCTTGATGCAGGTTGAATCACTCTTTACTTTTGAAGTGATAGTACCGATTTCCTTCTGAATATGTGTAGTATCATTCCCGCATACACACTCAGCCACACAGCTTTTTCCATTCTCGCTCCAAGTATACTTAGGCTCAGAATAACTATGACCGGTTGCATCAATATCGTCATAGGTTTTGTTCTGAGTGGAAAAATGTGAATCAGTAAAGGCTGCTGTATATTTTGTACTTCCGACCTCTGTGCAGGTTGCGGTCTTTGCAACTACGCTTGTAATGTTCGCATCCTCAGTTATCTTCTCTGTACATCCTGTATTGGTACATGCAGAAACTCCATGACATGAAACCGTGGGTGTATTCTTCCATGTATATGTGGGAGTACCAAATTGATGTCCTGTTTTTCCTCTGGTGACAGCCGCAAGACTAACAGCTGTTGTTGCAGTATCATCTGAAAAAAGCATATCACAATCGTCACAGCTATAGTATAGAATATTGCCATCTGCCACACATGTCGGAGTTTTTGCCTGATGTGTTGTCAAATGCTGGTGTAAGCAATTCACTACCTTAACATTGATAGTGTAAGTCTTACCGCCATAGGAACCGGTTACTGTATAAGTGTATCCGGCAGGCTTCTTATATCCGTTTATAAAATCATCATCTTTAACCCAGGTGATATCTTCCTCGGTTTCAACATTATCAGCCCAGGTAACTATAGCTTTCGGGAGAACCGGCGCAGTCCCTGATACGATGGTGATATCAGCAGTGTTTACAGTTGTTGATTTTTTGGTCATAGGATTGACGATGAGAGTAACCTTTGCCTTTTTTGTATTATTGAAACTAAACGTACCCTCTATCTCATGGGTTCCTCCCTCTCTGTTATTATACAAATCATTATCTGCCCAAGTAAGAGTTTGATTTGAATAATATACTCCATTAGTCAGATATATCTTTGTTGCTTTAGGATATGTCGGCTTAGTTCCTGAATTCACCGTAACAGTATCGTATTCCAATATAAAACGATCTATCTGCGGTATTACATGAATTGGTTGATATACCTCATAAGTCTGAAAGACACCCTTAACATTGAAAGTTGTCTCTTGCCAATAACTATACGACTTGGAATTCTGATAGTCATTGGGAATATCATCCCATATAACATCCACATCAATATAATTGCCATTTGAAAGCAATGCCTTTACTGTTTTAGGCATATCAGGCTTCGTGCCTGTGTTTACTGTGATTGTTTCAGGGTTGACAAGCTCTACCACATCTACACCGGTCGGCAAAACAATAATTGTTTTATTCGCAGTAAGTGTTGTGTTTCCGGATGTCAATGTATAAGTAAGCTCCGCACTTCCTACTCCTTTTGCAGTAATCCGACCCGAACTCGAATTAACAGTAAATACAGATGAATCAGAGGATGACCAAGAGCCGGCAGTATAAAGCTTACAATGCTCTGCCCCATATCCCGAAGAGGTTTTGACATTTACATCTATATCGTAATTACGTGACTCCCCGGCATATATAGCATTATCTCCAACAATAGATAATGATGCTGTATTGGCCTTTACCTCTACCTTGTGAACACACTCTCCGTCCCAACCATTAAAAGTCTGATCAAGACTTGTCGAACTTTGAGAAAACCTTCCAACAACGGTTAGCCAAGAATTAAGATAGCCTATTCCATAGTCCGGCTTAAATGCAGACAATCCGACATATTTGTTTTCAGGCTTGATCATTGCCTCATAATGTCCGATCACAGCACTCATATTTTCTCCCTTGATCTGTTGAAGATAATATGCTTTCTCAGAATACCAGCTACCACTGTCTGATGAATTGCTTGGATTTTTTATTCCATTCAACACACTTGAATTCCAAGCGATCACTTCTCCATTTGAATAAACACCATCTACATTAAACCAGATTGAACTTCCGCTGGGTCTTGAATGCCCCGCAGTAAAGCAGACATCAACAGCTCTCATCCTTGCAGCCTTTTCGAGAGCAGAAGACCATTTTAACGGTGTGTATTCATAATCTACGCCCAAATGCTTTCCTGATCCGATGGGATATTCCAGTTTCTCATCATAGGCTTCCTTCCTCACGGAATTCATTAGTGTGAGCATTTCATTCTCAGTTGTAGAATAAAGTGTTCCGGGAACACCGATCATAATATTACCGGAAGATGCTTCTTCCACATTTGTTTCATAAACCGGCACATCCGTCGCATCAGCCCTCAATGTAGCCGGCACAGATATACCGGAAAATGATATTACCCCCGCCATAATAAAGATAAATAGTTTTTTTGCTCGAATCATATACTGACCTCTCCTTAATTATTACTTGTGCACCTTATTCAGGATATCTTGTGTAATAATAAAATCCCTTACCCTCTGTTGTAACATATGACTTCTTGATCTCTCTTCCCCAATGGATAGACTTGTTATAGTTCCCCTCTGCCACTGTGAAGCTGTTCTCATTTACTTTGAGAACTATGACCGAATGTTCTCCACCGCTACTATTTTGTATCCTCATAATATCTCCGGCCCTAACCTTGGTAAAATCAGTAAGCTTTCTTGCAGGCAGATATCCGAAAGCTGCGTCGCTCATAAGAAAGGCAAAGCCTGCACATCCTCCTCCGGTAATATATGAATATTGTGGATCAGCATGCCAATCATAAGTATTCGAATTGGTCCAACTCATTCCCTCAGGATAATCCTTCTTCATAGCGATAAGATCATTGTAGACCTGCTCAGCTGTCGGATTGTAATCAACATAAGTATCCTTTGTGCTTTCATCGCACCATTTACACTTATGTAAGGTATAACCCTTGCCCTCTTTGGTTGCAGGAACAACTGTATCAATAAATGAATGTCCTACCTTAGTGAGAGATTCAGTATAAGTTGCATTACATACACTACAGGTATATGTCTTCACTCCACCTTCCTTGCAGGTAGGCTCCTTTGTAACGGTTTCCACATAACTGTGGGTATTGAGTTTCTTTATGCTCTCAGTGTAGCTGTCTCCACATATGCTACAAGTAAAAGTCTTTACGCCTGCCTCTTTACAGGTTGCCTCCTTGGTTACTGTAGCAACATAGTTGTGAGTATGCTTATCAGCAGGCTTTTCAGTAGAGGAATCCTTAGTTTCGGTTTTCTTGGTCTCTGTTTTATCCTCGGTGGTTTTAGGTTTCTGCTCTTCAGTTGTCGAATCCTTGGTGTCTGTCTTTTTTTCTGTATCTTGCTCTTGATTTTGATCCTGGTCGGAGGTTTTGGGAGTAGCTACAGTCTTCTTTTTTACAGTAATGATGCACTTGACACTCTTCTTACCATACTTTGCGGTAATAACAGCCTTACCGACTTTTTTCGCCTTTACAACACCCTTATTGCTGACAATACATACCTTCTTGTCAGAGCTTTTCCAGGTGATCTTCTTTTTTGTGCCCTTTACCGTAAGCTTTAGGGTGTCACCTACCTTTATAGTAGTTTTAGACTTGTTAAGTTTCACCTTTGCCAATGCCTGATCACCAGGAATTGCGGTAATCATCAGGACAAAAACCAATAAATATGCTACAAAGCTCTTTACTTTCGACATATTATCCTCCTTTAATCTCCGAAACAACACCTATATAAAAAAATATAACCCATAGCAAGCCAATCGTCAATAGCCGGTTGCTACAGGTTATATGATATCATTTTACGTATAATTTCTTCCACCAAAATGCGTGATAGCTACCATTCCGGGACCAACATGGGAACCTATGATAGGACTCAGCATACAGATCTGCACCTTTGCATTGGGTGTAACCTCAAGTACCCTATTCTTCAAAGTCTCTGCCTTATCTATACAATCAGCATGGGCTATGATCACGTCATCGCCAAGTGTCTTATCCACTGACTTCTCATAAAGATCACCGAGATACTTAAGTGTCTTGTTGGTTCCTCTCTGCTTTGAAATACTTTCAAGCTTTCCGTCATCCTTGATAGTAAGCACAGGCTTAACATTGAGGGCGCTACCTACTATAGCTGTAGTAGCAGAAATCCTTCCACCTCTCTTTAAGAACATCAGATCCTCTACCATAAACCAATGAGTAACATTCAATACATTCTTCCTTATCATATCAGCATTCTCAGTTACACTCATGCCTGTCTCCCTGTTTCTTGCAGCAAGAAGTACAATAAGTCCCATACCGCCTGTAGCAGACAAGGAATCAATGGTCTCGATCTTTCTGTCAGGATATTCCTCCATAAGATTCTGGGATGCAAGAAGTGACGAAGAATAGGTATTACTCAAACCACTGGATAGTGCAATGTATAGTATATCCTTTCCGGCCTTTAAATCTTCAGTAAATATCTCTTCATAATGATTGGGAGTGATCTGGCTGGTCTTTGCAACCTCGCCGTCAGCGATACGCTTGTAGAAGGTCTTAAGCTCTTCGTCCGTCATGATATGATCGAACATAGACTCCTCTTCACCGATCTGGATATGCATGGGAATAAGCTTGATATCGTACTGTTCAAGATACTCAGGCTTTATATCCAGTGAAACGTCAATGTAAATAGAATAGCTCATCTTTTTTCTCCGTAAGTAAATGTATGTAAGTATGTACACCTACGACATTATAACTGATTATGAAATGTAAATCAACAAAAAAACTGACCATCAAACAATAAACATAGCATCTCCAAAGCTAAAGAATCGGTATCTCTCCCTCACCGCTTCTTCATACACCTTCAAGATCCTCTCCCTATCAGAAAAGGCCGAAACAAGCATAAGAAGTGTAGATTCCGGCAAATGAAAATTCGTGATCAATCCATCCACTATCTTGAATTGGTATCCCGGATAGATAAAGATATCCGTATCTCCGCTTGATGCTTTTATGGTGCCGTCAGCCTGACCTGCTGTTTCAAGGGTTCTGGTACTTGTGGTACCTACAGAGATCACTCTCCCCCCTGATGCCTTAGTCTTATTTATTATTCCTGCAGCCTCTTCGTCGATCATATAATATTCAGAATGCATATGGTGTTCTAAAATATTGTCAACCTTTACAGGTCTGAAGGTTCCAAGTCCAACATGAAGTGTCACCCTTGCGATCCTGATACCCTTTTCTTCAATCCTTTTAAGCAACTCTTCCGTAAAATGTAGACCGGCTGTAGGGGCTGCTGCTGAGCCCTCGTGCTTTGCATAAACTGTCTGATAACGATTCTTATCCTTTAATTTATGCGTGATATAGGGTGGAAGGGGCATCTGACCAAGCTTGTCAAGAAGCTCTTCCCATATTCCCTCGTATTCGAAACGGACAAGACGATTGCCCTCATTAAGAATCTCAACTATCTCACCTGTCAAAAGCCCATCACCAAAGGATACTTTTGCCCCAGGGCGAAGTTTTTTTCCTGGTCTTACGATTGCCTCCCAAAGCTTTTCCTCATGGCGCTTAAGCAAAAGAACCTCTACCGAAGCACCTGTATCAGGCTTTACACCTATAAGTCGCGCCGGAATAACCTTGGTATCATTGATCACAAGGCAATCTCCGGGATTCAGATAATCTATGATATCGTGAAAATGCTTGTGACTTACTGCTCCTGTCCTTCTATCCACAACCATAAGTCTTGATGAATCCCTCTTTTCAAGGGGATCCTGGGCGATAAGCTCCTCAGGAAGTTCATAATAATAATCAGATAATAATGTACTCATATCAATGCTCTCTCATATGATAACCGATATCTTCATCCATAATCTCTAACATGATCTCGGCAAATTTCGGATCAAACTGTGTACCTCTACCACTTACTAGCTGTTCTCTAACCTTTTCCTGAGGCATATATCCACGATAGCTTCTATTACTGGTCATAGCATCATAGGCATCAGCTACAGCAATGATCCTTGCTTCCTCAGGAATATCATCACCCTTTAATCCATCCGGATAGCCCTTGCCATCATAACGCTCGTGATGCCATCTGGCACCTATGGAAAGCTCAGGCATAGCGGTGATATTCTCCAAAATATTGGCACCTATGGCAGGATGTGCCTTTATCATCTCAAACTCTTCATCTGTGAGCTTTGCAGGCTTGTTTATCACCTCATCAGGAACGCCTATTTTACCCACATCATGTAAAAGTCCCATCATATATATCTTATCTACACGGTTATTTGAATATCCAAATCGCCTTGCAATCTCAGAGGCGTATTCCGCAACTCGACTGGAATGGCCATTGGTATATGCATCCTTTGCATCTATGGTATCAGCCAAGGTCTTTACCACCTGCATGGCGAGAAGCTCATTCTCCTGAGTCTTTTTTTCTACCTCAGACTCAAGGTTTCTTTTGAGTCTTTGAAGCTCCAA
Organism: Lachnospiraceae bacterium; assembly: GCA_017540605.1. Classification (GTDB taxonomy): domain Bacteria; phylum Bacillota; class Clostridia; order Lachnospirales; family Lachnospiraceae; genus RGIG6919. The sequence continues at coordinate 26,348 of JAFYAS010000054.1, read as the reverse complement.
AATATGCTGAACACGAAGCACCAATACCTCAGGAACAAAGGGCTTTCTGATATAATCCATAGCCCCCCACAAAAGTCCCTTGGCCTCGGCTTCCGTATCATCCTCAGCCGTCAAAAAAATCACAGGCGTTTCACGCTTGTTGTTGATATCTTCCCATTCCCTAAGTCTTTTTAAGGTCTCAAAGCCATCAGGATCCGGCATCTTTATATCAAGCAAAATAAGATCGGGACTTTTGGTCTTCATAAATTCCAAAAGATCCAATCCCGATTTCAACGCACTTACCTGCATTTGATTTCGACTAAGTACTCGTCCTGCAACCTTTAAATTGGCAATGTCGTCATCTACGACAGCTATCCAATCAGCCATAATTCCTCCAATAACCATATGGACTTAGATTATATCACTAAACCTTAATAAAGTAAATAAACGTAACAACTATACTAAATAATCGCAAACAAAGAGGAATGATAAACATTCCTCTTTGAAAAGTTTTCGCTATACAACTGCCTTTGCGTATCTTTCACGCTCTTTTTTTTCACGCTTTAGTCTGGCTTCCTGAGCCTTCTTCTTTTTCTTGTACTGAGCTATTCTTTCCTTTTTGTTCTCAACCTCTAAACGGTGATACTTCTGAATCTTTTTATTCTCTTCAAGTGTAGCAAGTAGCAGGCATTCCTTTACATCACTGTCAATCTGTCCTTGAATCTCTTCGTCAATAGCTGCCAAAAATTTTTCGAATGCCTTGGGGTAAGCGAATACTTTGCTCTCCGATAACGAATCAAATGATACTGTAACATGGGTTTCGTCCACACCTACGATCTTCCCGTTTCCAAATTTCTTGTGCGAAACTTCTGCGTTCAAAATGTTGTCTGTGCCGTTCAATTTAATCCTTCCTTTCCTTTAAGATTTTTGTGCTGCAACACCGATACGGCCTGTGATCGATATCTGCAGAAAACAATATGAATCCTTCTCGTGAAACCGCCCCACGGATAACAGTATAACAGTTTTTCACCGAAAATGTCACCCCAAATTTCAATTTTGTCATATTTTCGGAAATTAGCTATAAAATAGCTTTCGATTTTGTCGAAAACGCCTATTGGTATTACCAATTTTTCTCTTGACAAAAGAAAAACAGCCCCTAAGGACTGTTTCTCATATATAATATCAATTATGCTGCGTTCTTTGCAACCTCAACAAGCTTTGCAAATCCTTCTGCATCTGAGATAGCCATCTCTGAGAGCATCTTTCTGTTGATGTCTACGCCTGCTACCTTGAGACCGTGCATAAGCTTGCTGTATGAAAGACCATTCATACGTGCTGCTGCATTGATACGAGCGATCCAGAGCTGTCTGAACTCTCTCTTTCTCTGCTTTCTGCCTGCATATGAGCTTGTAAGAGCTCTCATAACTGACTGCTTAGCTACACGATACTGCTTGCTTCTTGCTCCTCTGTAGCCCTTTGCAAGCTTCAATACTCTGTTATGCTTTTTCTTGGCATTCAAGCCACCTTTAATTCTTGCCATGATATTTTCCTCCTAACGAACCTTATAAGTATGGTAAAATCTTCTTCATTGTCTTTACATTGGTCTCATCTGTGAGAGTAGACTTACGAAGATTTCTCTTCCTCTTAGTTGTCTTCTTGGTGAGGATGTGGCTCTTGTATGCCTTGCTCCTCTTAAGCTCGCCTGTTCCTGTCTTCTTGAAGCGCTTTGCAGCAGCTCTCTTTGTCTTTAACTTTAACTTTGACATGTTCTTTTCCTCCTTAAATAAGTTATCAGAATCAGCGCTTTTGCGCCAATATCATTATCATACTTCTGCCCTCAAACTTTGCGGGCTTGTCAACAACAGCACAGTCGGTAAGCTCCTCTGCAAACTTGTCGAGGATAACCTTTGTGTCATTGACGTGTGCAAGCTCACGGCCACGATATCTCAGTGTCACCTTGACCTTGTCACCCTTGGTTAAAAACTTGCGTGCCTGATTGACCTTGGTGTTTAGATCATTGGTATCAATATTGGGAGAAAGTCTGATCTCCTTTGTATCGATGGTACGCTGCTTTTTCTTGGCATCCTTGTCGCGCCTTGCCTGCTCATAACGATACTTTCCATAATCGGCGATCTTGCATACAGGCGGCTTAGCCGTGGGTGCGATCTTAATAAGATCGAGTCCTAAATCGTCTGCTATCTTCTGTGCGTCTCTCGCTGACATAATACCTGCCTGCTCGCCGTCAGCACCTATCAGACGGATCTCTTTGTCTCTGATTTGTTCGTTGATCTGTACGTCGCTAATTGTCTTGCACCTCCATAAATAAAAATTGTGGATAACCCCAGAGAGCGATCCACAACAAAATACACACATATAGATGATGTATATATCTGTACCCGGGTCGCCTCTTGCGCCAAGGTGAGAGTGAACGCTCTACTTTTTACACAACAGTGGTACTATATCACATAATAAGTACCATGTCAAACTTTATTTTAAATATTTTTTAGACAATCGCCTTTTTCCTGATACGTTGGATAGCATTGTCTATGGCCTTGGGCTGTTTTCCCATAATGGCTGCTATCTCGGTATAATTAAGTCCGTCAAGATAGTAGTCAAGAACTATATTTTCCATCTTAGAAAGCTTCGCTCTTATACCAGTTATAAGCTCAGAGGTGGCCTCCCTTGCGATCACAAGCTCTTCAGGATCCGAGATCAGCTCCGACTCAAGCTTTTCATAAAGAGAAATACCTTCCTCATCCTCGGTACTGTCAAAGGAAAGAGCATTGTTTAACGGAATGTTCTTCTGGCTTTTCGATGCGGCTATAGCCTTTATGATCCTTCTTTCCACACATAGTCTGGCAAATGTAGAAAATGAAGCTCCTTTTTTCGGATCATAATCACTTATCGCACCAAACAGTCCGATCATCCCCTCCTGAATCAGATCCTCGGTATCTCCACCCACTAAAAACATGGTTCTTGCCTCACGCTTTACCATAGGATTGTACTTTTTAAGAAGTGTTCCCATGGCAACATCGTCACCGGCTCTGATACATGCTATCAATTCATCATCCGTTGCTAATTGATAATCCATCTTATTTTTTACTCATCCTTTGTCTGACCACCTCAAATGCCAACACGCCTGCTGCCACTGAAGCGTTCAGAGAATCTATATCGCCCTTCATGGGAATGGCTGTCTGAAAGTCGCATTTTTCTCTTACAAGGCGGCTTACACCATTTCCTTCATTGCCTATCACAAGTCCTATGGGGCCTGTCAGGTTCTGATCATACATCACCTCGCCATCCATAGCGGCACAGGCAAACCAAAGACCTCTTTCTTTAAGCTCTTCTATAGTCTTTGATATATTGGTAACCTTTACAACCGGAGTATAATTGAGTGCTCCGGCAGATGCCTTGACCACAGTTGCCGTAAGTCCGACAGCTCTGTTCTTCGGGATGATCACACCATGGGCTCCGGCTAGATTGGCTGTTCTTATGATGGCTCCAAGATTGTGGGGGTCCTCTATCTCATCGAGGATCATAACAAAGGGTGGCTCACCCTTTTCCTCAGCCAAAGCAAATATATCCTCAAGCTCGCTGTATTCATAAGCAGCTGCATTGGCAATAACGCCCTGATGCTTTCCTGTCTCAGACATCTCATCAAGTCTTGTCTTTTCCACATACTTGATGATCACATCCCTCTTTTTTGCCTCTCTTAAAATGGAGTTCATACTTCCATCTCTCGCATCCTTTTGAACAAAGAGCTTGTCAATCACACGACCTGAACGAAAAGCCTCCATCACGGCATTTCTACCCTCTATATATCCTTCATTTTTCATTGTACTACTCCTGTTCTCTCAAAGCCGAGTCTTAAAAGCTTAACAAGCCTTTCATAGCGGGCATCGAGGTAAAGATAACCAACCAATGCTTCAAAGCCCGTAGCCTCAAGGTATTCCATACGGGAGGCATTCTTAGCCTTGTTGTAGGGATGGGAATTGCGTCCTCTCTTATATATATCAAGCTCTTCCTCGGAAAGATCATCTTCTATGGCTTTAAGCATGTCAGCCTGAGCCTTCGCCTTTACCACATTACTTGTAAGCTTATGGTATTTATTCGCCTGCATATTCATTTTGCTGACAAAATATGTTTTTACCAAAAGATCAAATACACTGTCACCAATATAGGCAAGAGTCAGGGGCGAATAGGTATTCAGTCTTTGAGCCTTTACACCAAGCTCTTTCTTAAAGCACTCAACCAGACCCTCTGAAGTATTTACGCTCTCTTCCATTTTACTCCCTCTCTGGTATCCTCAAGAATGATACCCATCTCAGAAAGCTGATTTCTGATCTCATCAGCACGGGCAAAATCCTTTGCCTTTCTGGCAGCCTGTCTCTCGGCGATCAAGGCTTCTATATCCGAATCAAGTACCTCTGCCTTCTTCTCTGCAACAATACCAAGCACATCGCAAAGCTTAAAAATAGCAGTCTTCATACAAGAAACATCTTCAAAGCTTGCTCCTTCACCGATATTTGTATTGGCATATTTAACCATTTCAAATATCACAGAAATAGCATCAGCAGTATTGAGATCGTCATCCATTGCAGCTTCAAAGCGCTTGATATAATCATCAACTGCCGCCTTGATAACAGGACTTAACTCACCGGAAACATAGGTCTTTTCCATATCCGAAAGTCTTGAAACCGCAGTCTGTATTCTTTCAAGACCATTCTTTGCTGCCTCTACAAGCTCATCAGAGAAATTAAGTGGGCTCCTGTAATGAGCTGAAAGCATAAAAAATCTGATGATGGAGAGATCGTACTTTTCGCCTATCTCTCTTACAGTAAAGAAGTTGCCAAGAGACTTTGACATCTTCTGATTGTCAATCTTCAAGAAACCGTTGTGCATCCAATATCTTGCGAACTCGGTGTCATTTGCTGCTTCAGACTGGGCTATCTCATTCTCATGATGAGGGAAGATCAGATCCTCTCCACCTGCATGGATATCTATGATATCACCGATGTATTTTTTAGACATAACAGAGCACTCCAAATGCCAACCGGGTCTTCCGTCTCCCCATGGTGACTCCCACGAAGGCTCACCCTCCTTCTTGGGCTTCCACAGAACAAAATCCAAGGGATCTTCTTTTTCATCCTCACCACTTACCTTTAAAGCGTGATCATCATCTCTGTGTCCCGATTCAAGATCATCGATATTCTTGTGAGAAAGCTTGCCATAATCCGCAAAGCTTCTTGTTCTGAAGTAAACCGTACCATTTACCTCGTAGGCGTGGCCTTTATCTATCAACACCTTTATCATCTCGATCATATCAGGTATCTCTTTGGTTGCCTGAGGATGTGTGGTCGCCTCCATTACATTAAGAGACTTCATATCGGTCTTGCATTCCGCAATATATTTCTCGGATATAACAGATGCATCTACTCCCTCTTCATTGGCTCTTCTTATGATCTTGTCGTCAACGTCAGTGAAATTGGTGACGTAATTGACATCATAGCCCTTGTACATCAGATATCTTCTAAGGGTATCAAATACTATCATAGGCCGGGCGTTGCCGATATGAATAAAATCATATACGGTAGGTCCGCACACATATATACCTACCTTGCCCTCGTTTATCGGCTTAAAATTCTCTTTTCTTCTTGTCAATGTATTAAATATCTGCATTTTTCTATCCTTCCTTTAGTCTCTTTTTCTCATAGGGCAGCCTGAACAACCCACACTTCCATCAAACACATTGGTGCTGGCCGTATCGATACTCTCAAGCAAACATATAGCCTGGGAGCTGATTCCAAGTCCCTCACCCGTAAATCCCATGCCCTCCTCTGTAGTTGCCTTTATGTTCACACAATCGGGATCGATGTCAAGAGTCTTTGCAATATTTAGCTTGATCTGCTCGATATAAGGTGCAAGCTTTGGTCTCTGAGCTATTACTGTGGCATCTATATTGCCGACAAAGAGCATTCTTTTATCAAGCAGCTCTTTTACATGAGCCATAAGCTTCATACTATCAGCATCCTTAAACTCAGGATCCGTATCAGGAAAATGCTTACCGATATCTCCAAGAGCAGCTGCCCCAAGTAAAGCGTCCATGATAGCATGTGCCAATACATCAGCATCAGAGTGTCCCAAAAGTCCCTTTTCATAAGGTATCTCCACACCGCCGAGTATCAGTTTTCTTCCCTCCACCAGCTTGTGGACATCATATCCCATTCCTATCCTCATTGTATCAATCTCCTTAGTTCTCGCTTGCTCCGCATCTCTCGCAGACCCTGCCGTTCTGGTTGTCATTTGCGTCAACAAATTTGTGGCCGAGAGCCTCTAAAGATCCGGTTTCCTCTTTACCGCAATTCTTACAGGTACGAACCCTTACTCCTTCAGCGGTACAGGTGGCGGCTGTCTTTACCGACCAGTCTCCATAATTGTGGCCGGTAGCTGCTACACTTCTTGTTTCTGTTTCACCGCAGGAACACTTTCTTTCTTCACTACCCTTTTCAGTACAGGTGGCGGCCTTTACGGTTGTCCACTCTCCAAAGCTGTGGGTATGAGCAGTGGTAGCCTCGGTGGCTACCGTCGCTTCCGTAGTCTCAGTGGTGTTCTCTGTTGTGGTCTTTTTCTTTTCCTCGGTGGTTTTTCTTTCCTCAGTGGTTTTTTCCTTTTTGGCAGCTTCTGTAGTGGTCTTCTCTTTTTCTGTAGTTGCCTCAGTAGTTGTAGTCTTTGCCTCCGTGGTCTTTGGAGCCTCTGTTGTCTTCTTCTCAGTGGTTGCCTCCGTTGTGGTCGTTGCCTCGGTAGTTGTAAGCGCTACGGTTGAAGCCTCCTCAGTAGTTTCTTCTTCTACGATTTTTTCTATTCCGATGGGACCATCTGTCACCTTAGCTTCTTCAGTGGTTATCTCATAAGACACTTCCTTCGAGGCCATCTTAAGCAACACCTTAAGTCTCTCCAAACTATCCTCAGGTAAAGAAGAATAATCAAGGTTTCTTACTACCACTCCCTCATCATCCTTCACGAATTCAGAAAACGTATCATTACCCCTTATAAGTACACTCTCACCGGCTCCAAACTTTCTTTCCACCCCGGTAAATGTTCCGTCTGCCGTAGAAAGCTCAGCTAACACAAGTCCCTCCGAAACCTCCAAAAGAGTATAGGTGATACCATCCTCCTCATAAACTGTCACACGGAACTTGGTCCCCCTGACTGACATGGTGGAATTGGGTGTTGCAACCTCATAAGAATCATTGGCCTTAAGCTTCGATTGAAGGTCATTTAATTCCGAGCCCTTGTCAAGCTTAATCTTTATCCTGCTTGAATCACCTTTATCCTGGGCTTCCAGCACAAAATGTGTATTGGAATCGGCATATACATATTTATCATTGTCCATGCACATCACAAGAGATGAATCAACTCTTACATCTACATCATCCCCGCCATAAAGCCTCTCTCCGGCGTAGGCCTGACCATTATTTATCTCTCCTGTGATGATGACATCTCCATTCGCTTCCTTCACCGAAATACTTCTATAGCTTTTGTTGCCGAGTGAAAAATAACATACTGCTCCGGCTACTGCCAAGGCACCAAGGCCAAGTATTATCTTTCCTTTTGCTGATCCAATAAAGCTTGAAAAGCCCATTTGTATCCCTCCATAAATCATTCATACTGTGGTTTAAGACATTCATAAAGGTACTCGACATATTTACCGTCGATATTTCCATTCTTTGCCATATCTCTCATAATATCAAAAGCCTTCTCAAAGGGCAATGGTTTTTTATATGGCCTGTCAGTAGCAAGAAGTGCATCGCATATATCGCAGACTGCCATGATCCTTGAATCCACCTCCAATTCATCTGCACCGATACCCTTTGGATAGCCCTTGCCGTTTAAGCATTCATGATGCTCTCCTGCCCATTTGGGTGAATTTTTGAAATATTTGTTAAAGCGAACCTTTGACAAAATGTGTGAGGTAATAGTGACATGGCTTTCCATGATCCTTCTCTCTTCATCGGTAAGTGTTCCCTTAACTATGTTAAGGCATTCCTTCTCTTCATCGGTAAAAAATGCCTCGCCTTCATATTCATAGCCTAATACCTCAGACAATTCCGCTCTCGTTTCCTCATTTAAAAAGCCGGCAGCATTCACCTTTTCTATCATTAAAAGAGCTTTTTTAACCTTTTCCTCTATATCCTTATAAAATCCCTCGTCTTTCTCACCTGAAAGACTCTTTACCTGCGCCTTAAGCCTTATGATCTCAAGTCTCTTTTCTATTTCCTTTTCCCGACCATCAAGTCTTGTTGCCTTGTTCATAACGGAAAGGGGCACTGCTATCTTTCCTATGTCGTGCATCAGAGCGCCCATCACCAGCTGCTCTTTTCTGTTCTCTGAAAAATATTCCTTTTCCTTTCCCTTAAAAAAGAGCCGATTGATGTGATCAGCAACCATACCACAGTATTTTGCAACATTTCTCGTATGGGTGGCATTGTAGGGTGTCCTCTCATCTATGGCAGTCGCCATAGCCTCAGTAAATGACCACATCTGATCCTTTAGCTCTCTCTGGTAATTGTCTACTACGAAATAAATGTAGGCGACAAAAAGGATCAGAAGGAAATAAATGATAGGGATCACATAACCAAGATGGGCAGCTAACAGTCCGATGGCAACATAAAGTATAGCGCCTGCTATAATGAAAACATAATACTTAACCCTTCTGTAAACCCTACAAATAAGCATTATAAATCCGGCAAGAAGGGCTGTTATGATCGCCATAAGAAGTCTTCCAACAACCACCATGGTCTTTTCCTGAAGATAAGCCTCAATGATATTGGCATGAATCTCCACGCCATACATGGCTGTCCCCCTGTCGGAGGCCGGCTGATATGAATCCTGAAAACCGGGAGCATAGGCACCCACTAAAACTATAGCATCCTTAAATGCAGTCATAGGCACCTTATCCGACAAGACAGCCTCTAAAGAAAGCTTTGAGAACTCTCCCGTCTTTCCTGAATATCTGAATTGAAACTGATTGTTTGAATTGGTCTTTGGAACATTTATATCTATGCCTTTTTTTTCGCAGTATAGCTTATAAAGAGCATAGGCAAAGCTGTCATTGTCAACCTCTTTATCGCCTTCATCCACCTTTACCGAATTCATGGCATATCTGATATATCCATCCTTTGCGATACATTCATTGGTAAAGCCATATTGGGAAACAGCTAAAAGTTCATCAAATGGTTTCTCAACCGAATCAATATGCTCGGTATTGTAGACCATAGCTCCAAGCTCTGATCTTTCAAGTCTTCCGCGATAAACAAGATTTGAGCCGGTGACTATAGCCTTGTCAGCCTTCTTGACAGCTTCAACAAAGGCCGAATCAACAGCCTCATCAAAATGATCCGAAAAGATAAAATCAAGACCAAGGACAGAAGGTCTGTTTTCAGGATCGGAGTAAAGCTTTTCAATAAGCTCCGTCATCTTCTCCCTTGACCAAAGATTGTAATTGCCATAGGCCGCCAGGCTTTCCTCGTCAATACCGATGATGACTATTCTCTGATCCGTACCCGAAAGCCTGTTATAGCAGATATCCGTCACAAAAGAATCTGCCTCATAAAAAGGGTTCAGATACACAAGAAGAAAAGCCGCTGCCACCATTATGAAACTGAAAATAATATGAAAGCTTCTGCTCATACCTTTAATCTCCAAAAAAAGCAATAATCGCTTGTTATTTTACCACCTGAATACAACCTTTTCAATGCAAAAAAAAGTGATACCCGGAGGACATTAACGTCTTCCGGGTATCGATGTCTAGAACCAAATACTGTCAAGGAAAAATGAAGATTGCTTTTAATGAAATCAATTCTCATGAAGCCAGTTCCTGACACAACAGGTGAGTCAATCCTGCGCAACTACCTCTTTGTAGAACTCGCAGTAGTCCTCTCTGCCATCCTTGGTAAATGCGATAGCTGTACGAGGATGCTGATTAAGCTGACCGGTCATCAGGTACTGAAGATCATAGCCCCAGGTGATGCCTTCCTTCTTAAGCTTCATCATATGCTTTTCTATAAACTGGAGTACAGGATAAACATTGTACTTGGGATTCCTAAGAAAGCCTAAAAGAAGCTCCATAGCGCAGTTTCCTGCTCCTCTTCCCATCTCTGAATATGTAGCATCGAGCCAGTTTACTCCATCGCCACAAGCCTCGATAGTATTGGCAAATGCAAGCTGCTGATTATTGTGAGCATGCATACCGATCTCTTTGCCATACTTCTCAGCGGTTTCAAGATAGAGGTTTGCGATACGAGCGATCTGCTCAGGGTAGAGTGAACCGAAGCTGTCTACGATATAGATAACATCTACAGGTGACTGTCCAAGCATATCAAGAGCGATCTTCATATCAGACTCCTGTGCATTGGAAATAGCCATGATATTACAGGTCACTTCGTAACCCTTGTTCTTCGCATCCTCGATCATATGAAGAGCTGTAGGGATGGTATTCACATAGGTTGCTACTCTGACAAAATCGATAGGGCTCTCAGACCTGTTGTGAATATCCTCCTTGTAATTGCAACGTCCCACATCAGCCATAACTCCGAGCTTAAGCTCAGGATCCTTGTCGCCGAACACTGCCCAAACATCATCATCATCACAGAACTTCCACTTGCCGAACTTGTTGACATCAAACATCTCCTTGTCGGCCTTATATCCTATCTCCATATAATCGACACCGGCCTTGATATTGGCACGGTACAGATCCTTGACAAATTCGTCGCTGAAATAGAAATCATTTACCAATCCGCCATCTCTAAGTGTGGCATCAAGTACCTTGATCTCTTCTCTAAAACCCAACAGATTCTTTAATTCTTTCATTCTTTCATCCTCCGGATACTTTATCGCTTTAATGCACTAAAGTACAATATCACATAATCATGAAAAATGCAAGCATTTATTTCATCATTTTATGATCCTTACATCAATATTGTTCTCATTAACAAATCTTAGCACACTCTCAGCGTAATCCTTCTTTAAGCAGATCATAACACTTGTAATATCCTTTGGCGTCACATAAATGCATTCCTTTAACACCCTGATAAAGGCTGTTCCTCCCCAGGAAAGCTTCAATTTTCTATCCGCATGATTGTCATAATCTATACCCTCCTCATCAAAGGTCACCGTAACCTTACCACTCTTGTCTATCAACAGCTTCTTATATCTATTGACAGATCTATACATAACAAGGGCTAGAACAAATGTGAGCAACATAACGCCCAGACAGACATATATCAAAGGATCTCCTCCGAATTTCAGAATATAAAATACGCAAAAAACAGTCATTACTGCACAAAATATCATACTACAGGGACAGAACTTAAAATAATCCGTAAGCTTTTTCTCCGGAGTTTTTAAAAGTGTCTTGATCTGCGTGGTAACATTGACGATCTCTTTTGCTGCAGCCTCTGTCATCTGAGCTTCAGTTTCTATTGTAAGCATATACATTTCTCCTTTTTATTGCTCATCAATAATAATACATTATAAAGTATAGGTAAAGCTGACACCTTCACGCACCGGCAATTTAATTCATTCGAGAACCTTTGCTACATTCTCCAACTGATTCGTAATATCTATGTGCTGTGGGCAAACACTCTCGCATTTTTTACACTTGATACAATCCGATGCTCTTGAAGAAGTCTCCGTTATAGCGGCATAATCCTCTCTTGCTTCCTTTAGCTGTCCACTACCCAGCTGCTTATTCATAGCAGAGAACATATCGGGTATGGCTATCTGCTTGGGACAGCCCTCTACACAATATTTGCAGGAAGTACAGGGAATGATAGCTGATGACTTAAGGATCTTTTGAGCCTCGTTTATCGCCGCCCACTCTTCCTCAGAAAGTTTCTTAAAATCTTTCATATATGAGATATTGTCCTCCATCTGTTCCACATTGGACATACCGGAAAGGACAGCCAATATACCATCAAGGGATGCAACAAAGCGGATTGCCCAGGATGCATAAGATACTCCCGGATTCACCCGGTCAAATATCTCCTTTACTGCCTTCGGCGGATTGGCAAGACTTCCGCCCTTTACAGGCTCCATAACTACAATGGGTTTACCATGCTTTCTTGCCACCTCGTAGTTGGCACGGGAGGTCACATTCTTGTTCTCCCAGTCAGCATAGTTTATCTGAAGCTGTACAAACTCTGCCTCAGGATGTGTGGTAAGTATCTCATCAAGAAGCTCAGGTCCATCGTGAAAGGAAAAGCCCACATGCTTTATCCTGCCCTTTGCCTTCTCCTCAAATGCAAAATCCCAAAGATGAAACTTATCGTATTTTTTATAGTTGGCAGACATCAGTGTATGCATGAGATAATAATCGATATATCCTGCACCCGTCCTCTCAAGACTAGTCTCAAACTGAGACTTTGCCATCTTCTCTGTAAGTGCCGTGGTGGCAAAAAGCTTGGTGGCAAGGGTGTAGCTCTCTCTCGGATGTCTGTCTACCAAAGCCTTCTTTGTCGCAACCTCGGAGCCGGGATATACATGAGCCGTATCAAAATAGGTAAATCCAGCCTCCAAAAACTTATCCACCATCACGCTTGTCTGTTCAATATCAATCCCCAACCCCTTTTTGGGAAGCCTCATAAGGCCAAAGCCAAGCTTCCCGATATCCATATTTATGGCATCTGACATAGTATCCTCCTTTTCCCCTAAAGGAAATTATTCCTTAGTTATGTTAAACTCAAGTTCGCGGCTTTCACCATTTGCTAAAGTTACAACAAGCTTACCCTTTCCACTCTTACCTACAGTCTTTACATAGGTTCCGCTCATACCTCCCTGAAGTGAAATAAGCGAAGGTCCTATAAGCTCTATATCTCCCTCTGTCTTAAGCATCAGTGGCTCGTTGGCATAATTTAAAATATTGCCATGCTCGTCACACATTCTAAGTCTTATCTCAGCCACATCATAGGTCTTTCCTTCCTTGAGTTCAGTATGAGAAGGAATAAGCTCAAGCTTCAACTCGGTCATGGGAGCCTTCACTATGGTCTTAACTACCTTTCCATCCTTGATAGCCTCAAACCTATAGCTCTTTGACGCTCCACCCCAGTCACCTACATACTTGTTATAAAGCTCCACAGCATCTGTCATCTTCATACCGTATTGAAGCATCAGTCTTCCCGCCTTTAAATACATAGGCTTAGGTATACCATAAAGACCTACTCTGGCAGCCTCGTTCAGAAGGCTTTTCATAGCCTCAGCCTGAGAGTGTGACATATTCTCATGCTTTTCAAGGGCATCTCCCACATAATCATCAACCTTTATAAGTCCGTGTTTCATATACTTGTAGGGGGAATCAGTAGCCTTATATTCCTTCACAAGAGCATTATTCTTGTACATCTTTACGCTATCCGCATTGGTAATGATGAATATATCCCCTCTGTTACAGCCGGGATGCTCACCAATATCCATAGATGAGGTAAGCTCAAGTACAGGGATCTCATCCTGTTGTGCCGCATATACAGCCGCTGCATACTTGGGATTTCTGAACATATCCATAACACCGTGATAGCAGATACGATCTCCACTTCCGAAATCCTTGTGGGTATTGTAGTCAAACATACACCATGCAAAGCTTCCGCAGATATCCTTCTGCTTTGCCACCTCGTCAAGAACATTGGCATGGCGCCTTGCATGCTCCATCCTGTGCTCTTCCCAGTCAAATGCCTTGGTGGAATACATATGTCCGTTGTATTCACTGATAAGGTAGGGTTTCTCGGGATCACTTGTTACATCGGATTTCTTGTCACAGCCCTTTTTTGTACCGTCGTGAAGGAAATCATTGTAGGTAAATACATCCTCCAAAAAGCTTCCCTTCTTGTAGCACCTTACACCACCGGTAGATCTCGTGGGATCCAATTTTCTGCACACTGCATTGGTACGGGTGTAGAATTCATCATCATCCACGGATTCGTTGATCCTCACACCCCAGAGGATGATGGAGGGATGATTTCTGTATTGAACAACCATATCGTGAACATTTACAACAGCCTGATCCTTCCAGGAATCGCCGCCTATATGCTGCCATCCGGGAAGCTCGGTAAATACCAAAAGCCCTATCTCATCACAATGATCTATAAAAGCATGAGACTGCGGATAATGTGAGGTTCTGACTGCATTTACCCCAAGCTCATTCTTCAATATATCAGCATCATATACCTGCATAGAATCAGGCATGGCATAGCCTACATAAGGATAGCTCTGATGGCGGTTTAAGCCCCTGATCTTTATCTTCCTTCCGTTCAGATAGAAACCGTTCTTTTTAAAGCTTGCTTTTCTGAAACCGTATCTTACGGTCTTCTCATCAATGACCCTTCCGTTCTCCAAAAGCTCTGTCTTCACTTCGTAAAGGACGGGATTGTCTATATCCCAAAGCTCCACATCACCGGTACTTTGATGAAGTGTCACAAGGCTTTCAGCCTGCTTTGGTTTTTCCTCCTCGCTAACCTCAGAAAAATCGAACTCGTCGGGAATCACATTTTTCTTTGCCTGAAGTCCCAGAACCTTTTCACCAAGAGCAATAAAATCTCCATCTCCCGCTCTTCTGAAGGATTGACGAAGAGACATGGTTTCGGTGGGATTAAAAAGGCTTACCTCGCTGATCGTCATGGAATTCTTGCAACGAAGCTTATGCTCCCTCTCGGAATCCAATATACCATATCTGTCCGCAAGCTTTGTATATACAAAAATATCTTCGATATAAGACTTTTCCTTTACCTCGATATATACATCCCTATATATACCGCCATAGGTCATATAATCGATAACGTAGCCAAAGGGCGGCACATCAAGGCTCTCTCTGGAATCCACCTTCACAGTGATCACATTGTCCTCGCCAAACCTAAGCTTGTCAGCTATATCAATCGTGAATGCAGTATAACCACAGTGATGCGCGCCTACCGATACACCATTTACAAACACCTCACTGTCGTGAGCTATTCCCTCAAATGTAAGAAGAACTGCCTTATCTTCCCACTCCTTCGGCGCATTAAGTACCCTGGTATATCCGCTTAACATCTGGTACTCACTCTCATCAAAGTAGTGGAGCGGCAGCTCCTTAACTGTATGCGGGATCCTAACCCTTTTAAGCTCATCACCCCTATATGAGCTATCAAGCATAGCATCCTTAAATTCTTCCGTAAATCCCCAATCATCATTTAAATAGATTCTCGCCATAGCATAACCTCCCATTTAAAAATCATATAAAAATTATACCACAGAATGTATTATTTGGCACTAACGAAATAGAGTTATTCTTTTGTTTTTTAACTATTGAAGGACTCGGTTATTAAAATCACCGGGAATAAAATAAATATCGATCAGATTCCATTCATCATCATATTTAAGAACAAAGCTCCTTAAGCCACTTCCCCCATCAAGTAACTCCTTCGCAAAAAATCCGATCCCAATGTGAACAGTTCTGTCCTCAGGATTGAACAAAACATTTGGCTCACTGGTATTTTCCGTATTGTCGATATATTCCTTTTCCGGCTTATATTTCTTTAAGAATTCAGTATATGATGATAAGCCCTTTTCAAATACCTCCCGCCTCACCTTGGTAAGCTTAAAGCCATTACCATTCTCTTTTTCAACATCATCAAGACTTATATCCTTTGCCTGATTATACATAGCCTGGAGCATCCAGACGCTCATATACGCCTCTCCACAAAGAGCCGAATAGCTATCATCAGGAAGCTTTCCAAGCATTTCATCACGGAAGCTATAAAGTCTTTGTAAACGTTCCTCTTCCTTGTACTGTTCAAAGCCTCCAACAGCAAAAGAAGCTAATAAATAGGCGGCTCCGGCAGCTAAAATAACCACCACCCAAAGATTCAGTATATCCTTGATCCTTATAAGCCTATGGGTATCAAAGCTCTTATTGAGATTTCTTCTTCTCTTTCTTACAAAACAAACTATTCCATAGACAATAAGAGCCAAAGCATATAAGCCAAAGCCTACCATTCGTATAATCCACTGACCAAGCCCACCTAAAAACACTCCCGAATAATCATACAAAAAATCCATACAAGCTAGCATTATGAAATTGATGATCACAGGAATAAAGATATTATAGCTTAGATATACAATAATCCTCTTTTTGTCGGAGATATCCGCGAAGAAATAACACTTAACAAGCAACTCAAGCACAACGATCACTGCTGTACAAACGTATGAGACAATAACAGGCAGTTCTATGTTCAAATAACCACAATCCGCAAAAATCGTTATTGAAATGATAAGTGCCCAAATGATATGAAGCACTGAAGAAAAAAGATCGATCCTCCTAAGGAATAATATGAATGGTTTGACATTGCTTTCCTGCATATAATATACCTCTCATAAGAATAAAAAAGAAAGCCGGCAAGTATCTATCTACTTACCGGCTTAACAATATAGCTGGGGGAGTTGCTATATGGTACCAAAAATCATATATCGAACCCTCGTAATAATCATATCAATCTTTACAGTATATATCACTAGGATGTAAATATCCTTATACTTATATTACTATATCTTGTGGCAAAATTCAACCAAAAAAATATTTTCTACAATATATACAACAAAAGAGTTCTTTTATTGGTAAGTATTAAGCATTTTACACATTATCATTTTGTAGGATCATCCTTGGCAAAAGCGCCATTGTGATTGCGCATAAAGAAAAGCAGAGGAATCAGTGACTTGGTGTACGATACAAATTCACCACTATCAAGCATAGAAAGAATCTCCTCTTCACTTGCCCATCTGGCATCACACACTTCGCACTCCTGAAGCTTAAGATCAGAAAGCTCCACATCCTTTATCACGGTATAAATATCATTGAAGCCCTCATCAAAATGAATGGTCAGAGCCGGTCTTACACCCTCAAGAGATATATCTATCCCAAGCTCTTCCTTTACTTCTCTCTCAGCTGCAGTCTGAGAATTGTCTCCGCATACCGCACTACCGCCGGCTGAGATATCCCACATGCCTGCCCAGCCGTCCTTTTTAGGCTCTCTTCTCTGGATGAGCATCTCACCCTTTGTATTGAAGATACAGACATGGATCACAAGCCTGAAATATCCCTTGGGTACACGATTTCCTCTTTCAAGAATCTTTCCAGTCTTTATCCTGTCCTTATCATACAGATCAAAGCATTCCATAAATCCCACTTCCTTCTTTTTCACATTATTCCAGATACTGAGGTCTTCCAAGCCCTGAGATCATCATGACTCTTCCACGACCCTCACGGAAGCCTCTTACCGCATCCTTAAGTGAGCTGTAGGTCTTTCCGCCATCCTCGTTGTGAATCACATATCCTTCCTTTTCCTTGGTGATACACACAGTATGGATCATATCTGTTATATCGTGTTTGTTGTTGTATGCCGTCATCACAAATGTATCAAAGCATCTGTCGATATCATCTATGACATCATCATCGATCATCTTTCCTATATACATCTCCGTGACAATCTTGTTGTTCTCAAAAAAACGCATCATGGCCTTTACAGATGTACCGTAGTAGCCTCCATAGGCAATGCCCCTCTTTTCAAATGTCTTTATGAGATCAGGAAGATCCACAAGCACCTTACCATGACAAAGGGACACCAAAGCATTGTAGACAGCTATAACAGTGCAGGAATTCTCAGCTGCGGTAAGGTTGCGTCCCTTAAGATATCTCTTGTCTTTCCTTTGGTTGCCCTTGCCGTATAAAAGTCCCTTTAACTCGCTCTGTTTCTCTATATACCACTTTTGCTTGTAGGCCTTCATACACTTGTTTTTTGAGGTCTTCCAAATATCCTTGTTGTATTCATAGTGAAGCTCAATAAGGTCCTCCTTCGGTCTTTGAAGCTTTGATGTAAAGTCCAAAAAACCGATCACAAGCTTGTCCGAAACAAAACCCGGAATAAAGCCCTTAGCTCCACCCTTATTTTTATCAGCCATTTATAAACCACCTAAATTTACTTGGCAGACTTTTTCGACCTTGCGATAAACTCTTCCTTAACTATCTCAGCCTTTTCCACATCAACCAGAATAATGGAAACATTGGCATTCATACTTGTCTTATCCTTAAAATCTATCAGCTTTTCGTAAAGATTTGCAGAATCTATGGCTATGGAGAACTTTCTCTTCTTATCTGCAGGAACTGAAGCGGCGATACCGAGGATCTGGAACACGCTCATCTCGCTGTTGCCATAGCTCTTTACCTCTATCCACCAATAATCAAATTCATTGTTTACAAGCTTTAATCTCAGATCGGGAACAAATTCGGTATCCACCTCTGTATCATCATAAGAAAATGAAATAGACTCATTTGCTACATGACCGAGAATGATACCCTTGGCAAGCTTCTCAAGTCTGGTCTGCTCAGGAGAAATATCATATCTTTTGATATTCTCGTAGTATGACATCATACGGGTGAACATAGCCTCGCCCTCACCGTTTGACACCTGATCAAGTGCAGCATCCACAGTGAGTCCTTCCTTTGTCTCAGGGATCTGAAAGCCTGCTGCAAGCATCATATCAGTATATGTTACACCATTCTGGGGCTTGGCATCTCCCAGTGTCAACTTAGCAATGGTCCTTGGTCCGGGAAGGTATGGCATCTTATTGTTCATCATTTTGGAAAGATTGGACACGCTGATACCACAGTCAAGACTGTATTGCTTTAATGATCTGTCACCCTTTGCTTTTCTGATAAGATCTGCCAGGGGCTGGCAATTCATAGTTCTCATTTTACCCATTTACTCTTCCTCCTCTGATGTATCTTCATCGGTAGTTGTTGAAAGCTCGAAGTCCTCATCGGTGGCTACTTCAGTGTCTTCATTCAGCCCTTTGATGTCCTCCGTAGCTTCCTTAAGATCCTCTCCTGTGATCTCCTTGTATATACGCATAAACTCCTTGCCGGTGATGGTTTCCTTCTCAATAAGGTATTCAGCCAGCTTGTCAAGAAGCTCCTCGTGTTCCTTTAATAGCTTATATGCCTTCTTGTAGGCCTTCTTTATGATCTTTCTTACCTCATCATCTATAGCCGTAAGAGTGGTATCCGAACACTCGGGAACTCTTCTGCCGTCCAAGTATCTGTTCTGGATAGACTCAAGAGCCACCATACCGAACTTGTCGGACATACCGTAGATAGTGATCATATTTCTTGCGATATTGGTAGCCTGTTCAATATCGTTGCTGGCACCTGTTGTTATGGAATCAAACTTAAGTGCCTCAGCAGCACGGCCTGCACAGAAAGTAACAATATCCGCTTCCATCTCAGCCTTGCTGTTTAGATACTTCTCTTCCTCAGGAACCTGCCAAACATAGCCAAGTGCTCCGCCTGTACGGGGAATGATAGTAATCTTTTGAACGGGCTCTGTGTGCTTTTGAAGGGCTGAGACAAGAGCGTGACCGGTCTCATGGAAGGCAACTATCCTCTTCTCCTTCTTGCTCATGATACGATCCTTCTTCTCTTTACCGGCAAATACTATCTCTACAGCATCGAGAAGATCCTTTTGGCTGACAAGGGTCTTGCCATTCTTTACAGCTAACAGAGCACCCTCGTTGATGATATTGGCAAGATCCGCTCCTACAGATCCTGCTGTAGCCAGAGCTAGCTCCTTAAAATCAACCGTCTCATCCATCTTCACATCCTTGGAATGAACCTTCAGGGTATCGATCCTTCCCTTCATATCAGGGCGTTCTACTATAACACGACGATCGAAACGTCCGGGTCTTAAAAGTGCCTTATCAAGAACCTCAGGTCTGTTGGTAGCCGCAAGAATGACAATGGCTGTAGAGGTATCAAATCCGTCCATCTCCGAAAGGAGCTGATTAAGTGTCTGCTCTCTCTCCGAATCTCCGCCACCGTAGCGACTGTCACGACTCTTTCCTATAGCATCGATCTCATCGATGAAAATGATACAGGGAGCCATCTCCTTTGCCTGCTTAAAGAGGCTTCTTACTCTCGATGCACCAAGACCTACATACATCTCAACGAAGTCTGAACCTGCAAGTGAGAAGAAGGGCACATCTGCCTCTCCGGCAACTGCTTTTGCAAGCAAGGTCTTACCTGTACCGGGAGGGCCTACAAGCAGAGCACCTCTAGGTAGCTTTGCTCCGATATCAGTATATCTTTCGGGATTGTGAAGATAGTCAACCATCTCTTTAAGCGACTCCTTCGCCTCCTCCTGGCCTGCCACATCAACAAATGTAACTCCGGTCTTTTTCTCCACATAGAGCTTGGCATTGGATCGTCCAATTCCAAGACCTCCCATCATACCCCCGCCATTTCTTGACATAGCTCTGAAAAGGAAGAACAAAAGTCCCCAGAAAAGAAGTAATGATATTGCATAATATAGCATCTCAGAGAACATGCTGCCTTCTGTTGATATACCGCTAAATACCACATCCGCCGCTTCAAGTCTTTCTACAAGCTTGTCATCCGAAACCCTAAAGGTAAAGTATGTCACAGGTGTCACCGGATTGTCCTGCTTTTTCGGTGTAATGGTGATCCTGCTGCCGGAGATCTCAACCTCCTTTATCTCCTCCGCCTCTACCATGTCTATAAACTTACTGTAGGGAATCTCCGTCTTGGTGCCTGTAGTATAAGAATCATATACATTCTTGAAAATGAGAAGCAGCACCGCGGAAATGATCATAACAATGATAAAGTTCTTCGGAGAACCCGAAGGCCTATTATTGTTACCATTATTGTTGTTTCTGTTATTGTTGTTATTTCTGTTATTCTCGTTCATAGAACCTCCTAAAAAACATTTCAATTATACCACTAAAAAGTAATTTTTCCAATGAAGACTTTGTGAACGCAAAAAAAAAGTTGTATAAAACAACAAAAGTCTCACAAACCGACATTATCGCCGGTCTGTGAGACTAAAATACTCTTCAATCACCTTGTCCTCACCGGAGTATCCTTCTTCACCTGAGGAGAATATTGCTTTGTCTTGTTACCTGCCTGCTTCACCACCGCTTCTTTTGTAAGTCTCATAAGATCTCCGTTACAGATGGATTCTCTAAGGCTTCCGAGATCAAGCTTTGCCGGATCAAGAACCCTGTTTTGCTTAAGGCAGTCTATTGTATTTTTTACAACCTCTTTGAAATCTATCCTTCCGGATTCTATGGCCTGAACCACTACCCTATTCGCAGGATCTGTAAGTATCTGCATCGACACGATATCTCCAAGTCTGTCATACTTCTTGGCTAAGGCTTCAGGTCCGTTCTTGATAACAGCATCCTTAGAGAATGATCCGCTGATTATGTATCTGGACATATCATGATCTTTAGTTATCATGGATTGGAGGATGTCGTTCATATTTGCAATGGATTCATCCGTCTTTTTCTGTATCTTCTTCCATTCGCTGTTGAAGGTAGTTCTGTTGTGCTTTACCACATCTTGGAATACGAGGTTTTTAGAAAGCTTTAAAGCATCTCTTTTGAATGCACCTGAGTTAAAGCTCTGCTCTATCTCCGCTTTAAGATCTGCTGCCTGCTGTTCATTCTCTAAACCTGTCTCTATCCTCTTCATGTAATCATCAACAGCGCAGGCTATAGCCATATCATAGGGATCAGCTTTCTCTCTCGGGTTCTTCTTAACAAGGTCTGACGCCTTCTTCTTCATGTCCTCAAGTCCCTTGTTCAGAGCGCTTACAACCTTAACCTTTTCACTCGCAAGTGAATATGTTGCGTTATATCTTTCATTTCTTTCCTCCTCGCTGATGGTATGATCCTTGAGTCCATAGGTTCCATCAAGCTTGGTAGCAAAGTCGGAATTTTGAAGGAATTCTCCCATATCAGATATTCTTGCCTCAGAAAAGGTCAAAGATTCATTCACCTGAATATCTGACTTTAAAGATCTTGCAAGATCCTCAAAGGTCATCATGATATTAGGCATATCATTAGCTGCAGCTTCTGCAATCCCGATCCTGTCTCTGCCTTCCTGCTTTCTCTTTCTGAAATAGCTCTTTCTTTCCTGATAGTATTCTGTAGAGGCTTCTTTGAAATCTCGCAGCTTACTCTCGATACCCTTCAAAGTCTGATTCGGATTTCTGACAGCCTTAAGCGCAAGATTAAGGGTTCTCTCCATATTCTTATATAGATCCGATCCAACACGACCTATCTCCTGTCTTGCCGCCTCCACATTCTTGTTCTCATGTGTAGTAAGTAGTACATCCTGATAAGCCTTAAGTTTGTCTTCGATCTTTGATAATCCGGTCTTCATAACCAGATAATCCCTTTTAAGGTTACGAAGATCCGCAGCTGATCTATTGATCACGGTAGTTCCAATAACCTTGATTTTATTTGTGCCATCATATCCGAAGGTCTTGATAGAAACAGACTTTTCACCCTTTGCAATACTCCTTATCAATTCCAATTCAATACATCTGTCCCTTGTTTTGGGGTCGAGCTTTCCATACTTTTTACCCCACATCTCTGCAGGAGTCTTGCCATCAACAAGTATCGCATCCATCCTCTTTAATCCCGCGGCATGGATGCAGCTCGAATAATTCTCTGAAAATAATTGCCCCATAGTGAGCCTTATAAATTCATAGGGTTTATACTTATCATGTATATCATCGCCATAACAGTCAATGGGTCTGTCTGATCTTACAAATTCTGTTACTGCTTCTGCAGTATCAGGCATGTTTTCAATTATCTGCTTCGCCTCTCCTCTTAAATTATTCCTTCGAAACGCCAGATTGGCTGATGTACTCTCTTTTATAAGATGATCCTTCTTAAAACGCACATCAAGCTTTTCCAATAACGAATCTATCTTTTTCTCAAAGTTTTCTTTATTCTTTCCTTTCAGATAATCAACTACATCTTTCCTGTCAAAATCAATAAGCTCAGCGTAAGCAGGATTTATTTCTCCCCCTTCCATCATAACAGGAATATTCGACACCAGGGTGTACATATAATCAGACTTTGCTCCCATGATCTTTGTACTCTCAGAAAGAGACTTTCCCTCGA
Organism: Lachnospiraceae bacterium; assembly: GCA_017540605.1. Lineage (GTDB taxonomy): Bacteria > Bacillota > Clostridia > Lachnospirales > Lachnospiraceae > RGIG6919. Next base: position 3,365 of record JAFYAS010000054.1, on the reverse strand, counting down.
CCTTCTTCATGAATCCCGCAGTTATCGCTCTGTTTACCGCCTTTACAAAGAGCTTCTCATAGCATGTTCCCGCTGATACTTCCATTTCGGAAGTGACCGACTTAAAATAAGCGTCCTCTATCGGTGCCACCAGATTACTAACAGAGCCCCAAAATCTCATCATATCCTCATATTCATTCTGTCCGATCTTATCAGCCACCACACCTGGAGCAAATACTCCATGTCTGTTTTTAAAGATTCGATCCTTCTCCTGAATAAAGTTTAATGGAAGTTTCGCAAGTTTATTAAGGATCTCCATGTTTTTCTTTATGATATCCAGATCCGAATGGTCTCCGCTCGGGAAAGTAAAACTCTTCATTCTGTCCGTTGCGGTTTTAAACACCTCTCCCCATTTCTCTACAGCAGCAACAAATGCTTCCTCACTGTCAGCAAGAGCTGTTGGATTAGCCTCACAAAATGCTCTAAATCCTTCAACAAGAGCAGGATCCTCTTCAAAGCATGTGATCTCATTGATATCTACCTCCGGGTGCGCACCAAGCACCCACAGAGTAAAAATAGAATCTAACCCTGACAGATTGGGGATTCCTATGGCATCCATGCTAACCTTACCGTTATCATTTACCGCAAGAAGGTTGATGCGCTCATTCACGGAATGATAAAGTGAAGCTTGGGGATTGATATCCAGATCGATTATCATCTGATCGATCTGGTCTTTTGCAGGTTTCCCTGTATTTATATAACCTCCCTCTTGATTCTTTGCAAATATAAATGGATAAGCCTCCTCTGCCGGCAGCTCTTTTCTCGCCTTAGATGCATCCATAAGAGGCTTCTTTTCCATATAGTCTCTATAGTATGTCTCATAAAGATCGTATCTGGCCTTAAGCATACCCGATACCTTACGAGCCTCAAGCATCTTTGAATTCTCTGCGATCCATTCTTCGATCTTTTTCTCTCCACCTAACTCTTCTCTGTTTTGAGTCATCATAAGAGTTCGCTTCTCTATCTCCTCCGGAGTATAGCCTTTTTTGGAATATACATGCCTAAGTCCTTCGTATCTGAACTTGAACTGTATTGCCCTTGAATAAACCTCGGATGCATGCTTTAATATCTCATCAGGGGTGAGCTTTGTTCCGAAATATGCAGTTTGGATGGCAACACTCACCTTCTCATCAACAGATGCATTTTCACCATTTGCAAAAAGCTGAATCTGCGTAGGATCAGTTATTCCGACCATAGCAGCAATATCGGAATAGGTGGTATCGTTGGTAAAATCCATACGCTTCTTTATATCACTGATAAAACCTTTATCCGTATCCAAATGATAGGATATTTCATTGGAAAGCTCGTTGAGCGCAGGAAGATATGCTCCTGCATCTGAACACATTCTTGCATAATAATCCCCCTTCATCTGCCTTCTCTTATCATCTGCAGGAAGACTATCAACGATCTTCTTTGAATCAAGATACATAGCATCCGATATTTCGGCATATCTTCTGCCGAGAACCTTTAATACGCGCGCCCTGTATCCGGAATCACCGGAAGAAAGGTAATCACGCTTAAAGCTCTTAAGTATATCATCATAAGCACGACTCTCCTCATCGCTTACTTCATCATGGAGAGAACCCTGATGTATCTTAAAAGTATTGTATTTTACCAAAAAATCAAACTTCTCCTCAAGTGTCGGCAGATTTTTATAGATCTCGCGTGCTCTATCGGCTTTCTCCTTATCCGAAAAAGCATCTCTATATTCCAACTCACTTCTGATCGGCACACTTCCAACCTCAGATGGTAAAACCAGCCTATTGGTAACATTCGAAAGAAGCTCCTTTATCACATCATCCTTGTATATTCTTCTGTCGTCAAGATTTCCGACCATAGCCTTACCCAAGGTGAGATATGCATTGATACCGGGAGTAATGGCATTGATCAAATCCATACGCTCCTTGGGAGTACTGATCTTTTCTGACATGATCTTTCTGTATGCCGGATCAAAAATAGCGAGTGCATCAAGAGCTTTATCCTTATCTTCTTTTTTATAGCCCTGCTTCGCAGTTGCCACGACCTGAAGGGAATTGTAAACTCTCGTAAGCTGCCTAAGAAAGCCGATATCATCCTCAGGCCAACCATTTTCAATAAATGTATTTGAAAGCTCTACCTCTTTGAATACAGGATCTCCAAATCGGCTTGTTGTCCAATTCATCAGAAAAGATTTATTTCCTATGGCAGAACGGTTCTCGGCAACATCCTTGTCCTCCATGGTGATCTTTTTTATCTTGGTAAAATGTCGCTTCTGACCATCCAAAAAATCTCGATATGCGATCTTAAACTCTCTCACATCCTCATCCGTCAGCGTCCCTGCCTTCTTTTTCTCCTGATAGAAGAGATAGTGATTGGCCATAAAGTTCTGCCTGTCCAAAGCCTGTTCGATAAAATCATATTTATCCATCAGCTTTTTATATCTTCTTGCATCATTTTCATAGACGATCTTTCCCTTCTCGTCGATAAAGCCTGTTGAGAATTCATCTGTCGGAAGAGTCAAAAAAGTAGACTGCATGGCATAAGGATACATATGATCAGCCTTGCATAGCCTGTCATAATCACCGTTCTTTAACTGATCTATCATACCCTTATATGTTTTGATAACATTCGTGTAAACAGTAGGCATTGCCCTAACAGTCGGCAGGATCTCTTCACAGATCTTTCCTGCTCTTGCTATTAAAGTAGCCAATCTCTTTTTGTCGTCTTCATCCCTGATAAACATATTGGTCGTCATACTGTTTTCAGAAGTCGATACAAGTCCGAAGCCATAGGGCTTTCCAGTCTGAAGCTCAGTAAATGCGAGCACAGTATCACCCATCAACGCATCAATTTTATCTTTGGATTTCGGGTATAGCGATCCAAACGAATTAAACAGTGAAATAACGTCATATACCTGATTGAGACTTATCTCCTCAGGATATGCCGCGAGTATCTTATCAACCTCTGCCCGGATATCATTATCTACCGGTTGTGCTCCACCGTTTGGTATACCGACATTCTCTATATCTATTTCTTTCATTGACATGCTCCTCCTTGTGAAAATATGTATCGACCCTACCTTCGTTAGGCGGCATCTCGATCGGAACCATTCCGAATCATGACTTCGTCATGATGGTTCCAAACTAAAATACTTTTGTAATTGTAACACATTAACAGCAACAAAAGTGCAACACATCCGACAAAAGAGTTACTGTTCACTCGTCGGCCAAATCCACCATCTCATAACTATATTTTTTTCAGTCAAAAGCTCTAAAAAAGCTAGAAAAACAGAGCTTTTTTCGCATTTTTCACTTGACTTTCATATAGTTATGTGTTACAATAAACAC
>JAFYAS010000053.1 GCA_017540605.1 Lachnospiraceae bacterium | reverse complement strand
CCTAACAACCTGCTTCCATATGTTGCTCAGGTGGCGATAGGTAAGCTCGAATGTGTTGGAGTATTTGGCGATGATTACGATACTCCGGACGGAACGGGAGTAAGAGATTACATCCATGTGGTTGATCTTGCGCTTGGTCATGTTAAAGCGCTTGATAAGATTAAGGAGAATCCCGGAGTTAAAGTCTACAATCTCGGAACCGGCAACGGATACAGCGTGCTCGATGTTATTAAGGCATTTTCTAAGGCGTGCGGACATGATGTTCCATATCAGATTAAGCCTAGAAGACCCGGCGATATAGCGACCTGCTATTCGGACGCATCCTTGGCTAAGAAGGAGCTTAATTGGGAAGCTAAGTTCGGAATAGAAGAGATGTGTGCCGATTCATGGAACTGGCAGAGCAAGAATCCTAACGGATATAACGAGTGATACTGATAATAAAGCCCGGAAGCAATGCTTCCGGGCTCAGACTGTAGACAAAGTCAGGGGCATTGCTGCCCCTGACTTTGTCTACAGTCTGTGAAGGGATCGAAAGATCCCTTCTTTTTTTGTGCGTTTTTCTAAAAAAAACAACTTGTAGAGACAAGCGTACAAGTTGTAGGCTTTAATTAGAAATACAGATCGAACAATACTAAGGAGGTATTAAAATGTTACAGCAAAAGAATTACAAGTTCTGGTTTTGTACCGGATCACAGGATCTCTATGGTGATGAGGTGTTGGAGCATGTAGCGCTTCACTCGAAGGAGATAGTGGATTACCTTAACAAGTCGGGAAAGCTTCCCTATGAAGTTGTATGGTGTCCCACTCTGATCACGAACGAGTTGATCAGGAAGACATTTAATGAAGCTAATCAGGACAGCGAGTGTGCCGGCGTGATCACATGGATGCACACATTTTCACCTGCAAAGTCATGGATACTTGGACTTCAAGATTACAGAAAGCCTCTTTTGCATCTTCATACCCAGTACAACGAAGAGATTCCCTATGACAGTATAGATATGGACTTCATGAATGAGAATCAGGCAGCACACGGTGACAGAGAGTACGGACATATAGTGAGCCGCATGCGTATCGAGCGCAAGGTAGTGGTAGGCTACTGGAAAGATGAGCAGGTCATTGACAGGATAGCGGCATGGATGAGAACAGCTATAGGTGTGATCGAGTCCTCACATATCAGAGTCATGAGAGTAGCTGATAACATGAGAAATGTTGCAGTGACAGAGGGTGACAAGGTTGAGGCACAGATCAAGTTCGGCTGGGAGATCGATGCATACCCCGTGAACCAGATAGAAGAGTGTGTGGCTGATGTTACCGAGGCAGAGGTTAATGCACTTCTTGATGAGTATTACAGCAAGTACGAGATACTGTTAGAGGGACGTGATCCTGCCGAATTCAGGAAGCATGTAGCTGTTCAGGCACAGATTGAGATCGGCTTTGAGAGATTTCTTGAGGAGAAGAACTATCAGGCCATAGTAACTCACTTTGGAGATCTTGGAAAGCTAAAGCAGCTTCCCGGTCTTGCAATACAGAGACTTATGGAGAAGGGCTATGGCTTCGGTGCTGAGGGTGACTGGAAGGTTGCGGCTATGGTGCGTCTGATGAAGATCATGACTCAGAATGTGAAGGATCCGAAGGGAACCTCGATGCTTGAGGATTATACATACAATTTGGTAAAAGGCAAGGAGGGTATTCTGGAAGCTCATATGCTTGAGATCTGTCCCACCATTGCTGAGGGACCTATATCGATCAAATGTCAGCCTCTTTCAATGGGTGACAGAGAGGATCCGGCAAGACTTGTATTTACTTCGAAGGCGGGAAGCGGTGTAGCGGCATCTCTGATCGATCTTGGTAATCGTTTCAGACTGATCATTAACGAGGTAGAGTGCAAAAAAGTCGAAAAGCCTATGCCCAAGCTTCCTGTGGCAACTGCATTCTGGGAGCCTAAGCCCAACCTTTATACAGGTGCTGAGGCATGGATACTTGCAGGCGGCGCGCATCATACAGCCTTCAGCTATGATCTGACCTCAGAGCAGCTTGGAGATTGGGCGGCAGCTATGGGAATTGAAGCTGTATATATCGATGAGAACACCAATATACGTGATTTCAAGCGCGATCTGATGCTTGGAGAAGTGTTCTACAGATAGAAAAAAGATTTTAAGAAAAAAACAAAGGAGAATGAAAAAATGAAATTATTTATTGATACCGCAAATGTTGATGATATACGTAAGGCAAATGATATGGGAGTTATCTGTGGAGTTACCACTAATCCCTCGTTGATCGCCAAGGAAGGCAGAGATTTTAATGAAGTGATCAAGGAGATCACTTCGATAGTTGACGGGCCTATCTCAGGTGAGGTAAAAGCTACAACCGTAGATGCTGAGGGCATGATAAAGGAAGGCCGTGAGATAGCGGCTATCCATCCCAATATGATCGTAAAGATCCCCATGACTGTCGAAGGTCTTAAGGCTGTGAAGGTTTTGGCATCTGAGGGTATCAAGACAAATGTGACTCTTATCTTCTCTGCGAATCAGGCTCTTCTTGCTGCCAGAGCAGGTGCAACCTATGTTTCACCTTTCCTTGGAAGACTTGATGATGTGTCAATGCCCGGTATCGACCTTATCCGTATTATTTCTGAGATCTTTGATATATATGGTTTGGATACAGAGATCATCGCAGCTTCAGTCAGAAATACGATCCATGTAACTGACTGTGCTTTGGCAGGCGCTGATATCGCTACAGTTCCTTACGGAGTAATAGAGCAGATGACAAAGCATCCTCTGACAGATCAGGGTATCGCAAAGTTCCAGGCTGATTACAAGGCGGTATTTGAGTGGAGGTAATTCATGAAAGCAAAAGAATGGATTGAAAATGGGGAGACGGCTGTCGGAATAGAGCTTGGATCTACACGTATCAAAGCTGTGCTTGTTGCAAAGGATGGTACTGTGTTGGCTTCCGGTAGTCATATGTGGGAAAACCGTTATGAAAACGGAATCTGGACCTATAGTCTTGATGATATATGGACAGGATTAAAGAAGAGCTTTGCTACACTTAAGGAAGATGTGTTTATGCATTATAAGCAAAATCTTACCAAGGTAGGTGCTATAGGTTTTTCAGCTATGATGCATGGCTATCTGGCCTTTGATGCTTCGGGTGAGCTTTTGGTCCCTTTTAGGACCTGGAGAAATACCTTGACAGAAGAGGCAGCAGATATCCTGACCGCAAGATTTGATTTTAATATACCTCAGCGCTGGAGTATCGCACACCTTTATCAGGCTATACTGAATAAAGAGGAGCATCTTGATAAGCTTGCATATATCACGACCTTAGCCGGATATATACACTGGAAACTGACAGGAGAAAAGGTGATCGGTATCGGCGATGCATCGGGAATGTTCCCCATCGATAGCAAGACAAGAGATTACGACAAGAAGATGGCTGAAGAATTCGATGAGCTCGTGAAAGAAGAAGGCTATGCGTGGAGACTTAATGATATACTGCCTCAGGTTTTGGTGGCAGGAGATCAGGCCGGAACGCTTTCCGAGGAGGGCGCAAGATTACTTGATCCTACAGGAATGCTTGAGGCGGGGATACCTGTGTGTCCGCCGGAAGGTGACGCAGGAACAGGAATGACAGCCACCAATTCGGTAGCTGTAAGGACAGGTAATGTATCTGCCGGTACCTCTGTATTCGCCATGATAGTATTAGAAAAGCCTCTTCATTCTGTTCACAAGGAAATAGATATAGTGACCAATCCCATGGGTGATGATGTGGCTATGGTACACTGCAATACCTGCTCTTCCGAGATAGATGCCTGGGCAAATATGTTTGCACAGTTTTCTGAGGCAATGGGATATGAGAAGGATATGAACAAGATTTACAATGTGATCTTTAACTCTGCTGTTGAAGGGAATGTTGATTGTGGAAAAATAGTAGGCTTCAATTATTATTCGGGTGAGCCTGTCACGGGCTTTTCCGAGGGAAGACCTATGCTTATCAGAACGGCTGATTCGACCTTCACCTTTGCCAATTTTATGAGACTTCAGCTTTATTCCGCAGTAAGTGCATTAAAGTACGGACTTGATATCCTCTTTAAGGAGGAGAATGTTCCCATTGACAAGATGTATGGTCACGGAGGATTCTTCAAGACCAAGGGTGTGGGACAGCGTATCATGTCGGCTGCTATGCATGCGCCTGTATCTGTAATGGATACAGCCGGAGAGGGCGGCGCATGGGGAATAGCTGTGTTGGCTCTTTATTCGGTCTTTAGAAAGACCGGTCAGTCCCTGCCTGATTATCTCGAGAAAGAGATGTTCAGCGATACGAAGGGTGAGACCCTGGAAGCTTCAAAACAGGAGATGGATGGCTTTGATGCTTATATGGAGAGATATTGTGCTGCATTTCCTGTGTTGCAGTCAGCTATCGATAATGTGTTGCAATAGGATAAACGTAACTATAGAAGGAGATCGTTTATGTTAGAACAGTTAAAAAAAGAAGTTTATGAGGCTAATATGGAGCTTCCGAAGAGAGGTCTGGTAACCTATACATGGGGCAATGTCAGTGGGATTGATAGAGAAAGCGGATTATTTGTGATAAAGCCCAGCGGAGTGGATTATGATGAATTGACTCCGGATGATATGGTAGTTATGAATCTTGACGGAGAGAAGGTTGAGGGAAGATTAAGACCCTCCTCTGATACTGCAACCCACCTTGAGTTATATAAGAGGTATGCTGACATAGGTGGAGTGGTTCATACCCACTCCCCTGAGGCCACCTCGTGGGCACAGGCAGGAAGGAGTATCCCTCTTTACGGAACGACACACGCTGACTATTTCTTTGGAGAGATACCCTGCGCAAGAGGTCTGACTCCTGAGGAGATAGATGAGGCTTATGAGAAGAACACCGGACTTGTTATCATAGAGACATTTGAAAAAAAAGGACTTAATCCGATGTATACTCCGGGTGTACTCTGTGTAAATCACGGCCCATTTACCTGGGGCAAGGATGCAGGGGAAGCGGTTCACAATGCAGTGGTCCTCGAAGAGGTAGCAAGGATGGCCAGAAGAACGGAGCTTATAAATCCAAAGGTTTTACCTGCTCCGGATTGTATAAGAGATAAGCACTTTTTCAGAAAGCATGGAGCGAATGCTTATTACGGACAGAACAAGGAGTGATATTATGGTGGAAGCTTTTGGAAGGACAAAGAAACTTAAGGCTGACAGATTACTGGCAGGCTTTAGAAAAAATGCGGGGATCGATACAAAAGGCGCAAAGCCCTATGGCGGATGGGAGAAACGGTAAACGCCGGTATCGATGTTTATGCCCCTGCCTGGAAATATGTTGGAGAGGCAGGAATCTATTCGAAGGTGCAATACGGTGTTACCACGAGGATCGTATCAGAAGATGAGTATATCAGACTTCATGGTACGGTAAGCGATCTGTTAAAAAGATCCGATAAATATATTAAGCGTGTTGAAGGGGAAGGATTAAGGTTTGTCACAGACAAGGAATTATTAGAACCTTCATTTTCTGAAGAGCTTAGCTTTGTTCCGTATAATGGGGTGACCAGGGAAAGCATTTGCGAAGTGCTGTTAAGGTGGAATGGATCACTCCCGAGGGTGAATGCTGGAGCATCTACGGTTTATCTCGGAGGGGACAGCTATCAGGTATCCTATATGGGTGATATCTCGGGACTTATGATCAGTGCCGGCTACAGATGGCTTACGGGTGTGCCTTTTATGGGACCGGGACACAATTCGGTTTTGGTCATGGATAATGATGAGATGTTCTTGGTATCGCATATCCGAAAGATGCAATTTATCGATGAGGATCCGGGACCCGGATAAGACCACAGTATTGTTATCGGGTCTTTCTTCCGATGGAATATGTACATGGGCAAAACGTATCGGTAATATTTCTGTATGAAAATAGATGGTGATGGATCATGGAAGGAAAAGAATTAAAATACATCAAGATAGAAGCGGATCTTAAGGAAATGATCTTTTCCGGTAAGATCAGGCCGGGAGAGAAGATCCCTTCTGAGAATACTTTGGCAGCCGAGTATCAGGTGAGTCGTCAGACTGTGAGGAAGGCGCTTAATGAGCTTATTCATGAGGGATATATCTATCCTGAACATGGCAGGGGAACATTTTGTTCCGATATGATAAGGCATAAAAGAAATTCCAAGAATATCGGAGTGATCATGACTTATATGTCGGATTATATTTTCCCTCATGTTCTAAAAGGGATCAATTCCGTCTTGGAAAAGGATGATTACAGTATCATATTGAAGACTACCAATAATTCCCGAACAGTTGAGGTCAGATGCCTTGAGGAACTGCTAAAAAAGGATATTGACGGTTTTATCATAGAGCCCAGCAAGAGTCATATTTATTGTAAGCATGCAAGTCTTTACAAGAAGCTTGACGAATACAAGATCCCCTATGTGTTTATACAGGGGTGCTATTCCCAGATGAGGGATACCTGCCCTCATGTGCTTATGGATGATGAGGATGGCGGATACAAGATCACCAGATATCTGATAGACAGGGGACATAAAAAGATAGCCGGAGTATTCAAAAGTGATGACAGTCAGGGACAGAACAGGCACAAGGGCTATGTGAGAGCTCTCAATGAAGCGGGGCTCAATTATGATCCTGACAGTGTGATATGGTATTATACGGAGGATAGAAAGATTCATCCGTATACAAGTGTAAAAAAGATGATCGAGACACATAAAAAGCCTGATGCTATAGTCTGTTACAATGACCAGATAGCTTTATATGTTATAAAAGCCATAACGGATTGCGGATTAAAGGTTCCCGATGATATATCCGTGACAGGCTATGATGATTTCAGGCTTGCCAACAGCTTTGGCCTTCAGTTGACGACCATCAGGCACCCACAGGAGAAGCTTGGAGAGCTGGCGGCTGATATGCTTATTGATATGCTTAAAAATGGAAACGGAGAGAGAAATATCGTGATACATCCGGAGATAGTTGAAGGAAACTCGGTTAGGTGAAATCTTTTATTGTCCGGATGATGACAATTGAAAAGCTGACGGCGCTGAGCGGAGATCATCCGAAATACCGGGGATGGGTGGCGCTTGAACGCGTACTGAATCAAAAACCGTGAGTGTAATTTCACAATTCGGATTTGTCTGGATTATCTGATAGTAAGTTATATTGGAATATAATACACTACCCAGTAACACCCTCAAGGCGTTTATGAACAAGTTCATAGGCGCCTTTTTAACAAAGAAGATTTGTTGTGATGGTAGGGTAGTTGTGATACAATGAGCTTGTTGAATTATATTTCAGTTTTATTTGCGATAACAAATCGGAGTTTGTAGAGCGGTGACTGCATTCGCATTCCGCTACGCTTCATGCTCATGTCGCGCTGTCGCACTATAAGTCTGCACACGAATGTGTCTGTCCGTGAGCAAGCTCCCGACAGCCAATTCGGTGCATCCTTGCACCGCTCGTAGAAACGCGCAAATTCAGATTTGCCGAGGAAGGTATTCTGAGATGTGCGATGAGGAAGAGATGTATGAATTATCTAATCTATGCAAAGAATTGTTTTGGAAACTGACAGACTGTTTCTTCGAGAAATGAATATGGTAAGTTATCTTGAATAATGTTTGAATCTTAACATATATCAATGCGAGTAGAATAAGGTTATGATATTGTTTCTTTCAGGAGGTGACATCATGAAAGAAAATGATATCAAGAATGCCGGAAAGGCATTAACAATCACTACGGTATTAACGTTATTTATTGCAACTTTTGAGATGGTAAATGCGCTTAGGTTTTATAAGCCTGGGATGAATCTGCTGGATATTGCAAGCTACGTGCAAGCTAATAGGTGGATTTTTGCTTTTACTTTTATTTTTGCCAATCTCGTTATCCTTCCGAGTGCGCTGCTTCTTTATAAGGCAAATGGAATCAGTCTAAAAAAGGAAATATTCGAAAGAGAGACTCTTGGCGGTGATATTCTTTGGGGTGTGATACTCGCAATTGCAGCCAGCCTGTTAAGTCTTCTTTCTTTGCCTATTTATAAAGGCCGCACAGAACTTGCTTTTGTAGAAGATGAAAAGATGGGAGTAGGAATAACTATTCTTTATGTAATCGCACTGGTCTTTGTGAGTGGAATTTGCAAGGAAATATATTACAGGGGCTTCGCGAAAAAGTTTTGTGGGTCGGTATTTGGAGAGATTACGGCACTTTTGCTATTCAATGTGCTTTTTGGTTTTCTTGACTGGTATAATTTTGGATATTCTTTCGTGCTTGGACTTGTATGTATCTTTGGTTATCAGAAAAGAAAACACTTGATAGTTCCTATGATTATACACGGTGGAGCGAATTTAATTAGTATCATATACATCATTGTTATGGGTAGCCATTAAGGAGGCGTTACTATGGATAAAGATTATTTTGTAAAACAGCTGATGACATTTGCAGAAGAATACAAAATTGAAGTAAGTGAAGAACTGGTCGGTGATATCGTGAGTCTTGCCAGTTTTAGAGTGGTAAAGAAAGGGGAGATACTTGCTTCTATTGGAGATGACACAACCTATGCAGGGCTTATCCTATCAGGAGTGGCACGTGCATATTACATAGATAAAGACGGAAATGACATTACAAGAGGTTTTGCTCAGGAAGGTGTCATGTTTATGGATGAGGGTTTTTTTGGATATACAGATAGAAACTGTATGTGGGAAACGCTAGAAGAAACAACAATCATGATATGCGAGACAGCGGCTATAAAAAAGATGATAAAAGAAAATGATTCGTTTAAAGATATTTGGATTTATCTTTTAGAAAGCGCTATGAGATATAAGATATACAGGGAGAATGGCTTCCTT
>JAFYAS010000052.1 GCA_017540605.1 Lachnospiraceae bacterium | reverse complement strand
TGCAGGATATTTTGAAGATGATGCTTCAGATGAACTTACAAATGATCCCGTTTTTAAAGCAGTACTTGATAAAGATGCGTTAGCGTCTCAGCCTACTGTATCAAGATTCTTTAATCGTATGGATGAAGATACCTTGAATCAGTTCCTTGTAATTGGCAGAATACTTAGGAAGAAAATCTACAGTATTCAAACGCCTTATGCTGCCAAACTGTGTACCCATAAGGACTCTAGATAAAAATTCCCGATACCATCCTACAAATGTAGAGTCGATATCGGGGATCCGTTTATTTCACTATTACTTTCCTGCCTGTGATCTTCTTAGTAAAGATCTTTTTATAATTCTTAACAGTCATTTTGTTCTGTTGCTTATTGCCTACATTTATTCTAACTATCTTAATATTGCTTCCGGTTAATGCACCCTTAATAGCTTTCTTGGTAAGCTTAGATGATTTAATCGTAAGTGTCTTGATCTTGGTACCCTTAAAAGCTTTCCTTCCAATCTTGCAAATCTTACCACCTAATGTAAGAGATGTAAGCGAACTACAATTTTCAAATGTACCATCACCAATCTCTTTTACATTATTAAGATTGATAGACTTAAGCGACTTACAGTTCCTAAAGGTACTGCCCGGTATCTTCACGATATTCTTTGAAAGGGTTACGCTCTTAAGTTTCGGACAACCTTCAAAGGTGTTCTTACCAAGAATTCTAATGTTATTACCCAATCTTACATTCACAACATTCTTATTATTCTTGAATGCTTTATCGGAAATCGCAGTGACTTTATAAGTAACTCCATTATCCGTGATAGTATCAGACACTTTAACTGTTTTAGCAGTATTATCTACCTTTGTAATTGCTACTGTAGGCTCTTCACCGGACTTAGATGTAACAACAACATCTATCTTGGATTTAGCATCACTAATAGGAGTTCCCTCTTCCTTGACAGTTGTTGTAGTTTTATCCGTCACAGTTTCCGGGTCATTTGAGGTCGACTTATCTGTCACATCTACCGGCTCATTTGTCGTCGACTTATCCTTCGTATCTACCGGATCACTAGTAGTAGGCTTATCTGTCGCATCCTTCGCCTTTTTTTCCGCAATCTTATCGTCAACTTCTTTTTTTCCTGTCACAGCATTTGCTTTAGCCTGAATGATTGCTGTTTTATTGCTATTAACTGTAGTTTCATCAACATTGTCATTAGTTGCGATCAGCTTTGCGCCATCAATTGCTGTTTTCAAAGCAGACGCTACTTCACTGTAGATTGCCTCATCCTTAATACTGTAATAATATGTTTCCGCATCTGAAATTGCTTTGTTCAGATCCGTTTTATCAACCGGCCTAATTATTACTTTCACACAAGTAGGTTCTGTACTCTTGCAATTAACATCTCCTACTGCCTTGTACCAGACATAGTATGTACCGGTCTCAGTACGGGTAGGAATGTCAGTGTCCCAGCCCTCAGAAGGTACATTCTTGCCATCCGTGCCAAGGGTGTAGTTCATCTTACCATTGATCGCCTTACCAGTGACGTTCACAAGTGGCTTCTCCGTCCCATCATAGACGCGGTTAGTTGCGGTAACGTCAGCCGATATTGCACAAGGACGATCCTGTACAGTTAGTATCTTTCCATCCTCCGAAACTACCGCATCTCCATCTGTCTCTACTTCAACATTCTCAACCAAACCATTTTCAATATCGAATGTGAACTTCGTTACTGTTGTAAATCCGATCGGTGCTACTGATTCTTCAAGGCTGTATTTTCCATCCTTCAAGCCTTCAAACTTTGTGCCGTTCCCTACAAACTCTACAGATGTTACTTCGCCAAGAGCTTCGCCGTCGTTGATCTTTACACCTCCAAGTGTATTGCCATCGTCCAAGGCTTCGAGCACGAATGTTGCAGCGCCTGCCTCTTCAGGAATCTTCTCTCCGTCAAAAGCTTTCTTATTAATGATGATCACTGACTTTGTGTCAAATACTTCAAGAACCTTTCCGTCATCCGAAACTACTGCGTCACCGTCTTCCTCTACCTCAATAATCTTGACCAAACCATTTTCAATATCGAATGTGAACTTCGTTACTGTTGTAAATCCGTCAGGTGCTACTGTTTCTTCAAGGCTGTATTTTCCGTCCTTCAAGCCTCCAAGCTTTGTGCCGTTTCCTGTGAACTCTACAGATGTTACTTCGCCAAGAGCTTCGCCGTCGTTGATCTTTACACCTTCAAGCGTATTGTCCTCATCCAAGGCTTCGAGCACGAATGTTGCAGCACCTGCCTCAGCCGGTATCTCTTCTCCGTCAAGATCCTTCTTGTTAATATAGAGGAATGGAGCATCCTCAACTGTTAACGTTTTACCATCTGCCGAAACAGACGTCTTACCATTTGTAACAGCCTGAACATTCTTAACAAGACCGTCCTCGATCTCAAATTCAAACTCAGCAACTACCAAATAGCCAAGAGGAGCTTTATTCTCAACGAGTGAATACTTACCGTCTTTCAGACCGGTGATACTTGCACGGTTGCCTTCAAACTTGATTGATGTCTCACCGTCCTTGACTCTGATAGCATCCTCGCCCTCACCGATAACTACACCTGTGAGAGCAAGTCCTTCTGTCTTTGCGTTAAGTGTGAACTCAGCTTTGCCTGCTTCTTCAGGAATGTCCTCAGCACCAAGTGCCTTCTTATCAATGGTGATGATAGGAGCATCCTCGATAACTAGTTTCTTTCCGTCATCTTCTATGTAGGTTCTACCATTTGTAACTGTATCAACTCTAGTAACAGCTTCATTCTCGACATTGAATGTAAATGCACTTACCACATCATAACCGATAGGAGCTTTGTCCTCGATAAGTGTGTATTTCCCGTCTACGAGTCCGTAAACAGTTACTGTATTTCCGTCAAACGATATTCTGTCAGTACTTTCTGTTATTTCGATGTCATTAACCACAATCCCCTTCAGATCAGCTCCCTCATCATTTGCAACGAGAGTAAATGTAGCTCTGCCTGCTTCCTCAGGTATCTCCTTTGCACCGAGAGCCTTCTTATCAATAATAATGATAGAGTCTTTCTTGATACTAAGGATATGAGTATATGGTCTTGTGCCGATTATTCTATCACCGTTCATCAGTGCGACTGCACCATCCTTGATGATCACTTTTCTTGGCTCAGCCTTTTCGTAAATGGCCTGCGCTTTTTGTTCTTCAAGGATGTACTCACCATCCATGAGTCCTTCAAGTTCCTTAGGATTCTCATCGTTTGTGTTCCATGTTACTGACTCACCAACTTCAAGAGTATCTGCACCTTCGATAATATTTACTGTCTTGTCAGAAGCGTTATTAAATGTCAGCTTCATCAGAGCGCCTTCAGTTGTATCATCGGGAGTTACATTGTCTTCCTCATCATAGAACATGTAGAAATCCAACTCAGAAACATCGTCCATAATGACAATCTCATTGTCATTCTTTACTATAGCACCTGTTGTGTCAGGACCACTTAATGATACCTTGCCGTTCTCCACAACAAAGTCAAATTCTGATTCTACCTTTGTATATCCGTTAGGAGAAGCTGTCTCTTTGAGAATGTATCTTCCTTCAGCAAGACTTGAGAGATAAGCAATGCCGCCTGTAAATATAAGTTTGCTTTTATCTGTCGAAAGGATAGCTGTATTGTCCTTAAGGTCAGCCTTATCTTCTGATATCTTTGGTCTTACATTAACATCAATCTGTGAGATCTCTGCTTTAGCCTTGTCACAACGGATAGTATATTCAAAACCATCATCAAGTGTAACAACATATATACCATCAAACATTCCGCTTATGACAAGTTTGTCGGTAGCTTCACCACTGTAAGTGTAGACATTCTGCTCAACGAAATTGTTGACATCTTTATCATTCACCACAATGTTGTTCATTGTCCTGCCGCTGATAGTAAATGCCTGTTTACCGTCAAGTGCTATCTCTACTGCCTTATCATTGTTGTCCTCTTGATCATAGCTTTCAGCTACGAAAGCTATGATACGACTTTTAGCCTTATCCTTATCAGCAACAACAGAAACGTTGTCAAGCGCCTCTCCGTCTAATCTTGCAAGCTCAAACTCAGCACCCTCGATAATATTGCCGTCCATGTCGGTCTTGCTTATCTTTACATTATTTATGGCATTATATTGCGTTATTACATTCTCTGTATTGCCTTCATCGCCGCCTGATTCAAGGAAGAGCTTTCCGTTTTCATCATAGCTGATAGAGAAAGTCCTTGAGCTTGCCGAAAGCATTCCAAATGGTGTTTCAATTTCTTCAAGAGTATATTCACCACATGGAAGTCCCACAAATACTACTGTTCCACCTGTAGAATAATACTCAAATGACCCTTTCCTATCATCAGAAATATTCTTGATATTGTTGATATTCAGTTTATAGGGAGCAAGAATAGAATTATTATTGTCCGGCTTTATGCCGCTACCGTTCTCCATGAAATACAGTTCGTTCTTGGCATGAACATTTGACATATCAATAGATTTTCCGTCTCTTACTCCTGTGAGTCTTAACTTAGCGCCTACAACAGGAACTTCAACTGAATCTGATATCTTTGTAGACTTACGCACAGAAACTGCGAAAAGCTCATCGATAGCTGTTACCGAAGCATCTTTCGATTCTGACTTGTTTGCAGTAATAACATATTTAGGGTTGTCGGAAGTTATCTCTCCGTCTTTGATAACAATTGTTGTGCAGCTTAACGGCTGATGTCCCTCCGGAGCGTCCTCCTCAACGAGTTCGTACTTACCGTTCGGAAGACCTGAGAGTTTAAGATCGTCTTCGATTGTTTTCCATCTGATCTCATCTTCTTTTATATCGGGACAACCTTTGTTATAATCTCTGTCGTCAAGGTTTGATGTAACTCCTTCAAGAGTTGCATCTTTTGTCTCAGGTTCAACAAGTTTGAGCACAAGCCATGCGCCGACAACTCTTTCTTCGGCAATCTCTGTCGCGTAGTTTTCGCCTGTTGTGGGCTCCCCCATCTCTGTGCTATCATTGATTTTTTTGAATGTAACATCGTTCTTTACTACAATGACTTCGTTTTCAAAGCTCAGTACATTTTCACCGCTAGTTTTGTCGAGTTTTATAGCCTTGTAGTCATTGGGATCTGGTTCACTCTTGATCTCTACCTTTGCATCGCTGACAGTCATTTCTCCGTCAAACTTTGCAAAGAGGATATTATTGATATTGACAGGCTCTGAAAAAGTAACAATCATTCTCTTTGTATCGCTGTCATAGATAGCGCTGCAGAGATAATCGTAGTAAGCACCGCTGTCTACAGCACCGCCTACAGGAGAGGATGAATTCACCTTATATTCAATATTTGTAGGAACGGCTGACATAGAAACTATGATCTTTGTAACATTTTCATATCCAACAGTGCGGTCGAAATCACTGTACGAATTAAGATAATTTCCATTTTGATCCGCAATAGTAAATCTCTGATTGTTGGCGTCTAGATCAACAACTTCTGCTTCTTCAAAAACGGGTCTACCCAGTGAAGGAACGAGGTCATCGCCAACAGTGAAGTACTGCTTTACGCCTTCCAAGTCCTTGCTACAATTACTCGGTGCAGACTTTTCCACTATATAGTATGTACCGGGAGTAAACGTTTTTTCGAGTGCTGTCGAACCTGTGTTTCCAGGCTTGATATCATCAATGTAAGGCGTTTTTTCTCCATCCTTGAATATCTGGAGCACAGCCCCCTCGATATAGTTGCCGTCCTGGTCAACCTTTGCAACACTTATCTTGCATTCCTTGTTTGTACCCGTAGCTTCTTCGGCTGACACTTCCATTCCTATTCCAAGCTGCGGTCCATACAGTGACAGGGAATTTACCAACAACACGCCTATGAGTACACTACACAGTAATCGTTTCAACAATATTTTTTTCATATGTATTCTCCAGTTTATCCTATGTCAATATCAATGAATTGTCTTCGTTTTTGTTACTCGAGTTCCACCGTCCCAGGGGGCTTTGAAGTAAGGTCATAGAATACTCTGTTAACGCCCTTTACTTCATTCACTATCCTGTTCATCACTACCTGAAGTATATTAAAAGGAATCGGTGCACTTTCAGCTGTCATGAAATCTACGGTCTTCACCGCACGTAGTGCAACAGCGTAATCATAGGTTCTCTCGTCGCCCATTACACCAACGGAACGCATATTGGTAAGGGCCGCAAAGTACTGATCCGGCATCCAATCAGGACGATAAGCTGTTGAATAATAGTCATCGAAATCAGCTACATCCGCAAGGTTCTGCTCTTCCTTCCATTTGTTTACAACATTCTCTATCTCCTCGCGATAGATGGCATCTGCCTCCTGTACGATCTTAACCTTCTCGGCAGTAACATCACCAACTATACGGATACCGAGTCCGGGACCGGGGAAGGGTTGACGGAACACGAGATACTCAGGAATACCAAGCTCAAGTCCAACCTTTCTTACCTCATCCTTGAATAGATCACGAAGGGGCTCGATGATCTCCTTAAAATCTACATAATCGGGAAGTCCACCTACATTGTGGTGAGATTTGATGACAGCTGACTCACCGCCAAGACCGCTTTCCACTACATCGGGATAAATGGTTCCCTGTACCAGAAAATCAACTGTTCCGATCTTCTTCGCTTCTTCCTCAAATACACGGATGAACTCCTCACCAATGATCTTTCTCTTTTTCTCAGGCTCACTTACTCCTGCAAGCTTTTCATAGAATCTCTCCTGAGCATTCACTCTTATAAAGTTGAGATCATAGTTGCCATTGGGTCCAAATACAGCCTCAACCTCGTCACCTTCATTCTTACGAAGAAGTCCATGATCTACAAATACGCATGTAAGCTGGTCACCAACTGCCTTAGACAAAAGGACAGCCGCAACAGAAGAATCAACACCACCGGACAAAGCACAGAGAACCTTTCCGTCTCCAACCTTCTCTCTGATAGCCTTTATCTGGCTCTCAGCAAATGAATCCATTCTCCAATCACCTGAGCATCCACATACCGAATATACAAAGTTGGAAAGTATCTTCTTACCTTCAACGGTATGAAGAACCTCCGGATGGAACTGAATACCGTAAAGCTTCTTTTCTGCATTCTCAAAGGCGGCAATAGGACAATCATCAGTATGAGCCACTATCCTAAAACCGGGGGCTTCTTTGCTGATATAATCATTATGACTCATCCAGCAAATGGTCTTGTGATTTACATTACCAAACAAAGCCGAGCTCTTATCAACAGTTACTTCGATCTTTCCATACTCACGAACGGGAGCAGTCTCAACCTTACCTCCCAGTTCATGCATCATAAGCTGAGCGCCGTAGCAAAGCCCCAGCACAGGTATACCAAGCTCAAAAAGCTCCGTGGTATAGGAAGGTGCATCGGGAAGATAGCAGCTATTAGGACCTCCTGTAAGAATGATACCCTTGGGGTTCATGGCCTTGATCTTCTCGATTTCAGTCTTATATGAATAAATCTCACAATAGACATTACACTCTCTTACGCGTCTCGCAACCAGCTGATTGTACTGGCCGCCAAAATCCATGACTATTACTGTTTCGCCTGTCATATAATGATTCTCCTTATAAATATATTTCCCCCGATAAAAATATTACATTACTTTTTCAAGGTCTCTATCGCCTTTTGAAGCTGAACATCCTCAGACGGCTCCAAATAAGACTTTATCTTAAGCTCATCAGGTAGGTCTATCTCTATGTTCGGGCTAATTCCAACCTTATGTATCTCATTGCCGCTCGGGGTATAATACTTACTTACAGTAAGCTTGATACCCGAACCATCATCAAGAGGAATAAGTCTTTGAACAATACCCTTGCCAAATGTGGTTGTACCGATAATAGTTGCAGCACCTCTGTCCTTCATAGCTCCGGCAAATATCTCAGAAGCCGATGCGCTGTTTCCATTCACCAAAACCGCTACAGGTTTATCAAATGAATGAGAATCAGTAGATTTCATTTCGCTGGTCCTGTTGCCATCTCTGTCTACTGTATAAACCAACATACCCTCAGGGAGCATATAATCAAGCATGCCTACCACCGTAGAAAGAGTTCCGCCGGGATTGTCACGAAGATCAACGATCAAGGATTTCATACCCTGCGAATTCAGAGATTCCAAAGCCTCTATATACTGTGTCAGAGTCACCGTATCAAATTCGGTAACCTTTATAAGACCGATACCACCCTCAAGCATCTCTGCTTCGACTGTGGGATTCTCTATCTTTCTTCGCTCCACAGTCATAGTCACATAGTCATTTATACTGGGGCGATAAACCTTCAGACTAATGGAGGTACCCTCGGGACCTCGGATCTTCTTAACTACATCTCCGATATCCTCACCGCCAAATTCAAAATCATCCACTCCGGCTATTTCATCCTCACGAAGCACGCCGGCCGCCTCTGCAGGACTTCCTTTAAAAACCTTTGTCACTGTGATGATCTTTGTCTCTCTATTTTGTGATACCTGAACTCCGATACCCTGATATTCACCGCTGGTAGTCTGCTGCAATTCGTCAAACTCTTCCTTGGTATAATATACCGAATAGGGATCATCTAGGCTTTCCAATATGCCCTTATATACTCCTTCTTCCCTATCATTTGCATCCTCACTAAACAGAAAATCCTTATCTATGATCTCATTGATCTTTTTGATCTTTTCATCAACAGAACCCATAGAAAATTCTGTTGTCTCAGAAGCTTCCTCCGTAGTAGTCTCTGACTCTGATCCTGTTTCAGTCTCGCTCGATACTTCAGTGGTCTTGCTCTCTGTTGACATAACAGAACCTACTCCGCCATCTGTCCCCTTATGTCCGCATCCTCCCATTAGGCAGGCACAGACTAAAAGCCCAAGACCAATAATTCTCCTTCTCATTTTTTCCTCCTTGATAAATGGAAAAAACAGGCGTTATACCTGTTTTCCCCATGATGATCTATTGCAGATAAGGTAAAGGATTAACCGGCGTCTGGTTAAGTCTTACCTCGAAATGTAGGTGAGGCGCGCTGCTTATTCCCGTACTGCCGGAAAGAGCAACCTGCTGTCCTCTTTTAACATTAGAACCTACGGAAACAGTAATCTTGGTACAATGCTGATAAAGCGTTGTCAGACCACCACCGTGACTGATCATGCAATAATGACCTCTCGCACTGTTATAGCTTACTGCAACCACAACTCCGGATTCAGCAGCTACAACCTTACTTCCTGAAGGACATCCTATATCAATACCCTTGTGATTGGTTGAAGCACCCTTAATTCCCGTATTTCTGGGACCAAACTTGGATGTGATCCTGTGGCTTGCAGGCATTGGCCATAAAAGCTTTCCGCCGTTATAATTGGTGGGAACATCTCCGTCATATTCTATGCTTCCGCCATCTGCTCCACCACCATCGCCACCGCCGGTGTAAGCCCCACCGGGATTGTTGTTATTCTTCGCTGCCTCTGCAGCTGCAATAGCCTGTCTTTCTATCTCCTCAAGCTCAGCATCATACTTGGCAACCTCTTCCTCGTATCTGTCATACTCAGATTCAGCCGTGACGATCGAACTCTCTGTTGCCTTAAGCTGAGCTGCCTTTGCCGCCTGTGCGACCTCAAGATTCTTCTTATCCTCTTCCTTGATCTTTTTAAGATCCTCTGCCGCCTTCTTATCAGACTCAAGCAGGGTCTCAACATTGGCTATTGATTTTCTTGTCTCCACAAGCTTAGAGAGCATCTTATAATCATATTTTGATATCTGAGTTACATACTCAGAACGATTAAGTACGCTTGTCATGGAATTGGAAGAAAGCATAGTCGCTGCATAATCCATATTTCCGTTCTCATAGAGAAATTGAATACGTTTCTGCATAGTCTCATATTGAAGTCTCTCATTGTCCCTAGCCTCAGCAAGCTTTTCACTGTTTTCTTCAATCTTACTCTCGTATTCCTCAATATTTTCATCGAGGGTGACTATCCTATCAGTGATATCAACAATCTGCTCATCAAGCAGTGCTATCTTCGACTCAATAGTCTCTTTATCTCCCTCTAAGCGCTCTATGATACCGCGTAGAGTTTCCTGCTCTTCCTGTGCCTGTCTTTTCTTTTCTTCAATCTCTTCCTTTGTACCGAGAGCATCAACATATCTTACCCTGACACTGCCAGCCAAAAGACAGCACGCAAGTGTTACACAAACAACCTTTGCAAACCTTTTCTTCAAGATGATACCTCCCTTCAAAAAACTACACTCTCAAATGCTTCCTTGTAGTAATAGAGCTTCCAAAGAGACCGATGCCCACACCTACAATGACACAAATAGGAGTCAATCTCGCAAATATCTCGTGCTCTGGCACAAAAGTCAAAAGAACATTGGTGATAGGGAACTTGTTACACAAGAAATCTATCACACTCACATATACATATCTTAAAATGATGACAGGAAGCAAAGATCCCACCAAACCAATGATCACACCCTCTACCATAAAGGGAGCTCTGACAAAAAGATCGGTAGCTCCGATAAGCTTCATAATGGCGATCTCTTCTCTTCTGACAGTAATACCTATGGTAATGGTATTGCTTATAAGGAAAACAGCTACAAACAAGAGAATAAGTATAATAGCTATTGACATATATCCTACAAGGGAATTGAGACTTATAAGTCCCGATGCCACTTCCTCTGAGCTCTTTACCGAACGAATACCATTGATTCCCTTAGCAAACTCCACAAAATCTGCCTGCTTTGAAACATCATTTAATGTAACCTCATAAGAAGCTGAATTGGCAAGAGGATTGTCACCGTTGAAGGCAGCAGACAAAATATCCGAGTCAATCTCGTCATAGTTTTCCGCCTTAAATGTCTCCCATGCCTGTTTTGCACTGATGAATTCGACTCCAGCTACTTCCTCACGAGCCTTAAGTGCCTCACCGATCTGATATATCTGATCCTGTACAATGCCTTCCTCAAAAAATACTGAAACAGTAACATTGGATTCAACATTCTTTACAGCTGCCTGGAAATTCGCAACAACCATATAAAACAGTCCGAAAAGGAACAGGCAGGCAACCATCGTACCTACAGATGCTAAAGAAAATATAAGATTCCTTCTGATATTTTTAACACCCTGTATAAAGCTATAAGTTATTGTACTGATCTTCATTGTGCTAATTCACCACCTTCGGTGTTTCTATTCTTCATCTAAATATCCACCCTTTTTCTCATCACTGATTATCTTGCCGTGTCTCAATGTGACAACACGCTTTCTTAAGAGATTAACAATCTCTTTATTGTGAGTAACAACAACCACTGTAGTTCCACGCTTATTGACATCCTCTAAAAGGGTCATGATCTCCATAGAGTTCTTGGGATCAAGATTACCTGTAGGCTCGTCTGCAAGCAATATCTCCGGATTGTTGACCAAGGCTCTGGCTAAAGCAACTCTCTGCTGCTCACCACCCGAAAGCTCTCTTGGAAATGACTTATACTTATCTGCGAGTCCCACAAGAGTGAGCATCGAGGGAACCTGTCTTCTGATAAATCTGGCCGGGGTCTCAATAACACGAAGAGCAAAGGCAACATTCTCATATACATTTCTGTCCTTTAGCAGGCGGAAGTTTTGGAATACAACGCCTATCTTCCTTCTGATCTTTGGAATGTTCCTCCTCTTTAGCTTACTGTAATCAGTATCGCACACTGTGACCGTTCCTTCCGTCGGATTAAGCTCCTTCAAAAGCAGCTTAATAAGCGTAGTCTTTCCGGATCCACTGCTTCCGACAATAAAGACAAATTCACCTTTTTCAATGTTCAAGTTGACATTGTCAAGCGCCGTAATACCGGTGGGGTAGGTCACGGTGACATTTTCAAGCTTTAACATAAATGTATAGTCCTTTCAATTATTAGTATTCTAATGATTCCATATATTTCATATACTTAACGACCATCAATGCGATCTTAAATGTGATGGCGTCCTCAAACACCCGTAGATCAAGGCCGGTACTCTTTTGCAGCTTATCAAGACGATACACAAGGGTATTCCTGTGAATATAAAGCTGTCTTGATGTCTCTGACACATTCAGGCTGTTCTCAAAGAACTTGTTGATAGTAGTAAGAGTCTCCTCGTCAAATTCATCAGGAGACTTTCCATCAAATATCTCCTTGATGAACATCTTACAAAGAGGAAGAGGAAGCTGATAAATAAGTCTTCCAATACCCAGATTGCTGTATGCAATGATATTCCTGTTGCTGTAGAATATCTTTCCGACATCAAGAGCCATCTTTGCTTCCTTGTAGGACCTGGATACCTCCTTGATCTCTCCGACCATTGTACCGTATGCCACATGAACGTTGGTCATAACCTCAGTATTGAGCATATCAACGATAACCTTCGCTGTCTTCTCCATATCATCATAGGTCTCGTTGTTCTTCACTTCTTTTACGAGAATGATATTTTTCTCATCAACAGCCGTAATGAAATCCTTAGCCTTTGTAGCGAATATATTCCTCACAGTCTCTAAAGCATTGTTGTCCTTCTCTGTCTTTGTCTCTATGATAAATACTATCCTCTTCACATCGGTGTCAATATGGAGTTTCTTTGCCCTGTTGTATATATCGACCAAAAGCAAATTATCAAGAAGAAGATTCTTGATAAAATTATCCTTATCAAATCTCTCCTTGTAAGCAACCAGCAAATTCTGAACCTGCAAAGTTGCAAGCTTTCCGATCATATGAACCGCATCGGACTCGCCCTTTGCCATAATGATATATTCTAACTGATTCTCATCAAAAGCCTTGAAGAAATGATATCCGTTCAAGGTCTGGCTGTCTGCCGGGGATGCAGCAAATGCGACTGCGTTCTTGTTGTTGTCGCCTACATCTCTGATAGTGGAGGCTAGTATCTTCCCCTCAACATCCACCACACACAGATCTGTCATACTGACAGACTTTATTCCCTCAATCGTATCCTGAAGTATCTGATTTGAAATCATCTTTGTAACCTCCGTATCTATATGCTAAAAACCCCATTTATTTGTAAGTGTTCAGAGTTGTAATGAACAGTCACAATCATCCTTTATTTTACTCCATATTAACGAAAAACGAAAGAGGAAATCACGATTTTTTTACAAAAAATTGGCACTTTTCACAAAAAGTTCATCAAATACCCTTTGTGCAATTCTTACAAAGCAAAAAAACACCCCTCGATTACTCGAGGGGTGCACATAATCTCTAAAAATACTAGTTTGTGATGATCTGCTCTGTCTCCTGATCGAAGATGTGAATCTTTGAAAGGTCGAATGCGAGCTGTACGGTATCACCGGGTCTTGCCGTTGTACGAGCATTAACTCTTGCAGTGATATCGAACTGATCAATGGTGAAGTACAGATAAACCTCTGCACCAAGCATCTCATAGATGTTGATTCTTGCATCGATAACTGACTCAGGTGATGACTCGATGAAGAGCTGCTCATCATGGATATCCTCAGGACGAATACCAAGGATAACATCCTTGTCGATATAGCCCTTTGCGATGATCTCATTGGCCTTGTTGTCAGGAACCTTGATAGAGTGCGAACCAAACATCAAAAGGATGTCTGCGCCTGACTTAACAACCTTACACTCGATGAAGTTCATAGGAGGCAT
>JAFYAS010000051.1 GCA_017540605.1 Lachnospiraceae bacterium | reverse complement strand
TAATCTTCTATCGCTCTCATATATCCTGCTTCGATAAGCCTGCTGTATGCACTAAATGGTTTCATTCTAAGAAGGCCATTTCGGATCTCTTCTTTAGTCTGAGAGTCTATCCATAGAACCTTTTCTGTAGCATGTCCGTTGGTTCCTGCAACCATGCGGATCAAGCTTTGGAGATATATTCCTTCCCGGGCGCTATCGCCTGCTATTACTATGGAGTCAATGTCAGGTCTGTTAAAAAGCTGCTTGACGATCTTAAACTGTTTTGCACTTTCCTTAATAACTTCGTATTTATATTTTTCCGGAAGAAATGGAAGGTCATCAAAGTTCCAGTTTTTGTATTTGGGATCGTATTTTTCGGGATATGAAAGGGAAATCAAGTGACCAACGGCCCAGGTGACGAAATAGTAATTTCCGTCCCATCTTGACTTGCCTTCTATGTACCCTTCTTTTTTCTGTGGGTTTTCAAGGTCTAACGCATCTGCATAAGTTCTTCCTACGGAGGGCTTCTCCGCGATCATTACGACATTCATAGTGCCTCCCAATATAGATGTGTCTGCTTAGAGCAGTCCGGGTAGAATTTGAGTTACAAAGAAGATGAATATAAGAAATATAACGACAAATAGCATGAATAGTGGTGCTATCATTATCATTTTCAAGGTGTGAGGAGTACCCTTGTAGTCATGATGGTACTTATGGAACATGGTGTTGCGAGGAGCAACATCTCCTCCATGACCGCTGTAATCACATTCGTGATTGAAAAATGTATCTTCTATCTTCTGCGCAATCTTATAGAAATGAACTGAGTGCTTCTTGTCATACAAGAAGGAATGGATTTTCTTATCTGTATCGTTCATGCTTTCACCTTACTCTGAGGAGCCGTCTGATGCAGCTTCACTTGCTTCCTCTTTAGATTCTTTGCTTGATGCTTCAGCTGAGGACTCCGAATCTTCTTGTGAAGCCTCTTCTGTTGCATTTCCACTTGTAGCTTCAGCTGTATTATCCTCAGCGGGAGCTGCATCTTCATTTTCTGCTATTTCTTCCTCTGAAGGTTCACTGTGAACCTCATCTTCGTCTACAATGTGATAATATGCTGCACTTACCTCTTCTCCGGTAAGGGAGTTGCGCTCGCCGCATTCAATACAGTATTCATAACAGCCATTTGGTACAGGATAGTAAACATACAGATTTCTGATCCAGTCTCCGTCTTCAGTCATCTTATGATCCATTTCGTAAGTCCTTGCTTCATAACGGATTCCTCTATATCTAAGAGCATCTCCATCAAGACCTTTGAGTTTGATGTTTACATAATCCTCATTTTCACAGTTTCTGTAGTTGAGATCATATTCAAGGACTTCCCAGGACTGACCATCGGGAGCTTTGAAATAATCATAAGCCTCGGTTGTGGAGCAATAGTCCATGATAAGCTTCTCTGCTTCTTCTCCCCTAAATACTTTTTTAGGACAGATGATTGGCTCTTCGTAGGAAGTTGTGTAGTCATTAAAGGCACTTAAGATACCGTTATCACCTAGAGAAAGCATGTTATATGGTGTTGAAGTATAGGCTTTTTCTTCATCCTTATCAACGATGCTATTCTGGTTGGACAGGTTGAGGGAGTTTTCATCATATTCAAATACTTCTTCTGTGGTATCAACAGCCAGCTTTGAGTTGTCGCCTGTAAGGGACACGGCATAAATGTCCTGAGCTATATCTCCTGCGGAATCAGAAAAAGCAAAGGTTTTTATGATGTTTTCAATACCATTCTGTGATGCTGAGGGGAGCTTGTCATATCTTTCTCCAGGTACGCCTACGAATATGGACCACTCTTCACCATCTTTTTGGATGTTTGCCAACTCTCCTACAAAATCGCCATATGTGGTTGAATTGATGGAGACACCGGCACATGCTTTGGTGAGTGTTACTCCGTTTTCTGTCTCAGAAGATAACTTTTTTGTTCCCTGAGTGAACCAGATATTCATAAGACTTGTATTAAGTAGGGAATATTCTTTGTCTTTAGAGTCTGCGATCCAGAAGTCTGTACCTTTTTGAACGGCTACAATCAGCTTTTCCATGTTAAAAAGAAGATATTTATCTGTCCCGTTTTTGTAGGAGTAATACTGATTCTTCTGAAAGCTGATGTTATCAGAGATCTGAGTGATTGCTGTGGCTTTATCTACGAATGCAGAGTTGATATAGAAAGATACGCCGGGGACACTGGTTATTTCGGTATATCCTGGACGTTCTTTCTTGGTCAGGGTTTCTGATGATGTTTTCTGGTTGGCATTTACGAAGACAGATCCAATAACCATGACTATAGCTGCAATCATGACTATTAAGAAAAGGATTCGAGATTTCATTTTTTATGCTCCTATCATTATAAATATATAGATATACATATAATATATCGAATAATATATTGAGTCAACAAATAAAAAAGACCCTGGAAATTCCAAGGTCCTTAATTGCTTACTTATTTGGCTCTCGCTCCGGAATTTCAATTCCGTAGATTTCGAGTGCTCTTTTGGGATCAAGCCACATCCTGCAAGTTGGACTGGGATGAGTGTTTTCTACAGTTACTTCTGTTTTGATCTCATGCTCAATAAGATCCATAAAAGCACTGCACAGCTGATCGTAGAATTCAGATTCCTCTGGTCGAAGTTTATGGTATTTCTTTGACGAGGCATCAATTGCACTGATTAGTTCGGTCCAATCACCATCTTCCATATCTACGATAGATTTGTTCGCGAACTCTTGGGACGCAATC
>JAFYAS010000050.1 GCA_017540605.1 Lachnospiraceae bacterium | reverse complement strand
GGCGAGCATCATTTCGATGATATGACAATGTTTATCAGCAGGGGACTTGGTAACAGTTTGTTCCCTATCAGGATAAATGATGATCCTGAGATAGTTGTGGTGAATGTGAAACGGTGATTTTCGTTAATATTAAGTGTGATAAAAATTGCAGAAGTAAATGAGGTCAGCTCGTAACTGTTCAGCAGCTTCGCTGTTTCCAGTTACGAGCATCTCGCTCATTTAGAGACTTTGCTTCGCAAAGTGGAGCGAGATGCCTTCCTGCGTCACAGCTTAACACGCTCTGAACAGCAAGTGTTCAGAGCTGTAGTGAACAGTTACGTCAGATCATAATAAGGTGATTGGCCTCTTTTTTTGTGGAAACCATCTTGACAAAGGCTACCCTTAGTAGTATTATCTGTATTACAACAAGTAATACAAAGTATACAAACTGCAATGTAAAAGGAGGGCTTTGTTATGGACAAGAAAAAGATCATTAAATTTGTGGCGATCACATATCTTATAGCATACGCTATACAGATCCCGGTATCCATCTTTGCGGTAAAGAATCAGAACACACTTGGGAATACCGTATTTAGAGGGGGATTGTGTGTAGTTATGTTCTCGCCGTTTTTGGCAGCTCTTATCACCAAGGGTACATTAAAGGGTATGGGCTGGAAGCCTAAGTTTAAGGGGAATATCAAGTGGATATTCTGGGCTTATCTAGTTGTCGCTATATCAGTATTTGGGGGCATGGCTCTATTCTATGCTATATTTCCCGAGTTTTTTGATACTACCGGTTCTTATCTCATAAAAAGCGGAGAGGCTTTAGGGATAGATGTGATGGGAGAGCTGAATGCCAAGGGAATAAGCTACGAGACTTATATGATCGTTCAAACTGTTTTGATGTTTACTGTTGCAACTTTTGTAAATACGTTTGTTGCTATTGGTGAGGAGACCGGATGGAGAGGTTTCCTCTACCCCGAGCTTAAGAAGGGACTTTCTTTTGTTAAGACATGGATAGTTGGAGGTACCATATGGGCCGGTTTTCATTTTCCCTGCATCCTTATTGCAGGCTATGAATACGGAAAGGATTATATCGGAGCGCCTGTTCTTGGCATTCTCACATTTACCCTTAGCGGTATTTTTTTGGGAGCACTTCATGAGATCATTTACTCGAAGACGGAATGCATATGGTATCCTGCTTTCTTACATGGCATGGTAAATGCTGTAGCCGCATTTCCCTTGATGTTTCTAAATATGAATGCGGAAAATGAAGCTGGTAAATATATGATATTCGGACCGGCGATGAATGGACTTATCGGTATGATACCCATGGCTTTAATCGTTGTCGTAATGGCGGTATTAGGATCAAGAAAAAGAGGTTAGCTTATGATAATTAAGATTGATGAATATTCAGATGTTCCCATTTACATGCAGATCCGCAATCAGATCGTCATGGGAATATCCTCAGGTGAACTAAAAGCGGGAGAGCAGCTTCCCACAGTAAGGGCGTTGGCTCTTGAGATAGGGATCAATACCATGACGGTGAGCAAGACCTATCAGATGCTTAAGAACGAAGGATACATCATGACCGACAGAAAGAACGGTGCCAGGGTTCGTGAGAATATCGAGAAGTCGGGGGTTGTCAGCGAAGAGAACAAGAAGGAATTAAGACGTATTGTTTCAGAGGCGAGGATATCGGGGGTTCCTGTTAAGGAGCTTATAAGCCTTGTCAAAGAGTATTATTAGGAGGGATGATCATGAAGACGATATTTGGTTTGATAATGATACTGTCCTTTCTGCCTATTATGATCATTATGTATTTTATGATCTACACCAAGGACTGGAAGAAGAAAAAGGTGGTCTTCGGAGTGTTAAACCGTGAGGAGTTTAAGAGTGGAGATGCTATAAATACAGTGGATGCTCTGACAACTGCGAAGAGAAAAGAAGCCACATATATACTTGCAGGGATATGTTTTATATGCATACTTCTGTTCTTTATTCCTAGCGGCACCATCATGATGATCGCCTACAGTGTTTTTGTATTTGTGGCACTGATTGTATTTCACATCCCCTATGTGAAGGGCAATACGGAGCTTAAGAGCCTAAAAAGAGAGCTTGGGATAGAGGCAAAGGGTGGCATCAGACAGGCTGATCTTAAGAGTATAAATGCTTCTCACGCATTAAACCTGCCAATTCTTATACTGCCTTTGATCTTTTCTGTGGCAGAGCTTGCCTTTTCATTTCTTTATGACATGAATTGTATTAGTATCGGAAAAAATGCTTATCAGGGAAGCTTTATTATGACTATACTTTCAGGTACCTTCCTGTTTATGGGGCTTATCTTTATCCTGGCGGCAGTGATGATGGATAAGACAAGGAATGAAGTGATATCAGCAGACAGCGATATCAATGCCAATTACAATCGCGCAAAGAAGAAGGTCTGGGCAGATATCTGGGTAGCTCTTTTATGGGTGAATGTGATCTTTGTACTGACATTTATCCTGGCTTTTGCCCTTGATGTGATAGAGATGGCATCCATAGCGGGCTTTGGAATATACATCATTGTGATGTTTATAGTCATTGCCATGTTTGGGAAAAAAACAAGCAGGCTTAACGGGGTGTATGAGTTTGAATCACCACTTACCGATGACGATGACAACTGGCTGTTTGGACTGATCTACTACAATCCCAATGATAAAAAGCTAAATGTTGAGAAGAGAAACGGTCTTGGTACCACAGTGAATTTTGCCCATCCCGGTGGCAAGGTGTTGATGTGGGTATTGATACTTTTAATGGTGGAGACATTTGCGGGTTTCACATATGCATTTGTTGTTGACAGTACCGATATGCATCTAAGGCTTGAAGGAAGCGAGATAGTATGTCATCAGCTTCGTGATGAAGTAAAGATCGACACTGCCGATATCAAGGAAGTAACCTTTGGAGACAGCCTAAAGGATATCAAGATGGTGAGACTTGGAGGTGTGGGTACGGACAACGTGCTTAAGGGCAATTTTTCCGTTGGCGATGATAAAAAATGTAAAGTGTTCTTAAGCCCTGTGGCTGATTGCTATATCAGGATAGTAACTGAAGATAAGGTGTATTATCTGGGTGCTACGAGCAGGGAAGAAACTATAGAGCTTTATGACTCGATTCAAAAATTGGGGCTGTTCAGATGATTTTTTAGATGATAAAATATTCAAAAAGGAGTGGGGTGAATAATAATGGAAAATAATCACAAAAAAAAGATGATTGCACCGATTGTGGTCACGATCCTAGTGGTACTTTATTATCTGCTATACTTTTTGCTACTGATCTATGAGCTTCCAAATCTGGTAGCGAAGGTTGCTTTTGGAATAATTCCGCTTTTGCTTGGTGGAACTATGATCTATGTGTGCAAGGAAAGAATTGAGGAAATTAAAGGAGGACAAGAAGATGATCTTGGTAAATACTGATTACATTTCAGGAAAAGAGCTGGAAATGCTGGGACTTGTAAAAGGAAGCACTATTCAGTCAAAGCATGTGGGCAAGGATATAACAGCCGGTCTTAAGGGACTTGTGGGTGGTGAACTTACAGGCTATACCGAAATGATGAATGAGGCAAGAGCTCTGGCTACAAAGCGTATGGTTGAAGAGGCGATGGGCCTTGGAGCGGATGCTATCGTAAATGTAAGATATGCATCTTCTGCGATCATACAGGGAGCAGCCGAGGTTATCGCATACGGAACCGCAGTCAAAATTAAAGCATAGGTTGATCTAAAAAGGAAAATAGGTCAGTCTCTCTTACGTCGGATCGTAAGGGAGGCTGACCTATTTTATTCTTGCCTTATGCCCCTACATAGAGTAAAATGGTGAGCAGTGTTATTTTATTTAGAAAGCAGGAAAAATACGATGCATAAAGAAATCTTGATGGGCAACGAAGCCATTGCACTGGGCGCTATCGCAGCCGGTGTCAATGTGGTGTCGGGCTATCCCGGAACCCCTTCCACAGAGGTCCTTGAGACTGTTGCCAAGAGAAAAACAGAGGATATATATGTGGAGTGGTCGGTAAATGAGAAGGCCGGACTTGAGGTTGCCGCCGGTGCTGCTTATGCGGGGGGAAGAGCCCTTGTTACCATGAAGCAGGTAGGACTCAATGTGGCAACTGATCCTTTGATGAGTCTTGAATATGTGGGCATAAAGGGCGGACTCGTACTATTGGTGGCCGATGATCCCGGCCCTATTTCATCTCAGACCGAGCAGGATACCAGAACATTTGGTATGTATTCCAAAGTGCCTGTATTTGATCCCTCTACGGTGGAGGAGGCTTATCACATGATAGGAGAGGCCTTCGAGCTTTCGGAAAAGTATGGTACTCCCGTCATCCTTCGCTCTACCACAAGAGTAAGTCACGGCTATGCATCCATCGAGATAAAGGACGAGGCTGAATACTACAAGAACAAGCCTGATGGCTTTATAAAGGATACAGGAAGATGGGTGATCTTCCCACGACTTGCATATAACAATCACAAGAAGATTGAGGAAAGAAATGCTTCATTAAAGGATGAATTCTCAGATTATAAGAGAAACTTTATTGTCGAAGCAACAGGTGATAAGGTTTCCTCAAAGAAGGGTATTGCAACTCACGGAATAAGCTATACCTACACCATGGAGAATATCAATCCCGACAATTCACCGAAGCTTTTAAAGGTATCTACACCATTTCCCTTTCCTGAAAAGCTTGCAGTGGAATTCTTAACAGGACTTGATGAAGTGCTCTGTATAGAGGAGCTTGATCCCGTGATAGAGAGAGCTCTTATCTATGTGTGCGGCAAGTATGGATTGAATGTTAAGATAAAGGGAAAGCTCACAGGTGATGTGGCTACCTCCGGTGAGAACAGTGTTGATTCCGTAAAGGCTTATTTGGCTGGATTCTTTGGAGAGAAGTCGGATTCTGAAGATACATTTGATATATCCGATGCTCCTGCACTTCCGGTGAGACCTCCGGTGCTTTGCGCAGGCTGTCCTCACAGAGCTTCATTCTATGCAGTGAAGCAGGCCATGAAGGGCAAGAAGGCGGTATTTTCCGGAGACATCGGTTGCTATACCTTGGGCAATGCAAAGCCCCTTGATATGACAGATACATGTCTTTGTATGGGAGCGGGCTTTACCATACCTCAGGGTATCGGAAAGGTAGAACCGGATACATATCTTTTCGGTTTTGTTGGAGATTCCACATTCTTTGCATCGGGTATCACAGGCGTTGTAAATGCATATTACAATCAGGCAAATATCACCCTTTGCATACTTGATAATTCCACCACAGCCATGACAGGTCACCAGCCGCATCCCGGAACCGGACGCACTATGATGGGTGAGATAGTTGAGAAGGTCAGCATAGAAAAGGTTCTAAAGGCCATAGGTCTTACTGTGGTTGAGACTGTAGATCCACTGGATAATAAGAACGCCACCCTGACAGTAAAGCGTGTAGCTGATGAGCCGGGAGTTAAGGCGATCATTTTCAAGTCTCCCTGCGTGGCGCTTTTTAAGCCCGAAGCATGTGCGGGTATAGATAGCGAAAAGTGTATCAAATGCAAAAAATGTATAAATGAGATCGGTTGTCCTGCTATCGCCATAGTGGAGGGTCAGGTAACTATCGACACATCTCTTTGCACAGGTTGTGGCCTCTGTGCCGGAATATGTCCGGTGGGTGCCATATCCACCGAAAGAAACGGAGGTGGCAAGAATGCATAAATGTGTGTTGTTGTGTGGAGTAGGCGGCCAGGGAACTGTCCTTGCATCAAAGCTTTTACAGGCGGCCGCCGAAGCGAAGGGCATAGGAGTGCTTTCGGCTGAGACCATCGGTATGGCACAAAGAGGCGGTTCGGTATTCTCACATTTGAAAATGGGAGATGATATTTATTCACCGCTCATAGGTCGTAGCGAAGCGGATATCATCCTTGGCTTTGAGCCGGGTGAGACCGTCAGGATGCTGCCTTACCTTAGGAAGGATGGAGTGGTCATCGTAAGCAAGCGACCTGTGATGCCTGTTACGGCAGCGCTCATGGGATCGGATTACAACGGTGATGCCATGATAGATTATCTTAAGTCCAAGGTTGATAAAGTGATAGTTGTGGATACCGATAAAGCCATAGAAGATCTCGGTTCGGCAAAGGTACTCAATATCGTACTTCTTGGTGCAGCTTTAGAAAGCGGTGCTTTGGATATCACAAAGGACGAGATAAAAGAAGTAATAAAAAAGCGTGTTAAGCCTCAGTTTGTAGAGCTCAATATGCGTGCCATTGACTATATAAAAAAAGAATAAAAAGGAGAAAGAAAATGCAGATCAATGAAACCCAGATCAAGCAGGTAAATGACAGGATCAAGGCTTTAGTAAAGGCAGGTAGCTTTTATGGAAAGAAGCTTGAGGAAGCAGGAATCACAGAGATAAACTCTGTAGAGGACTTTTTGAAGCTTCCATTTTCCGAGAAGGCAGACCTTCGTGAGGCATATCCTTTGGGACTTATGACAGCTCCCGAGGAGGAGATAGTTCGTATCCATTCTTCATCAGGAACAACAGGACTTCCCGTTATCATTCCCTACACTGCAAAGGATGTAGACGATTGGGGCGAGATGTTTAAGAGATGCTACGAATATGCAGGTATCACTAACAAGGATAGGATTCAGATCACTCCCGGTTATGGTCTTTGGACAGCGGGAATCGGATTCCAGAACGGTGCAGAGAAGCTTGGTGCTATGGTCATTCCCATGGGTCCCGGTAATACAGACAAGCAGATCCAGATGATGATCGACCTGAAGTCTACTGTTCTTTGTGCTACTTCTTCATACGCACTGCTTCTTGCTGAGGAGATAGAAAAGAGAGGTCTCAAGGACAAGATCTGCTTAAAGAAGGGCGTTATCGGTTCAGAGCGTTGGGGCGCTAAGATGAGAGAGCGTATCCATGATATTCTTGGTATAGAGCTTTATGATATTTACGGACTTACCGAGATCTATGGTCCCGGTATCGGTATTAACTGTCAGAAGGAAAGCGGCATCCACTATTGGGATGACTATCTCTATATTGAGGTCATCGATCCCGTGACAGGAAAGCCTGTACCTGATGGCGAGCCCGGTGAGATAGTTATCACAACACTTGTGAAGGAGGGTGCTCCTCTTATCAGATATAGGACACACGATCTCTCAAGGATCATCCCTGAGCCTTGCTCATGCGGAGATACCCGTCCCCGTCTTGATGTGATCACAGGACGTACAGACGATATGATGAAGATCAAGGGAGTTAATGTATTCCCAGCTCAGATCGAAGAGGTGCTTAGAACATTTGATGAGCTTGACAGCGAGTACCAGATCAGGATCTCACATCTTGACGGAAAGGATACCATGCGTATCTATGTTGAGACTTCAGGTCACTATGACTTTGAGGAGCTCTCAAAGAATGTTGCGGCAGCAGTTAAGAGCAAGATCGGATTCACTCCTATCGTCAAGGTAGTTGAGATCGGACTTCTTCCCAGGAGCGAGAAGAAGACAAAGCGTGTTATAGATGAGAGGTACCAATAATCATGTTGATCAGAGTATTAGGCGGATTTTTGATGGCTCTTGCGGATAGTGTTCCCGGTGTATCCGGTGGTACAGTAGCCTTTCTTATGGGCATCTATGACGAGTTTATCAATTCATTAAATGATATAGTTTCAAGAGACAAAGAAAAGAGGATGGCAGCCTTTAAGTTTTTGATAAAGCTTGGATCAGGCTGGCTGGTGGGTATGGCATCGGCGGCACTTGTGATAAATGCTGTATTTGAAACACATATTTATGCTATTAGTTCACTGTTTCTCGGCTTTGTGCTTTTTGCCATTCCAATCATTATCAAAGAGGAAATAGATTCCTTCAAGGGACACTTACCCTGTTTGGTGTTCACTGTGATGGGATCAGCACTGGTTGTTGCCATCACTTATTTTTCAAAGCATGCATTGCTTGACAATGTATCCCTTAAATGGGGCGAGATGACATTACCCATGGCTATCTATCTTTTTATCTGTGCCATGTGTGCTATCTCGGCAATGGTTCTTCCGGGAATCTCAGGATCAACTCTCATGCTTGTATTCGGAGTCTATCAGGCGATCATGACTGCCATATCGGGATTCTTACACCTTGATTTTGGATATTTCGTGGGGCTTTGCATATTTGGTTTTGGAGTTCTGACAGGAATATTCACCATAGTAAAGCTTTTAAAGGCAGGGCTTTCAAAGCACAGACCGGCCGTGATGTATTTTGTTATCGGAATGATGCTTGGATCCTTCTATGCTATCATTATGGGACCTACAAGCCTAAAGGAGCCGAAGGAGGCTTTGAGTTTTTCCACATTTAACGTTTTATTCTTTGTGATAGGTGGAATAGTGATAATTGGTCTGCAGCTTTTAAAAGGTTTAGCTGACAAGAATAATTAGGAGAATAAGAATGAAATATATAAATGAGCTTCGCGAAGGAGATAATGTAAGCGAGATATATCTTTGCAAGAAGAAGGATATGCTTCAGACCAAGGCGGGAAAGAACTATCTGTCACTTATCCTACAGGATAAGACCGGAACTGTTGACGGAAAGGTCTGGGACTTGAATGGTGGTATCAATCATTTTGAGTCGATGGATTTTATCAAGGTTGAGGCACAGGTAGTAAGCTTTCAGGGCAATCTTCAGATGAACATCAAGAGGATCAGGAAGGCTGATGAGGGTGAATATGTAGTCGGTGATTATATGCCTACTACATCCAAAGATCAGGACGAAATGTATCGTGAACTTTTGAGACTTGTGGATTCGGTTGAGGACAAGAATTATCATGCACTTCTTGATGGTTTCTTCAGAGATAAGGAGTTTGCAATAAAGTTCAGAGATCACTCGGCAGCCAAGTCAATACATCATGGATTTATAGGTGGACTTTTAGAGCATTCCCTTTCAGTTGCAAAGCTTTGTGAATTCTACACTAAGCAGTATCCGATCTTAAATCACGATCTCCTTATTACGGCAGCTTTACTTCATGATATCGGGAAGCTTGAAGAGCTTTCCCTCTTCCCGGAAAATGATTACACAGATGACGGACAGCTTTTAGGTCATATCGTAATCGGTGCCAATATGGTGGATCGTGCCATGGACAAGATTGAAGGATTTCCGAAGATCAAGAGAACTGAGCTTATTCACTGCATCCTTGCTCACCATGGAGAGCTTGAATACGGATCGCCGAAAAAGCCTGCGCTTATTGAGGCGGTAGCCCTATCATTTGCCGACAATACTGATGCAAAGATCGAGACATTTGCAGAAGCGATATATGGTGCAAATGCAACCGGTACAGAGTGGCTCGGATTTAACAGAGCCCTTGATTCCAACATCAGGGGAACATCAAAATAAAAGATACTATATGCCACACCCGGGCAGATTCATCCCGGATGTGGCTTTTTCTTTTCCTTGAAAGCACAGAAAAAGCAGTGTAGAATAAGAATATCATTTTTTGAGGTAATGGATCATATGAACAAGAACGAAACTTACGAGATAACTATAGAGGACTTTACCAAAGACGGAGAGGGAGTCGGTCATATAGAGGGCATGGCGGTATTTGTGAAGGATACCGTTCCCGGTGATGTGGCAGTGATAAAGATCATCAAATTGAAGAAGAACTATGCCTATGGAAGACTGATGGAGGTGATCACACCCTCTCGGTATAGAGTGGAGCCTGTCTGTGACAAGGCAAGACAGTGCGGTGGATGCATATTCCAGCATGTGAGCTATGAAAGGCAGCTTGAATTTAAACTTAAGCATGTAAGAGATTGTCTTAAGCGTATAGGCGGAATAGAGAACGCAGATGAGCTTATTACAGGGATCTGCGGCATGGATGAGCCTTATCATTACAGGAATAAAGCGCAGTTTCCTGTTGGACGTGACAAGGAAGGAAAAGTCATCACAGGATTTTATGCGGGGCATTCCCACAACATCATTGATACGGAAAAATGCTTTATTCAGGCGAAGGTCAATGAGGAGATCTTAGCTTGTGTCAGGAAGTATATTGAGGACTACAATATCACCACATACTCTGAAGAAGAACACAAAGGGCTTGTTCGTCATGTGCTTACAAGAGTCGGTTTTACCACAGGTGAGATCATGGTGTGCCTTGTGATAAACGGAAAAAAGCTTCCACATAGTGAAGTGCTTGTTGAGAGACTTAAGGGAATCGAAGGCATGACGTCCATTTGTCTTAATGTGAATACTGAAAAGACTAATAAGATACTTGGAAATGAATGTATCACACTTTGGGGTGAAGACTATATCACCGATTATTTAGGTGATGTGAAGTTTCGTATCTCGCCTCTGTCATTTTATCAGGTGAATCCTGTTCAGACGGAAAAGCTATACGGGAAGGCGCTTGAATACGCAGGACTTACCGGGTCTGAAACTGTATGGGATGTCTATTGCGGTATAGGAACCATATCTTTGTTTCTTGCGAAGAAAGCAAAGCATGTACATGGTGTTGAGATAGTTCCCGAGGCTATAGAGGATGCCGAATTAAATTCATCTATCAACGATATTACCAATACAACATTTTACGTTGGTAAGGCAGAAGAGGTATTACCAAGAGAGTATGAGAAAAATGGAATCCATGCTGATGTGATAGTGGTGGATCCTCCGAGAAAAGGCTGCGATATCAAAGCATTGGAAACCATAATAAAGATGGAGCCCAAACGAATAGTGTATGTAAGCTGCGATCCCGCAACCCTTGCCAGAGATGTGAAATGGCTTTCTGAAAATGGCTATGAATTGAAGTGCGGAGAGGCTTATGATCAGTTTTGTTTTTCGGGACATGTCGAGACGGTAGTTCAGTTGGTCAACATCGGCGTAAAGCCTGATTATACGGTGCGATTGTAGACAGATTACCACAGATGAGCGGGCAGGAAATAGTGGTCGATATTGGTTCATGGACAATTGATATCATGAAAGTGATAGACAGGGTTCCGGATCAAGCAACCATAGCGACAGATCCAAACGGTACGGAACGGTTTATGGTTGCGCCAATAGACTACAGTCTGATGACAAACATCTTTGTATAGTCGGCAGCGGCTGTTTCCACATATATCTTTCCGCCATGACGTTCGATGACACGCTTTGTTACCGCAAGTCCAAGTCCCGTACCGTGGCCGACAGTTCTTGCGGTGTTTTCCGTTACGAATGGCTCGAAAATATCCACGCCTTCGGGGAGAGAGTCACCGCTGTCCGCTATACGGATAACGGCTTTCCCGTTATCATCTGCAACCGATACCTTTGCTCTGGTACCGTCGGGATTATGCTTGTAAATGTTAACGATAAGATTTGTGACCGCCCTTTTCATCTCGGCCTTGTCGGCGTTTATCGTAATAGCTGTTTCGGGAATGTCTATGTCAAGTTCTATGCCGTGATCTTCAAAGTCGCAGTAATTCTCGGCTATGACCTCACGCACAAGAGAGCATATATCTACCTCTGCAAGCGCTGGCTTATACCCGTCAGTCCCAAGCTTTGCGTAGTCGAACAGAGTGTTCACCATATCGTTCATGCTGTTGGATTTGCGGTATATGATGTCGAATATCTCCTGCTGTTCATCGGGTTGTATCTTTCCGTCCGAAAGTGCTTTTGCAAAGCCATGCACTGAGGTCATTGGAGTTTTCAGATCATGTGCAATAGCTGCATACAGCAAATTCTGCTCTTGCAGACGGCGTTCGCTCTCCTGCTTTATCGCCTTTGTGGTCAGTCTGTAAAAAGCAAGTGCAAACGCCACAAAGATAAGGATATTCAGTATAAAATAACCCCACCGTGATGGCGTGTTAGCATTAATATCCGTAACGTTCGGATTGAGCATCGGGTCGAGTATATCGTAATAGATATAGTCCAGATTTTTAAACAACAACACCAGACCAAAGCACAGACCCACATAGCTTAAAAAGATCTTGTTTTTCAGCGAAAGCAATTTTTTATTCTTCAAACCGATACCCCAATCCTCTGATAGTTTTGATATGCTCAGCCCCCACCTTGTCACGCAGGCGGCTGATTATCACACGGATAGTATTGTCATCCACCGCACCGTCATCATACCACGCACTTTCGTATATCTGTTCTTTGGTGAAAACTCTTTTTGGCTGCGACATAAGAAGCTCAAGCACTTTGAATTCCGCCTTTGTAAGTACTTTTATCTCATTACCGCCTATGAAAGTACACTCGTCAAGGTCAAGGCTCATAGTGCCCACCGTGATAAGGCTTTTCGGCTGTGTCTGCGGTGAGGTGACATTCAGTCTGCGAAGCTGTGCCTTGACTTTAGCGGCAACCTCCAAAGGTTCAAAGGGCTTTGTGATATAATCATCTGCACCAAGATCAATGCCAAGCACCCTGTCCGA
This sequence comes from Lachnospiraceae bacterium, assembly GCA_017540605.1. Lineage (GTDB taxonomy): Bacteria > Bacillota > Clostridia > Lachnospirales > Lachnospiraceae > RGIG6919. The sequence continues at coordinate 8,780 of JAFYAS010000050.1, read as the reverse complement.
AAGCGTGACTTTTGCAGAGATGACCATGACGGGGATATACTTTTCCCTCTGACGTACCTTTTTTATTACCTGATAGCCGTCAATTTTCGGCATCATGATGTCAACGAGCGCCAAGTCAATATCGTTCCTTTCGAGAATATCGAGTGCCTGCGCTCCGTCATTCGCTTCAAGCACGGCAACACCGTCAGTTTCAAGATATATTTTCAGGAGTTTAACTATCTCCTTTTCGTCATCGGCAATAAGAATATTCGGCATAGTTTCGCTTCCTTTATAATTGCAATCAATCAATTTGTCACCACATATCTTACATTGTTTTTCCATTCTTAAATTGCTCTTGTATTTATGTAATATTATTTCACACTATCTGCCCGTTTGCAAGCCTTACCGTCCTTGTACCGTATGCCGCACATTCCTCGCTGTGAGTTACCTGTAAAATGGTGATATTTTTCTCCTTGTTTATTCTTGCAAAAAGCTTCATGATCTCCTCGCCCGACACCGAATCGAGGTTGCCCGTTGCTTCGTCTGCAAGTATAAGCTGCGGCGATGCGATGACCGCCCTTGCGACCGCTGTTCTCTGCTGCTGACCGCCCGAAAGTTCGTTGGGCATAGACTCTCGCTTGTCGGAAAGCCCCGTTATCTCCAGTATCTCGTCAAGGTCTTTTTTCAGTTTTGCTCTGCTGCGACCTTTTGTCAGTTCGGGCAGCAGGATATTGTCCTCAACGCTTAAATTCTGCACAAGATTGTAAAACTGGAATATGAAGCCTATCGTTTCAAGGCGTAACTTTGAAAGCTCACGATCCTTCATTTTGGTGATATCCTTGCCGCATACCTTTATCGTGCCGTCAAAATCCCTGTCAAGTCCGCCGATCAGATACAGCAGTGTGGATTTTCCGCTGCCCGATGCTCCCATAAGAGATACAAATTCGCCCTGTCTAACATCAAGCGATATATTGTTAAGCACTTTCGCAGCAGCTTCGCCCTTTCCGAAAGTCTTGCTTACATTTGTTACTTCTATCAGATTCATATTGTTCCTTCCTCCGTTATTCATATTTAAGCTGTGCCGCTATGTTCATTTTTCTGAGTGCCTTTATGGGGAAAAGTGCCGAAAGTGTGAACACTGCCCACATCAGCAGACCAAGAACGATGCTGTTTGTGATGCTCATGTGTATCGGTATAGATACCATAAGTCCGTCAAGTATATTTAAAAATACCTTGTACATAAAGATCGACAGCGGAACTGCCATAACAAGCGCCGCACCAGATGCTATAGCGCTCTCCGCAAAGAACATCTCTGACAGCTTTCCTCTTGTCAATGAAGTAGACATCAGCACCGCACATTCACGCTTTCTGCCCTCGAAACCGATCAGGCAGTTGCTTACCACGCCGATGAATGTAATACCGAGTGCAAGCACTATCACGCCGTCAATGATCGCCATTAAGCCTGCGCTGTCCTGACTTGCGGCTTCATGGTATTCATCATATGTCTGCACCTCCGACACCATATCGGCGGAGTGATCCTCAATGACTGAACGTACCCTTTCAGGGTCACTGCATTTGATATAGATACCGGAGGGGATATCCTTGTAGATATCCTTGAACAGCTTTTCGGATATCACGACAGTCGTTCCGCTGGAATTTTCATGATCGGTAAGCGATGTACCTCTGACACGAAGCTGCTTTACATAAGGAATAAAGCCATCGGCTCTGAATGTGATCTCGGCTGTATCACCTTCGCTCAGATCGTATTTCCGTGCCACTGCCTTGCTGATGACGATCTCATCGTATGCAAGGTCGTCGGGGATATCAGATACTCCCCTGAAAAGTTCATAACCGCCGTCCTTCCAGCCGTATATAGGAACTCCGTTTGCTGTCTGCTCTCCGTTTATCTCTATCACACTATTCTGATAATAACCGTATTCCGTTTCGCCTACCCCATCTATATCCTCTATATAGGAAAAACGTGTTCTTTCGGTAGATCCGTCTGTACTCACGTTCAGGTCGGCGGTGCTGTTTTCGTGCATATAAAATCCGCTCATTGATGACGCAAAGCCGTACACCACGATACACACCGCTGCTGCCGTAAAGCACAGCACCGCGCTGCCCACCGTGCTTTTCTTTTCCCTTGCTTCCACTGCCGCAAGCCTTGCTATGGGTTTATTCTGCCTGTCAAATATCTTCACAAGAAGTCCTGCAATAAAGCGTAGTACATAAGGAAAAAGAAGTGCTGCACCGACCGCTGTGCTGACAAAGCAGATCAGACCTGCAAAAAAGTTCTCCGAGAAGAAAGCTGTTACAAAGGTAATGACTGCAAGAAGAATGCCTGAAACTGTCGAAAACCTGCCGTGTCTGTACTGCGTGTCCTTGTTTGAGAAAATAATATCTCTGATAGATGTCTTTACCGCCGAAAGGATCTCCTTGACCGGGCAAAGGCATTCGAGTGCCACGCAGAATATTATCACTCCTGCGACCGCACCGATGCTCATTTTTCCGGCATTTTCGGAAGAACCGAACTGAGAACTGTATATCATTGGGCGCAGTACGGAATATATACATATGCCTATTGCCGAGCCTATCAGTCCGTAGGCTATATTCTCTCCCAGCAGCACCGTGTATGTCAGTCTGCTCGATATACCAAGACTTCTGAAAGTGCCGATCACGGGCATTTTCTCAGTGATTATCCTCTGAGATGCCGATACCGTTACAAATATCACAAGAAGCAGACATACCGCAAACAGTATAGTAAATATCCTTGTGATGTTCCCAATCATTTCCTGTGTCTGCTCGTTTTCAAACACCGCCTGCACGTTTGCCGAGGGCAAATTGCTCTCAAGCGTTTGAACTGCGCTGTTTATTTCTTCATCATCTGCAATATCTATGTAGGCAAGCCTTGTGCCGGTATCAGAACCGCCGTAAAGACTTTTCATGGACTCATTGCTTATCACGATCGTATCGCCCGAACTGAAAAGCCCGACGTTATCGCCGTACAGACCGCTGACAGTAAAGTCAACAGGCTGTTTAGCGTTGCTGTAAAGGGTTATCGTATCGCCTACGGAATAGCCAAACTCATCGGCAAAGTCCTTGCTGACTGCCGCCTGCATATCACCTATCTCCGCATCATTTGGCAATACGCCCATTTCCTTTGCTTTGGGAATATCCACACCGCTGATACTGCACGCTTTCTGGGTGAGCATATCATAAGTGCCGACGATATGCTTTGTAAAGACCGTAGAGCCAGTGGATAATTCCAGAACTGTGCTTTCGGGGATACCCTTTGCAAAATCGTCGTCGAGATCGTATGAGGCGGTAACAATGATGTCTGCCTTGCCGAACGCCTTAGCGTTATTTGCCTTGACCGCCTGCTCCAAAGAACCCGACATATCAAAGCAGAGCATCGCCGCAAGACTGCATATGCTGACACAGAAAAGCAGCAGAAAAGTACGCATCTTGTGCGCCCACATACTTTTAAGCGTGTGCTTGATTATAAGACCCATTTTTACCACCTGCTTACCCTTTCCTCAGGAGCGCAGTACATACCGTCCCCCTCCTTTATATTGTATATCTCGTAAAACATTTCGCAGTTTGAAAGCACTGCGTTGATCCTGACCTTTCCGGGACTATGCTCATCGCTCTCCAAGGCATCTATCGCATAGCTGTCTACCCGTGTCTCGGCGTATGTGACTGCGTAATTCTCAAAGTATTTTTTCAGTTCCACCTTATCATCTTTGAGGATATTCACAATACATTCCATTGAACCTAAATCGGCATAGTTCTCGCCGTTTGTTTTTTTTCCGTCAACGTGATAGATATCAAGCACGGTATAATCAGAGAAATAACCCTGCATTTTTTCTGCTCTTTCCACAAATGCATTTCTGTCGGTATCAGAGAGCCAATCGGGAGCATATTCGCCGTTTTCGTTGTAGTCCATACACATCGTATCAAAGCCGTGACCCATTTCGTGACCTATGATCGCACCCAGTCCGCCGAGGTTCGTTCCGATATCGGCTTTGGGGTCGAAAAAAGGAGCGTGCATGATCGCCGCGGTTATGGTAACTGTATTGTTTGGATTGTAGTTTGCGTTCACTTCATAGGTTGCCATTATGGGACGTGTCATATCGAACTTCGCACCGATATTCCCAATGTTGTCATCATAGGAGCGCTCCCTTATGGCATGGAGCGTCTGCGGATAGCTTTCTTTTATCAGTTCCGCACGGGTCGGGTCGGTTTCGGATATTGCCGCATCGGGCAGGATAAATCTCATATTATCGAGTTTTTTGAGTAACGCCTTGCGTCCGTCCTTTGTCAGCCAGTCTGCACCGCTGATAAGTTCACGGTAGCTTTGTCTTAGCTGTTCGCACATTTCACGAACAGCGGCGTCCGCTTCGGCAGTGTAGTATTTTTCGGCATACAGTGCGCTCAGGTCATTTACAAAAAACAAATTTGATGCGATCGTATTGACACACACGGAATACTCCTTTTCCTCTCCGCTGCCGTATTCCGAAAGGCTGTCCGCTTCGGTGCTTAAAAACTCCATATTTGCCGTCACAAGTTCGGAAATAAGTATCGTTTTCCAGCTTTCAAGATTTTCCTCTGTCATCATCTCATTCATCTTTTCAAGCTGACCTCTGTCCTTTACATACCAGCCGCCATAGGTGTTTTCATCAAGCCCGAAGAACAGCTTTACCACGCTTGTATCAAGATTAGAGAAAATGCCGTTCATATCCTCCTCGCTGACAAATTCAAAAGCCGCAAATGGGTTTGCCGCTTTTCCTGCCGAAAAATCGGTACTGCGGGCAATTTCCAGTGCAAGATATACCGCCTGCTTTGCTTTGCTGTCGGCGGTGTTCTTATCATAGCTTATCGCCATCAGCATATCTCTCATGTAGTTTTTCATGCTGATACACGCTTCATCGCTGTCGGATATGTCCTCATAAGAATTTCCGCACATTCCTTTGCTCTGGTCTATCAGCAAGGCGAATTCGCCCGACTTGAAATAATTTTGTCTTACCGTTGGCACAAAGGGCGTATTCGCCCCGTATGAACGGTACAGCTTTTTCCAAAGTTCCATTAGTTCACCAATACTTCCGACACTGTTTATCTTATCGCACAAACTGCGTATCTCCGAATACACCGCCTTATTATCATCAAAAGCCATTGCCTGATCGTAGACATTTTTTATCAGATATTCTGCGCTGCCCGGCTCATATTCTTCCTCCGATGTAACGATCTCGCTGATAAGTCCGAGTACTTCCTGTACAGTCTGTGCATCCACTTCCTCAAAAGTACCCCAGGTCATTTCGTCGTATGCAGGCAGAGTGCCGAGCAGATGTTCTGCGTTGATATATCCGTAAAAGTCGTCCTGCGCTCTGATCGCCGATACGTCAAGAACTTGATGAGCTGCAGCCGGTTCAGCAGATGTTTCCTTTGCGCTGTCTGGTGTACAGCCGCAGAGCATTCCGCTCATAACAGCAAGTGCGGAAATAAAAGATATTATCCTTTTAGTTTTCTTCATTTTCAAAACACCCTCTTGTATTCTTTTTCCTTTGATATATGTATGATACTACCGCACTCTTAACGGAACAATTGCCAAACATTAACTGAACATTAAATTATTGAGTTGCATATAAAAAAGGTCTTATCCATGAATTAACAGAAACAAGACCACTTTATATATTTCGTTATATCTGAACTTCTATCATTAAAGCCACGCTGTCCTTGAAGCCGACCTTGTAAGCAGTGCTCATCTCAGCGGCGGCGTTGATCCGAGTGAGGATAATTTCCTAAAGATTACCAATGATGCAAGGCTTCTTGGCACGGATTATTCAGTAGAGATACAGTCATTTCAATTATTACTAATCCTCTTTATTGTGGAGATATGTATTATAACCGAAGAACAAATAAAAAGAATGCTCGACCAAAAGAAATCATCTATGCAAAAGGAATTCATGAACCCATAATATCAGAAGATTTATTCTATCGGGTAAAGGCTGTATAAAAATAGCAAAGGAGAAGATGTACATGAGTAAAACAATGATCCGATTTTTTACGATTGCTGATTATGAAGAGGAAGAAATCTGGCTTAGAAAGTAGCATCAGAGCAAGGGATGATCTTTAGTCCAGAAAACCGGAGACTGGTCTAAAGTATAACTTATTATTAGTCAGATTATCTGTTGACGAGACGATACTACGCGACTATAATAAAGTATAATTTTAGAATAGACGAAGGAGGGCGAGACCGTGGCATATATAAGTAGAGCGATAACAGATGTTCTGAAAAGCAGAGTTTCATCCAGTAAATGTTTGCTTCTCACCGGAGCAAGACAGGTTGGAAAGTCAACAGTAGTAAAGAATGAATTTCCTGAATTTCATAGAGCTGACTTTGATGACCGTTTGACCAGGCTGCAGGCAAGAGAAGAGCCGAAATTGTTCTTTCTGAATAATCCGAGACCCTTGTTTATCGATGAGGTTCAGAAAGAAAGCAGTATTCTTGAAGAAATTAAACTATTAGTTGACAATTCCGATGATAGAGGAAGATTTATATTATCAGGCTCACAAAAACTTGAGCTGATGAAGGGGATGAGCGAATCGCTTGCAGGAAGAGTTTCGATCATGGAGCTTTGCGGTCTGTCACTGCGTGAAATTAAGAACGTTCCTTTTAACCGACACTTCGTTCCAACCGATGAGTATTTTGATAAACGGGAGAATTGCCTGAAAAAATACGAAGACTTATGGGAGATCATCCATAAGGGATCCTACCCTGAATTATATGATGTGGACCGGGATTGGCAGGATTATTATTCATCATATGTCGCAACTTATATTGAAAGAGATATAAATGAACTGATAAATACGGATAGTTTAACTTTTACAAAGTTCATGACAGCGGTTGCGGCCAGGACTGGAGAAATGCTGAATTATGCAAATATTGCAAGTGAGGTCGGAGTCAGTGAACCGACGATCAAGACCTGGATAGCTGTGCTGGAGCGAACTGGAATCGTATATATACTGCAGCCCTATAGTGCGAGTGTATTAAACCGAGCAATAAAAACGCCGAAGATCTATTTCAGAGATACAGGCCTTGCTTGCTATCTGACAAGGTGGATTACCGCAGAGGCGTTAAAGAATTCAGCTGTCGCGGGCAATATATTTGAAACATTTATCGTTTCTGAAATATTGAAATCATACAGTAACGAAGGTATGGATTACAAATTCAGTGTCTTTTATTACAGAGGAAAAGACAAGAAAGCGTCAGGAGAAAACGAGATTGATTTGATTATCGAAGAAAATGGATTACTGTATCCTGTAGAAATAAAAATGACTGGGAACCCTAAAGCGAATATGGCATCAGCAAATCCAATTCTGGATAAAATACCGGATAAGAGACGAGGTATGGGCGTTATCCTTTGCCTGATCGATAGAAAAACATACCTCAGAGACAATCTGCTTGCCCTGCCGATAGAGTATATATAAAAGTGACCTGTTAGTATTGGTAATCGGAATATAAGTGTGTTGGAGAACTAACTGATTTTTATAAAGAGGGAATTAACTGCTATCTGATGATGAAAAGAAGAGGGTAAAGATATGAGCCTACAATTTGTAAAAGCAAGCACTTCTGATGCTTTGACACTTAATGGAATATCTAAAAGAGCCTTTGATAGCGATGTTCAGGTTGGAGAACCTTCAGCTGGTGGGCCACCTGGATATATGTCTGTTTCTTATCACACAAAGATGGACAGAACAAATCACTTGTATAATCTCACGGACAATGGACTAATTGTTGGCGGTGCGATTCTATTTTTGGAAAAAGACAAGTTGAACATATATTAAAGAAAGGGGAGAACACAGTAATGGACGAGACATTTATGCTATTTTTGAACGACATATCTGTTGAATGTCAGGGTTTTGTTTTGGGACTCGATAAATATCTCACGGAGAAAGGCAGTAAACGGACAATAAAATCCGCGAAGAGCGGCTTTGTGACATCGTACACATCTCCAAAAACCGGAAAGGCACTGCTGAATTATGTATTCAGAAAAACCGGTGTAAAAATGCGAATCTATGCTGCAGGCATTGGTGAATATTCCGAGATTCTCTCTGATTTTCCTGACAATATGAAAAAAGACATCATTAAAGCCGGAGACTGTAAAAAATTATATGGACTGAACTGTTCTCCGACATGTACCGGCAGATATTCATTCCTCATGGATGGCGTCTCTTATAAGAAATGCAAGAATATGGCTTTCTTTCATTCCTTAGAGGAACGGAATTTTTCCACCATAAGAAAAATAGTTGAAGCAGAAATCGATTATAAGAGAAAAAAATGAAATAGGTTAAGGTGGAATTTATGGGTAAATATGAACCTCTTTGGAAATGGATTTGTGATAATGGAACGGACAGTTTCAAACTGACATATGCTGAGATTGAAGAAATTACAGGGGTTCCGATCGACCATTCTTTTCTCAAATACAAGAAGGAATTGTTGGAATATGGCTTCTGTGTCGGAAAGATCTCAATGAAGGAAGAGACGGTCATGTTCCAAAGAGTTAGGTGATGGCAAATATAATAACAGGATTCAGGGTGCTGATCAGTATTGTGCTACTGTTTTGCCCGGTGTTTTCTCCGGCATTCTGTGTGCTTTATCTGATCGCAGGCTTATCAGATATGATAGACGGAACCTTTGCCCGAAGAATGAATACGGTCAGCGAGTTTGGAGCGAGATTTGATACTGCTGCGGATTTTGTGTTCGCAGCGGTATGCCTGATAAAGTTTCTCCCGGTGATAAG
>JAFYAS010000049.1 GCA_017540605.1 Lachnospiraceae bacterium | reverse complement strand
CGTTCTCGCGAGAGCTTTTATATATTACCAAACCACTTTTTTAGTGTCAACACTTTTTTTCACTTTTTTTTAAACTCGTATCTTTTCTTTTCCAAACACCCTGTTCACCTCACCCCTTACGTACATTCCCACCCCTTCCTCACCTTTTCGTTTCGGTTTTTGCGGTCTTTTATACTATCCATATAAAGAAAAAGACTGCAAGTGCAGCCTTTTTCATACTTTCTTTGATAAAAATATCTGAAAAAAATCAGAAATTAGGTTTTATGGAGATGGTCTGTGTCTCCTCTTCTATCTTTTCAAGGGTGAACAGAGATTTATAATTCTCTATCCTCTTTCTTTCAGGTTCTTTTGTTGCTATGGCACATCCACATCCGAATACTGTGATCTGGAACTCCTTCATCATTTCAAATATGGCTCTCACAGTTCCGCCTCCTGCGATAAAGTCATCGATGATTATGGTCTTCTGACCTTCACTTACACTTCTTTTTGAAAGAGACATGGTCTGGATCCTTCTTGACGTTCCTGATACGTAGTTGATGGTAACAACAGAACCTTCTGTTACCTTGCTCTCTCTTCTTGCAACTACAAGAGGCTTGTCAAAAAGCTTCGCAACTCCCATTGCAAGAGGAATGCCCTTTGCTTCTGCGGTGATTATGAAATCCGGATTAGTCTTGCTGAAACTGGACCAGAGGGCTTTGGACATCTTATCCACATAATATGGATTATAGAAGATATCCGCTGTATATATGAATCCTCCCGGAAGTATCCTATTTGGATTTGAAAGCTTCCTTGTAAGCTCTGCTGCAAGCGTATCATAGTCATCAGTGTTGTTTATAGGAAGATATCTCACTCCACCGCCGGCTCCCATAAGTACTTCCACTTCGCCTTTGCCGTACTTCTTAAGTGACTCCTTTATGATAGCAATGTCCTCACTCAATGTGGATTTAGCAGAACCAAACAGTTCTGAAAAATAAGACAATGAATACAGATGATTTGGATTGCTCGTAAGTATAGTAGTTATAATCGTCAGTCTTTCTTTTCTTGTAGCAACTTCATACATGTCTCAAAAACCCCGAATCATAATCATATTTTAAAGGTAAGTAATTCGTATTATATCATAAAATCAATATATATAACAAGGTCTTTGTACAATTGAACATGAATATAAAAATGGATATAATTGTTATATGTAATTTTTAATGAGGTACTAAGATGAACGTAGATTTCAGAGACTATAAAGACGGGCTTATCTATATTATAGGTATCGGTGGCTGTTCCACCAGCGGTCTTGCACAGATACTCGACAACATGGGATACAAAGTTGCCGGATCAGATCAGAAAGAATCACAGTTTACAGATGTCCTTAAAAAGAAGGGCATAAAAGTATACATCGGACATGACGCAGAGAACATAAGGGGTGCTTCCCTTGTTGCATATTCAGCAGCTATCAAGCCTACCAATGTTGAGTTCGCATATGCAAAGGAACACAACATCCCTATGCTTGAAAGAAGTGAGCTTCTTGGTCAGATCAGCCATGATTACACAACATCCATCTGCGTTTCAGGATGTCATGGCAAAACTACCATCACATCCATGCTCGCACTCATAACCAAGGATACTCACCTTGATCCTACCGTACACGTAGGAGGCATGGTGGATTTCCTTTCCGGCGGAGTCAGAGTCGGCAATTCAGACCTGTTTATAACTGAAGCGTGCGAATATGTTAGAAGTTTCATGACTCTTCATCCTTCACACATAATCATCAACAACATCGATGACGACCACCTTGATTACTACAGGGATCTGGATGAGATCAAACAGACCTTCGTGGATTTCACTGAACTGATGGATGAAAGCGGTATCGTATTTGCAAATGCAGATGACGCAAATACCATAGAGATATTCCCTAAGATCACACACAGGATCATCACCTATTCAGTAAACGGAAATGGTGATTACTATGTAAAGGATATAGAATATGATGGCATAGGAAATCCTGAATTCGATGTATACAGCAAAGGCGAAAAGCTTGGTCACATCAAGCTCAATGTACCCGGAAGACACAATGTAGAGAATGCACTTGCCTGTGCTGCTCTCTGTCATGAGGTGTTCGGTCTCGATATGGATCATATCAACGATTCCCTCAGCCATTATCATCTTGCAGGCAGAAGGTTCGAGCTTGTGGGAGAAAAGGACGGAGTCAAGATCTTCCACGACTATGCACATCATCCGACCGAGATAAAGGCATGCCTTGCTGCTGCAAAGAAATATCCTCACAAGAAGCTGTTCGTACTTTTCCAGTGCAATTCATTCACAAGAGCAAAGACTCTCAAGGACAAGTACGCACTTGCATTCGAGGATGCTGACGTAGTTATGATGCCTGATATTTACCCGGGAAGAGATATAGATAAGGGTGAGATCCATGCTACCGATGTTGTAAAAGCCATTGATGCTCATTCACACAACTGTGTCTATCTCCCAACATTCCAGGATATCAAGGAATATCTTGAAAAGAGCTGGCAGCCTGGTGACATGGTCGTTACACTGGGATCCGGAGACGTCAACAAACAGCAGATGATACTGCTCAAATAAAGGCTCTATTGCAATAGTTGGGGTCAACTAATTGCAAAGAAACAATAAAGAGTCAACTCATATTGGTTGCATGTAGCTACATGCAACCAATATTTTTTCATGCCGTATGTACCATCAGTATTCGTTTTCTTAAGTTT
>JAFYAS010000048.1 GCA_017540605.1 Lachnospiraceae bacterium | reverse complement strand
CATTTCTGATGTATGGTCTATTAAATGCGCCATTTTTTTCAATCTGATTACACGTCTATTCCATTCTGGATAATATTTACTTTTCAAGGTTCATCTGACCGATGGATCTTGGTCAGCAGGCTCAAGATTCCGAGAGCCTATCTTACTATAATTCTTCATACTCTTTTTTTCTCCTTCATTTCCGTATTAGCCACTTATGGCTAATACAAATATTATCAATAAACGGCTAATATGTCAATAGAGCTAGGATTTCTAAAAGTCCTTTGTATCAAATCACAATAGATCTTTAGAATAGATTAAAACATAAAACATATCGGAGATGATTGACATGATAGTATATGACAAGCTATGGGAAACTCTGAAGGAGAAGAATATAACTCAATACAAGCTCATCAATGAATATCATTTTAGCGCAGGTCAGCTGTCAAGACTAAGATCCAACGCGCATATCAGCACTCACACCCTTGATACATTATGCAAGATACTTCATTGCAGGGTTGAAGATATCATAACTTATGTCGAATAGACATGCCCCATGGCTTTTGCGATTGTCGCTTTATAAGCCATAGGGCTATTTTTTACATTTACATACCACTTACATATTCCTTATAAGCTTTGTTTATAGGAATGATCGGTAAGAATAAGAACACTCCAATCGCTAACATAAAAGTCATTCCACCGGTAGTGAGATCATAAGGAAAGGGAACAACTACCCAACCTATAGTTCCGATTTTAAATGCCATTTTCAACGCTGTACCGAAGCCGCCAATTAAATATGCAACAAATCCACCTATAACAGCAAATGTCATTCCTGCTCCTCCAATCGTAGGTGAAACGAAATTAATCATAAAACTGATAGCCAGTATTATTGTTGTAATTGTTGCCAGTTTCTTTGCTCTTTCTAATCTTTCTAATTTGTTCATAATTGTTATCCTCCAAATTTTCAATATTAATATCATTGTTGTTATTACTAATTACTTATTGTTTATCTTTGATTTTATCAGAGTATTCTACGATGAATCTTGGTACCCTCCAATCCCGATCAGTTTACACAACTTAATGTACAAGCTGTTTCGCTGATCTATATCTATTGTTACTTTATCAAGAAAGCTTTCTATGCTTTCCTTTATAAGTACTGACATAGGTTTTTCATTCATTTTTATCACCTCACTCTTATAGTTTAAAAGGTCTTTCCTTTAGCTTTCATATATAAGTACCGAAGTGATTTCAATTGATTTTATTTTTTTTGAAATTTTTTAAAAAAGTTTTTAAAAGTAAAAAAACGCTGAAGGCAACAAAAAAACACCCAGCCGATCAAAGCTGAGTGTTTCTTAAAATCCTATATTCCAAAATACGAAAAATGCATATAATCCTGTTTTGAACTCCAAAGTCCCTGGCTAAAGCCGTACTTTCTCATGATACGGGCTACCTCTCCGTCGGTTGGGATGGAATAGGGATTCTTTCCGGGCTCATATTTCACTCCGGTTGTTACTTTTCCGTTGGTGACCTCAGGATTCTCGTTGGGGTTGATATCAACAGCAAGTCCTACGGCATGCTGACCGGAACCGCCTGTGTAATATCTAAAACCGCCTATGGAGTGAATGGGGAACTTCTCTTTTCCGTGGTATATCTCGTCAAAAGCCTTCTTAAGTGTAGGTGCGATCTTTTTGTTGACCGTTACACTGAAGGTTCTGGTGATCTTTCTTCCGGACTTTCCGTTTGCAAAATCCCAACACTTGATCTTCAAGCTGGTCATGTGATTTGCAGCATCCTTGGCATCCTTATAACGATAATTGTCGTAATCCTTGTTGCCGAATACCCTCTTAAACTTCATTTCATAGGTTTCATTTTCACAACCATAATAATTCATAAGGGCATCAAGGGACTCTCCGTAAGCACCGGTGATCTTCGTGCCATTGTATTCCATATAGGGAACCACATTTATTCTTTTGGTCTCACCATGCTTAAAGCCTCCGATAACACAGGTATTGGTGTTGGAGCTTATGGTCTTTAAGAGCTTGTAAGAACCGTCCTGTTGATACTGATATAGTTTATATCCGCTGGCATCCTTGTTCTTTTTCCACTTGATGCTCATAGTACTTTTGGAAGTAACCTTTGCTGATGTGGGTTTGACAGCCTTCGGTCCAGTCATACCAACTCCTGAGGATATGGTTTCTACATCAACATACTCATAGTTTTTATAATAATCATAATCGTAATCATCATAATCGTCGTAGTCATCATAGTCATTCCAAGAATCTGTGGAAGGCTCCTCTGTATTAGGGATATAATAGGGATCTGTAGGCTGAGCTTCAGTAGATGCAGGTTCAGTTGTCATAGCTTCTGTCGTAGCTTCTGTCGTAGCTTCCGTAGTAGGTTCTTCAGTTGTTACCTCTACTCTCTCCGCCTTCATGATCTTATAATAATACTTTTTTCCAAGCTCCAATCCATTGTCCGTATATGAACACAATCCTGCATATCCTCTTACTCCGGAACAGAGACTGGTATAATCACCATTCTTTTCTTCAGAACGATAAATGGAATAATATTCTATTTCATCAGTGATATTAAACTGAAGTCTTATAGATTTAGTATCTATAGGCTCTGCATTGAATCTGTAACTAAAGTCAGCCGAGCATGTATTGGTATATTTGGACGCCTTCTTCTGCTTATATGTCTTTGTATAGCAATACGCCTTTGCCTTGTAGTAGATCTTGTCGGCACTGTTACCGGGATATTCGGAGTAAACCATTGTTGTTCCGTCATCATTGGAGCTCCAACGAGACACTTCACCAACCTGCTTAAAGCCTGAATCAGGCTTGGTCGACCTATAGATAATGTATCCATAAATATCATTATTCTGCTTAAGGGTCACTACCATAGCACCAAGCTTGTTCTGCTTTACGGAAATGATACCTCCCACTGCTACCTTTACCTTTGCATCAGCAACTTCTACAGAAGAAAACACTGCAGTAAATGAAAGAGCAAAAGCAAGAAGTAAAGCTATGAACTTATTCTTTTTAAAAAAACTATTCTTCATATTCATTCACCCTATTCTGCAGGCTCAGCATCCTGCTTAAGCTCCTTAAGTCTTTGTTTTATCAACTTACGATTCACCTTCTCAAGCTCGGAAAGCATCTTGTCCTTATCAAAGTCCTTCTTTGAAACGCTTGGTGTGTACCAGCTCTTTGACTCAAAATATGAAGAATACTTTTTCTGACTGAACTTAAAGCCATGTCTTGCAACTATCTCCTGATATGCAAGATCAAGTGTATCATAGTCAAGTGCAGCAATCTCTTCATAGGTCAAGAGTGCGGTATCGCTTTGAGGGAGAATATAATCAGGTGTCTCAGGTTCAGGTGCCGGTTCAGGTGCAGGAGCCTCTGTAGCAGCTGCTACTGTCATCCTGTCAGCTCCCGATGCATCCGTGATAGCCACAGGCGTAATATGAAGCACACCTCCCGCTATAGTAATGGTACCGTTGATGTTCATAGATTCATCTGCACTATAGGTATCAAGTATTCCAGGAGTTAAAACAGCTTCTTCAATATATGCTCTTGTCTGTCCGTCAAGTCTTGCAGGAGCACCATTCTCATCAGTTCCGTAAAATGAAAGAGGATTCTTCCACTCAATAAAATGTGTTCCATTCTCCGGCTTCACAAGTCCTGTAAATGTAAGCTGCGGTGTAGCCGTAAGGTCGTAATCAACACCCTCAGAAGTAATAGCTGCTTCGGTTGAAGCAGTATCATCGGGAGTAAGGGCAACCTCATCACCTTCAGGAATATCGGAGGTCTCAGATGATGCATCGACAACCCCGGTATCTGCATCTCTTTTATCAAGTATATTTACCTTTACAAAATATCCACCTACGCCAAGTACAGCTAAACAAAGCACAATGATAGCAGCCTTTACACCGACATTAGATCCGTTCTTTTTCACTGCAACCGGTTCACCCCATGAATAAGAGTCATCTGTGGCTTTATTACTTGCCGGGATAGGATTGTTTATAAACTCAGGCTTTGGAGGCAGTTCAACTAAATCCGCCGTATCACCATGATGCTCCTGTTCATTGTACATACTCTGGTTAAGGATAGTGGTTGGAGCTTCATCACTAAACTCCTCGTATTCCGTCTCCTGTTCACTTGCATAGCTTTCAGGTTCGTACGAAGGTATTTCAGGCTCATATGAAGGCGTTTCCTGATGAACTGTAGTCTCATCCTCACCCTCAACATATACCTTTTGACCGCAGGATGAACAGAAAAGTGCACCGGGCTCAAGTGGTTCCCCACAATATACGCAATATGTCACCTCCGGGGCAGCAGGGTATTCAATCTTCATTCCGCAATATACGCAAAACAGCGCGTCTTCGTCATTTTCATTATTACAATTAGGACAAATCATCTGTCAACACCTCAAATCTAATAAAATACTCCCCCAATAATACCACATATCAATACACTATTCTACCGCTTCAATATAAGAATCTATGCCGTTCGCCAAGCCATCCACTATCTTTTTCTGATATTCATCAGTGGCCATAAGCTCATCCTCTTCGGGATTGGTCATATAACCTACTTCAACCAGGGTGGTTGGAACCTTAGCCCAGTTGTTTCCCGAAAGATCGTCTCTTTCAAAGATTCCCTCTCTCTTTGTATGAATGGAATCCACCAAAGAATTAAGCACTTTTTCAGAAAGCAACCTACTCTTTTCATAGTCCTGATGTATCTCATCCTGATAAGGATTCTTCGACGAAATGCAGGCAGTCATACAGCCCTTGACCTTCTTGTTCTCGGAGCCATTGGCATGTATCCTGATAAAGGCATCGGCATTCGCATCATTTGCTATCTCCGCTCTGGTCTTACAAGAGACCTTCACATCATTGCTCTCTCTGGTCATAATAACCTGATATCCACGAGCAGTAAGTTCATCACGGAGCTTTAGTGAAAGCTCCAAGGTCAACTCATATTCAGGGGTTTTCGTTGATACTCCACAGGTACCTACTCCGGCTATACCTATAGTCTTCTTTGCACCGGGACCGATAGGCTCGGGTGTTTTGTCAGTATGTCCCTGATGACCGGGATCTATAACTACAACTCCCTTTATCTTGGGTTCTTCTGTGGTAGCCTCGGTTGTAGCTTCTGTTGTTTCTTCTGTTGTGGCAGCAGTTGTTTCTTCTGTCTCTGAGGTTACCTCGGTAGTCACCTCAGTTGTCTGTTCAGTAGCTTCTGTAACCGCAGCAGTCGTGGTCGTAGTGCTTTCATCACCACATCCGAAAAGTGCTAATAAAGCGATCAGATTCAAACATAATAATAGTCTTTTCACAAATGTCTCCTCCATGCTTACCTGAATGATTTGAGATACTTTTCTCTTTCAATAATGGTATCAAGATTTTCACTCTCGATCTTTGAGAATACTGAATTGTCAAAATCCTCAGGCTCTATATATCCATAATACCAGCTCTTATTGTTGAAGTACTCCTGAAGTCCGCTGTCCTGGAACTTCCTACCATGTCTTGCATATATCTCATTCTTTGCCCAAATAATCTCTTCAAGAGTAAGTCCGTCAAGCTCAGAGGGAGAAATGATCCTTTCAGAGCTATATGGAAGGATATAATCTCTTTCACGCTTTGCAAAATAATCCTCATCATCAACAGGCACCTCGCCTGCTTCAGTTCCACCACCATATTCCTCAGTTTCTGCTTCGGTAGCTTCTGTGGCTTCCGTATCCTGAGCAAGAAGATCAACATATTCAGTGGTATCCTCTGAAGGAGCTGCCTCAGTAGCTTCCTCCACAACCTCCGTTGGAGTTTCCGTAGATACTTCGGTAGTAGTTTCAGCTGTAGGTGCTATTGCAGTAGTCGGCTGTGGCGCTTCATCCTTTTTATCGATAAAATACTTTATACCGATAAAACCTCCTCCGCCTATGACTATCATAAAGAAAAAGCAAACCAGTATAAGTGCGATACTCGGTCCCTGCTTAGTCTGTGTAGTATGCGGAGCAGAAGGTCTTGCAACCGACTTCTTTGCAGGTTGTATCTTCTTGGCTCCCGCAGGCGGTGTCATACCGGCTACCTTCGCTCCGCAATTACCGCAAAAAGCTGAACCCTTTTCTATGGGTTTACCACAATTTTCACAAAACATAAGATCACTCCATTCTTAAATAGTTTAACGACTTATAAAATGTTATCACAATATATCAATCATTGCAAATCTAATTGAGATCATAAGTGCAAGAATCAATAACGGTACAACCGTACCTATATATAAAGCCGAACTCTTAAAAAACATACTGTAAAATGAAATCAAAAGACTGAGAACCAGGCAAAGTCCAAGCATAATACTAAGCTCTATGAAGAAAGCACCACACACTCCGAACACTACCAATCCAATAAATCCAAAAACACCAAGCACCAATGCTGAACTAAATAGTCTTATAAACCTAAATACATAGTTCTCTCCCATTTTAAGTACCGAGGAAAATCCATTCCCATCAGCTATACACTCAGATACCATAAAAAGCATGGTCGCAAATATAAGATATTGAGGTATGATATGTAGTATCACCGGTAGGTAATCCCTTTTAGCTTTCTTTTCCGGATGTCCCCCGGATACTGTAGAAAAATCCACATTCAGCAATCTATCTGATGACAAAAGCTTTGTATTACCTTCATAAAGAGAGGCTTTGACTTGTTCAGTATCATCCTCAAAAAAATCCTCAGCCATCTCGGTTAGTCTCATAGGACTATAATATTCAAATATTGCAGAATACAATGTTTCCTTTGCTACCGATCCGCTATCAGTGGCATAGGAAGCTACATAGCTAATCTTCGGTTTTCTTTTTCCTGAAGCATACGAAGCATCAAAGCCCCTCTTAAATACAAAGCCACACTCTGCTTTTCCCGAAGAGATCATACGATCAAGCTCTGTTCTGTCAGAAACTATAGTAAAGACATACTCGCTTTCTCGCTTCACTATGCGACTTATCAAAGCATCGGTTGTTTCACCATCTTCATTGCAAAGAGCTATAACCCTTTCTCTTGGAAATGATAAATAAACATAATTGAACGCCCCCATCATAACTATGATAAGGAACGCCTCGATCCATACACGGGGCGATAAAACAGTATTCTTTAAGTATATTAAAAACCATGTTCTGTATCTCTCCATGTTCTGACCACTCCAATAAGATAAAATAAAGGTATTGAAATAACAGTATAGATTACACCTGTATTTGACTCACCTCTAAATACTACACCACATACATAGTCTATCCAGGGTCTTATGGGTAAGCATTTTCCAAATACTACCAAAGGTTCCGGCAACATTCCGGATGGTATGAGCACTCCGGATATCAAAACCATAAATATAGTAAAGAGTAAAAGGATGATATCAGAACCTTTAAACCTCCCCATAAGCTCAAACATCATATATACAAATGCAGATAAAGAAAACATTAGTGGAAATGATAAAAGATACCTACAGAGCGTCACCGGCAAAAGAGGCATATCTGTAAAATGATTGACACCTATCATAATACTACATATAAGTGCGCCAAGTAACAGTCCCATCAAAGCTAAAGCTATTATTCTTGCTATACTTATCGAGAGTATAGATCTTTTTTGTGTTTTCAGATAAGGATAGAGATTCTTATCATTTGCCCTTAAAAAAATCTCTGCACTTATAAATAATAAAAGGATGATCAAAACAAATGCACAGGCTGTATAGTAAAGATAAAAGGATATCTCAGGTACATCTAAAAGAGGTGCATCCTCAAAGTACTCTCCCCGGTAAAGCATATCAGTGATATACTTATCATAGATCATCTTCTCAATCCTTCTGAGTGTAAGCTTTGCCTCATACATATGGTATGCATCAATAGCTGAGTAGGTTGAGGCCTCAGTTGTCCTGATCAAAGAAAGACCGTCTCTTATAAGCTCCTTGAAGACGATATCATTTTGATCCACATCATCAGGAAGCAGTATGTTAAGTGTCGTATTTCTTCCATTGTTGATATCATCATAGGTATCTGATCTTAAATATACGGCAGCTCTAAGACTTCCATCAATGAGACCGTTTTTTGCTTTTTCGTCATCCACATAGGCAAAATCACATACATCATTTACACTCTTCATGCTTTTCAATATCATGATATATTTGGAGATATCAGAGGTGTCACCATCCTCTACTACCAAACCTATCTTCAAGGTATCAAAGGTTGAGGCATCCTCCATAAAGCCGGTATAAAAATACACCCAACCAATAAGAACACCTATCAAACCGATAATGCCCAGAATAAATCCGGGCATTATCTTTAACATTCTTTTTAGATCAATGTAAATGTATGTAATAAATCTCGTCATCTTAATTTGCTAATTCATCATACAAGGGTGTGCCCACAAATGCGGATTGAAGCTCTGACTGTGATGCATTTCCGATATCAAAGGCATCACCCTTTAGCTTGGGAAGCTTGTCCGCGCCTCTTATAATAGCTTCAACGCTCATATCGTCATCTCGCATAGCGATAGTAACCTTGTCCTTTTCAACCTTAAAGGTTCCGCTCACATAATCCTTACCCTCTCCCATAGAGAAAAGTCCGGATTCTGTATC
This sequence comes from Lachnospiraceae bacterium, assembly GCA_017540605.1. Classification (GTDB taxonomy): domain Bacteria; phylum Bacillota; class Clostridia; order Lachnospirales; family Lachnospiraceae; genus RGIG6919. The sequence continues at coordinate 44,118 of JAFYAS010000048.1, read as the reverse complement.
ATAAGATAATGTTCCTTCAAGATCATTTCCTTCATACATAGAATAGGTGGTTGTTGTACCACTCTCGATTCCTTTGATCATCAGTGTTTCATCATACTGATCACCTGTAAGCGTCCTTGTTCCGCTTCTCATAACTATCTCTGTTGTGGGATCATTCTTTCCCTGAAATGTAATATCACTTACAGCTTGTCTGTTTACAAAGGTTGCACCAACAAGTCTGCCACCTGAAAGATAGAATGAAATCTGAATAACCTCTGTTGCAGGAAATTCTTCTTTTAATTCATCAAACATTGCCGAGAATCTTGTCTTCGGATCCATCCTATAGCTATAATCATAGTAGTCTTCATCTTCTTCACCGCTTGGTGCCTGTGTGGTCTGAGGTGCATAGGGCTCACCGTAAACAGATTCGTAAGTGATATCTCTGACCTGATCAAGATATCCGGCAAAATCAGCTCCGGTGATACTGAAGGTATAGCCTGCACAGCTCCTATCCTTACCACCGATAGTAATATTTCTCTTTTCAGCCTTCTCAACAGGTAAAGACTTGATAAACCTTCTTGTTGCCGCCTTTATACTCTTACTAAGCTTTCCACTCTTATCGCTATTGTCATAAGCAGCCTGCAAAGCATTGTTTAACTCCTTGATCTTATCCGGACCCATAGAGGTTACGAGATATCCGGTATTGTCTTTTCTGTAGTTATATGCAAATATCCTGTCGGGACCAAGCATACTACTTCTAAACTTGATTGAATCCTTATCAAGCAAGGCTTCAACATCATAGCTTTGCGAACCCATACTTGCTGATCCTGTAAGTCCGAAATCCTTGCTCTTTTTGGTCATGGAGCCTTTTACTGACATGGAAGCAAAAAGGATCCTTCCGGTTGCATCAAAATCGACAGTATAATTGTTGCTTGTTAGTCTATCCGATGCCTTGATCAAAGAACCGGCGAAAGGATTGGCCTTCAAGGTCTTCTCAGCTGCAAGATATACCTTTTCCGCAGGCTTTAGAACTATTCCTGATTTGAAAACTGCAAAGCCCGATAAAAATATAACCAACAATGCAGCTATCACATATAGAACAGGCTTAAAATTGAAGCTGCCAAATGATACAGGATTATTCCTAACCGGTGCATTTACACGAGCATTATCATAAATGGGCTCACCGGTCTTTGTATCATATCCAACTATCTTTTTAGGCTCCGGCTCTTCGTATATAGGTTCGCCTGTAGCAGTATCATATCGAAGAGGTTTTTTAGGTTCCTTTGGAGCCTCTTCATATATGGGCTCCCCGGTTGTAGTATCATAACGAATCGGTTTTCTCGGTTCAACCGGAATATTTTCAACAGGCGTCTCATTAACAGCCGTCTCTTTTTGAGATTCTTTGGGAGCTTCCTTTACAGCTTCTTCTAAAACTTCCGGCTTCGGTGTTTCTTTCACCGGTGTTTCATTAACCTCTGCAAGTGGCTTTCCTGTTTTAGGATCAAACCGTCTTACAGGCTTTTCATTCTGGTCACTCATTGTCATTCCTCCTCATAATCGCCTAAGCATTATCATGCTTAAACATATATCTGATATCTGACACATCTTTTATATGGTCAGTAATATCCTTTATCCTACCATTCTTAAGCAAAAGACATCTGTCACTTTCGAGTATCTCCTGTTCATCATGGGTGGACATGATCACTATATGTCCGTCTTTTACACATTTATCAATAAAATCATACAAAAGACTTCTGTAGCTGATATCAAGAGATGATGTAGGCTCATCAAGAAGTAAAACAGGTTGGTCCTGATTCATAATGCAACATATGGCTACTATGCGTCTTTGACCACCTGAAAGCATATCGACTCTTTTGTCAAAGAGCTTATCAACCTCAAGCTCTTTCATGATCTGCGTCATCTCTATTTTATGATGTCCCTGCCACATACGAAGATTATCCTTTACAGAAAGCTCTCCGATCAAAGGATTTTCCTGAGGCAGATAGGCCACATACCTTCCGAAAACAGATCTGTTCTTAAGCGGATCCTCCCCATTATAATCGATAGCTCCACCATCAGGCTTTGTGATCCCGGCTATGATTGATAGCAAGGTAGTTTTACCAACACCGTTATCTCCGATCAAAGCTATCCTACAAGGTTTCTCTACGGTAAATGAAATATCCGAAAGGACTGTATGATGTTTATACTTCTTTGAGATACCTGATAATCCGAACATATTCACAGACTACAAGCTCCCCTTTGTAGAAAGCACCTTACCCTCTGCTCTCGGCTCGATAGATACAGCCTCAGACAATGCCTTAACAAATGCTTTAAAGGCTGCCTCGATGATGTGATGATTGTTCTCACCATCAAGCTGCTTTAGGTGGAGATTCATCATAGCCGAATATGATACGGCATAGAAGAATTCCTTTACCATCTCAGTATCAAAATAACCCACACGATCTACAGTCAAAGAAAGATCAAACTTTAGATAAGGTCTTCCGGAAAGATCTATGGCGCAAAGAACCAAGGTCTCATCCATAGGCAGATAGAAATTTCCAAATCTCTTTATGGCCTTCTTATCACCCAAGGCTTCCTTTATGGCCTGACCGAGAACAATACCTGTATCCTCAATAGTGTGATGGCAATCAACATATAGATCGCCCTTCACCTTTACCTCAAGGTCAAAGAAGCCGTGACGGGCAAAGCTTATGAGCATGTGATCAAAGAAGCCGATACCTGTATCAACCTTTGCCACACCCGTTCCGTCTAGATCAATGGTAATAGTAATATCGGTTTCTCCAGTTTTTCTTGAAACGGTAGCTTTTCTTGCCGACCTTTTTTCAACAGTATTCATAGCTTTATGAGGCTCATTCATCTTTACTTCAGGTAAGATATTTTCTTCCTTCGGTGTATCGATGAATAGTCCCAGTCCCTCCTTCTTTTCATCTTCATCCTTTAGCCATGTAAAACCATCATCATTTGCAGGTTTTACCTCTACAGCATCAACTGCAGGCTTTTCAGCTACAGTTCTTCTTGTTCTCTTTTTTTCAGACATAGCATATCCTCCAAAATATTACTCGAATCTCACCTTTATGGAATTGGCATGTGCAGTGAGCTTCTCTGCAGTAGCAAAATCGATGATATCCTGATGTATAGGCTCAAGCGCCTCTCTTGAATAGTAGATAACGCTGGATTTTTTGATAAAATCGTCAACGGAAAGGGGTGAGAAGAACTTCGCAGTACCGTTTGTGGGAAGGACGTGATTAGGGCCCGCAAAATAATCACCCAAGGGCTCTGAAGAATACTCACCGAGGAAGATAGCTCCGGCATTCTTAACCCTTGTCATCACATCGAAGGGATTGGCTGTAACTATCTCAAGATGCTCTGACGCGATCTCATTTACCACATCAAGAGCTTCCTCCATATCCTTTGCAACTATCATATATCCATAGTTGTCAAGAGACTTTTCAATGATCTCTTTTCTTTCAAGAACAGCAACGAACTTGTCTACCTCTTCACTTACCTTGTCTGCAAGCTCTTCGCTTGTGGTAACAAGAATAGCTGACGCCATCTCGTCATGCTCAGCCTGTGACAAAAGATCGGCTGCCACATATCTGGGATTGGCTGTCTCATCGGCAAGTACAAGTATCTCAGAAGGGCCGGCAATGGAATCTATGCTCACATGTCCGTAAACAGCTCTCTTTGCAAGAGCTACGAAAATATTGCCGGGACCTACTATCTTGTCAACCTTGGGAATAGACTCTGTACCGTAGGCAAGTGCTGCGATAGCCTGAGCTCCCCCTGCCTTGTATATTGCTGTGGCACCTGCCTCATGAGCAGCCACAAGTGTTGTAGGATAAACCTTACCTGAAGCATCACAAGGAGTAGTCATGATGATCTCAGGAACACCTGCAACCTTTGCAGGAACAATGTTCATCAGAACCGATGAAGGATAAGCTGCCTTACCTCCGGGAACATACACACCAACTCTTGCAAGTGGACTTATCTTCTGTCCCAAAAGGATACCGTTGTCCTTGGTATCAAACCAGCTGTTTCTCTTCTGAAGCACATGGTATTCACGGATATTCACCAAAGCCTTCTTGATGATCTCAACAAGCTCAGGTGAAACAGCCTTGTATGCCTCTTCAATCTCAGCATCGGTAACCTTTACAGTCGATGCATCGATATCAGCCTTATCAAACTTTTTGGTATATTCAAAGAGAGCCTTGTCGCCATTCTCTCTTACATTGGCAAGTATATCATCAACTACATTTTCAAATTCCTTGTAGTTGGATGTGGATCTCTTCAAGAGATTCTTTAAAATGTTCTTTTTTTCTTCCTCGTTAATAAATACCTTACGCATAATGAATAATCCTCGCAATCTACTCTATTACTGATTTAAGATCATCAAGAAGCTTTCTGATCCTTTCCTGCTCCATCTTTAAACTTACCTGATTTACAACAACCCTGGCAGATAAAGGACAGATCTCCTCAAGCACTGTAAGTCCGTTCTCCTTTAATGTCGATCCCGTCTCCACGATATCGACGATAACTTCTGAAAGGTCAACAATGGGGGCAAGCTCTACAGATCCATTAAGCTTGATGATATCTACAGTCTGATTCTTTTTTCCAAGAAAATACTCTCTGGCAATGTTGGGATATTTGCTGGCAACCCTAATGATCTCATTCTTTTTAAGAAGCTCTCTCGCTGACTCAGGACCACAGACACACATCCTGCATTTGCCAAAGCCAAGATCCATGACCTCAAATATATTCCTGCCCTCTTCAAGTATCGTATCTCTTCCTACCACACCGATATCAGCCGCACCATATTCAACATAGGTGGGCACATCCGATGCCTTTGCAAGGAAGAACTTGAAGCCGTATTCCTCATTTGCAAATATAAGCTTTCTGGTGTTCTTGTCTCGCATCTCCTCACAATGAATACCAATCTTATCAAACAGATCAAGTGTCTTCATCGCAAGTCTTCCCTTAGCAAGAGCAAATGTCAGATCTCTACTCATAACAGCTTCTACCCTCCTCGCCATAATATATGATCTTATCAAAATGTGCTTCTTTAGCGTAAACCTTGTAATCATCAAGGCTCTTTCTCTCGCTCATCCTGATAAGCTCAACGCATTCGCCACTTTTTCTAAGGTCTATAGCTTCCTTTATGGCATCCTCCTGATACTCTCTCTTGTAAAGCATAAGGATGTCATAATAATCTACATCAATAAGAATATCCTGTCTTGAAAGCGCACTCATCAGCTCATCGATCACAAGACAGAAGCCTATAGCAGGCGCATCCTTTCCAAACTGCGAAAGCAGATTGTTGTAGCGGCCACCCTTTACGATAGCATCACCCGTACCATAGGTATAGCCCCTGAAAATGATACCTGTGTAATACTCATATCGACTTAAAAGTCCAAGATCAAAGCTTATATGCTTTTCATATCCGTATACCTTAAGTGCATTATAAACTCTCTTAAGTCTCTCTATAGCCTCAACAGATACAGGATTGTCAACAAGAGTAAGAGCTTCATCAAGCATCTCTACTCCACCAAAGAGATTGTAGAATCTGTCAAAGGTCTCAGTAAGCTTATCCGAAAGCTCAAGACTCTTCACATATTCAGATAATCCGAAGGAATTCTTGTTGTGAATGTAGGTTCTAAGCTTTTCTTCGATATTCTTGTCTATACCTGCTTCCTCTACAATACCCTTAAAGAAGTTCACATTACCTACCTCTATCTGAAACTCGGTAAGGCCTGAAGCAAGGAAACAATCGATCACAGTAGCAAGGATCTCTGCATCTGCAGCCGAGCTGTCATCATTTATCAGCTCACCGCCAACCTCGGTAGTCTCTGAAAGCTTACCTTGAAGATTGTGAAGGTTCTTATATACCTTACCCTCGTAGGAAAGCCTAATGGGAAGATCCACATCCTTGTAATACTTAGCTACACATCTGGCGATCTGCGGCGTCATATCAGGTCTTAAAACTAGGGTGTTGTTCTCTCTGTCAAAGAACTTGTACATCTCATTTGACTTGGCGGAACCCTTGTCTCTGTTAAATATATCAAAATATTCAAATGCAGGAGTCTCGATATCATGATAGCTGTATTTTTCCATTACAGACTTGAGCATACCGATGAGTTTCTTTTTTCTTCGGCACTCGATATCATAGACATCCCTTACTCCCTCGGGAGTATGAAGCAATCTCTCGTTCATAGTGTTATCCTTTCACACAAAAAATCAGCATATATTATAACACAATCAACATATAAATGCTATAAAAAAGATAACTCATACCTTTATGAAGAAGGCATTAAGTTATCTTGTAACTATTCACTACAGCTCTGAACACTTGCTGTTCAGAGCGTGTCAAGATATAACGCAGGAAGGCATCTCTGCTATTCGTCCTTGCTATGAAAATGCAGCATTTATTGAATTGTTCTTGATTGTTTCTATCTCGTCGTTTGATAGATTAAAAGCATCTATAAGAAGTCTATACTCTTTTTCTATGTCCGTATCGGAAACCGACATATTGTCGGTATTGATGGTAACAGGGATGTCATATTTTAAAAATGTCCTTATGGGATAAGCACTTATATCGTCAAAAACACAGGTATTTAGGTTGCTTGTGGGACATAGCTCAAGAGGTATCCGATGCTTTGAAAGATACTCTAAAAGCTTCTCATCCTCATAAGCTCTGACGCCGTGGCCTATCCTTTTTGCGCCAAACTCTATAGCCTTCCAGATACTAAAAGCTCCCGATGCTTCTCCGGCATGAATTGTAAAGGGCACATCAAGACTTCTTGCAAGTAAAAAGCAATCCTCAAAATCCTCGGTGGGAAATAAAGCCTCTGCACCGGCAAGATCAATGGCACAAACATCATTACCAAGATATTTCTTAGTAAGCCTTACTGTTTGAAGATTGGCTTCATGATTGTCATTACCTCGCATCATACAAAGTATGAGCTTTGAAGGAAATGAGGACCTTTTATTTCCATCAATAGCCGCCTCTATGACACCCTCCATTGAAATTCCCTTATCCATATGCTTTTGAGGCGCAAATCTTATCTCTGCATAGGATAAACCGGAGGCCTTAAGCTTTTCCTTTAACAAATATACACTTTCGGATATCTGGTCTTCGGTTTGTAAAAGAGAACATGGAAAATCAAATTTCTCAAGATATTCATTGAGATTCCTACAGCCCTCTCTTACAGATAATCGATTTTTGATCTCAGAATCGGAAAGATCAAGGGAAATATCACCTATATCAGCAAGTCTTCTTACCATATTCACATCAAGAGATCCGTCAAGATGAAGATGGAGATCTGAAAGTCCGGTTAATAATGAATTATCCATAAATCATTCCTTACATTGCATTTAAAAACTCAATGATATAGTCAGAAGTCTTTTCTATACCCAGGATACTTGAATTGATGCAAAGATCATAGCTTGAGATAGCCCCCCACTTCTTCGTGGTGTAATAATTATAATAAGAGCTTCTCTGCTTATCCTGCTTGTTGATCACATCCTTTGCCTGCTTCTCATCGATCTGAAGTCTTTCAGCAACTCTTTTTATCCTGTCATCTATATTTGCATAGATAAATACATTAAGTACATTATCGCGATTTTCAAGAGCATAATCCGCACATCTGCCTACAAATACGGCGCTCTCCTTGTCAGCTATAGCCTTGATAGTATCAAAGGAAGCAAGGAAAACCTTGTGATTTAACGGCATATCCATGGTACCGGAATGAAAGCCTATAGCTGAATAGGGATCCATTACAAGAGAATAAAGGAAACTATTGGTAGGTCTTTCATCGAAATCATGAAATACCTCCTCACATAATCCACTGTTTTTTGCTGACTCCTTTAAAAGCTCCTTATCATAAAATCCCATTGAGAGTTTTTCAGAAACCCTCTTGGCAATATCATAACCACCGCTTCCAAATTGTCTTCCCACAGTCAATAACTTGTTACTCATACCCTTACCTCCTTGTTTTAAGACTGAGCCCTGAGTTTTTTAAGTAAATCCTCAAAATACTCCGGAAGCTCTGAATCAAATTCTACATATTCTCCGCTTGACGGATGTATAAAGCCTATTACTTTAGCATGTAATGTCTGCCCCTGTAACCCCTTAAAAGGACATTTCTTCGGACCGTAAACCTCATCACCAAGCAGGGGATGCCCAATTGAAGACATATGAACCCTGATCTGATGAGTTCTTCCGGTCTCAAGCTCACATTCTATATAAGTATATGACTTAAAACGCTCTAAAACCTTAAAATGTGTAACTGCCTCTCTTGATACCGGTGCATCTACAGACATCTTTTTCCTATCGATCTTGTGCCTTCCAATAGGCTTATCTATTGTTCCCGAATCCTCCTTGATCACACCGTGAACTATGGCCTGGTATCTTCTGGTGATGCTGTGAACCGAAAGCTGATCTGAAAGTGATTGATGGGCTTTATTGTTCTTTGCTACCACTAAAAGTCCGGTGGTATCCATATCAATGCGGTGTACAATACCGGGTCTTAAAACTCCGTTTATATCTGAAAGACTATCTCCACAGTGAAACAAAAGTGCATTCACCAAGGTATCATCCATATGTCCCACAGCAGGGTGAACCACCATCCCCTTGGGCTTGTTGATAATAATGATATCATCATCCTCATAGACTATGTCGAGGGGGATATCTACCGCCTCTACAGTATCAGAAAGAGGCTTTATCTCGGGCATATCTACCTCTATCACATCTTCCTTTGAAACCTTAAAGCTTGCCTTTATCACCTTGCCATTTACTTTTACCCTGCCATCGGCAATAAGTCCTGATAGATAGCTCCTTGAGCCCTCCAAAACACCTGATATAAACTTATCTGCCCGAACTCCATCGAATTCTTCAGATACAACAAGTCTTTCGATCATATAATCCTCTATTCCTTTAGCAGTTCATCATGCCTGTATTTTGTAAATAACAAAATAAGCAGTACAAATATCGAACACGTCACATATATATCCGCAACATTGAAAACCGGGAAATTGATAGGTGAAAAATAGATAAAATCAGTCACCTTTCCAAATCTAAGCCTGTCGATAAGATTGCCAAGTCCCCCCGCCGTGATGAAAATGATGATAAGTCTTAAAGGAGTATATTTATTATCCTTTAGGACAACCAGATAATAATAAAGCGCAAGACTCATCAAAACAACAGTAATGATTATAAGAAAAATCTGTTTCCCTTTTAAAAGACTGAATGCCATTCCGTCATTTTCAATATACAGAATATACAACACTTTATTTATCAGAGGTTTCGATTCCTTAATGCTATAATTAGCTCTGATATAAGCCTTTGAAGCCTGATCTGAAAGAACCAAAAGAACAAGCAGAACTATTGCTCCTACATTCCTACTCAAGTTCTTCATAAACAGCCTCCATGGCAAGTCTCATATCCTCGTCGGTAATCTTCTTATCAATATAGGCATCACCTACAGATTTCAATAGTATAAATTTTATCTTACCCTCTGACATCTTCTTGTCCTTCTTGGTCGCCTTGATAACCTTGAAGATATCAAGCTCTTCCGGAAGATCCGGGAATGGAAATCTTGAGATCACATCACATATTAATGCATAATCATCCTCACCAATAAGTCCCTTCATGGCTGAAAGCTTTCCTGCAAAGATCATACCGAAAGCAACACATTCACCATGAAGATATTTGAAGTTCAATGTTTTTTCAATAGCATGTCCGATAGTGTGACCAAAGTTAAGCAAAGCCCTTTCACCCTTCTCTAAAGGATCCTTTTCAACTACCCCTCTCTTTATCTCACAACTTCTCTTTATCATCTCGATCAGAATGCTTGTTTCTCTTGTACGGATATTTCTTGCATTGTCCTCTATCCACTCCAGATAAGCTCTATCCTTTATGAGACCATGCTTGATTATCTCGCCCATACCTGATATCAATTCCTTGTCAGGAAGTGTATCAAGAGTCTTCACATTGGCATAAACAAGTCTCGGCATATGGAAGGCTCCAACCATATTCTTGTACTGGGAAAAATCCACTCCGGTCTTTCCGCCTATGCTGGAATCGACCATAGCAAGAAGACTTGTGGGGAGCTGAATAAAATCAATACCTCGAAGATATGTAGCCGCAGCAAAGCCGGTAAGATCGCCAACCACACCGCCACCAAGAGCAACAAGTACATCACCTCTTTCAAAGTCACCAACGATCAATGTCTCATATAATGACTTCACTACATCAAGGTTTTTGTTCTCTTCTCCTGCCTTAAACTGAAATGTGATCACGCTCCTTGAACGAGGCTCTAAGATTGTCCTGATCTTCTCAATATAGTGTATACCGACATTTGTATCTGTTACTATGCAAAATCTTTTTCCCCCAAGCCCGATATCCTCTATCTCCTTTCCAAGACCTTCATAGTCTTCGGCAAGAACTATATCATAAGCCGGCTTTTCATCAACATGAACTGTTAATCTCTCCATAAACTCCTCCAAAAAAACATATAAAAAGTGAAAAAACGAGGGAATTATCATTCCCTCGTCTGATATCATCTACTCTACAAAGGAAAAGCTGTCATTGGATTCATCCCCATTTTCTATCATCTTGAATCCATGTGGTACCTTTGTTTCTATATCACCCTCTAAAGCCATCTCAAGATCATCCTCTAAAATAAGCTTCGGTGAAAGGTTGAGACCGCCTGAGCCGCTGGTGTTGCCACCCAGGCGAAAATTAAAATTTACAGTTGGTATGCCGGTATCTGCTCCGACATTGGCATATCCTGCATTGTCATATTCCGATGTATCGGAACCGTTGTCATAATTCCCGCTATTATCATAGCTACTGTTATCATATCCGCTGTTATCGTAGCTATCACTTCCATAACCACCACCGGTATCATAGCTACCATAATCACCCTGAGATGAATAACCGGCATCCTCTGAATAAGCCGAATATGATGAATCACTGTAGTCGGAAGAATAATTGTAGCCGGATTGATCAGAATAAGTTCCATCTCCATATTCCGTGCCAGCGGAATAGCTGTTATCATAAGAGCCCTCCTGATATGACGCTTGATCACTATAGCCATTCTCGTATGATCCCTCTTGATATGAAGACTGATCACCATAGTTATAATTGTCATAACCTGACTCCTCTGAATATGAGCCATATTCTTCGGAATATCCCGAATTGTCATAAGAGCCTTCATCATATCCTGCGGATTCCTGATAGGTACTCTCTCCGTAGCTCTCATCGGCACCTGTCTGATAAGAGCTGTCATTATATTCGTCATAACCACCTGACGATTCGTTGTTAGAATAACCATCTAAAGCAGCAAATGGATCTTTATTGGTCTCAGCAGCTTCATTGGTGCTCTGAACATCTATACCTGCGAAGGGATCCCTTCTCTCCTCCATCTCATTGTTGGTACTCTCAACACTTATACCCTTGAAAGGATCATTGGAGCTCAATGTCTTCCCGCTTGATTGTGGACGACCACCTATACTGGGTGAAGGGCCACCTCCGAGAGTCTTCTCTTCTTCACCAAAATTGATATTGGCAAAGGGATCGAACTTCTTTGATTTCTCATCTTCCTTCTTGGGTGCAGGTTTCCCTGCAAGAAGTGCAGATGAAGAAAATTCCATATCCGGAACTATCTGAGCGTGTCCTATCTCTTGTTTTATCTCATCCGGAACCTGTCCGAATACATCAAGCTTGTTGATATCAATCCCATTCTTATCTGAGTTTATAAAATCAACATAATTCTTCAATAGGATATTGAGCTGAGCCTTGAGACTGGCATGCATCCTTGCAAGTGCTACAGTCTGCTCCTGAGCATATATCATATCAGCGTTGCAATCGCGTATATACTCTTTTGCTTTCTTCTTTGCTTCAGCCTCAATAACTGTAGCCTTACTTTCAGCATCCTTAACGATCTGCTCCGCATTCTTCTCAGCAACCATCAGCTGTCTTGAAAGTTCATCCTCCATAGCTTGATAACGCTTTAAGTTGTCATCAAGATCCTTGATATCGGCTATCTGCTGAGCATTGGACCTATATAACTCCTCATAATTTCTAAGAAGCTCAGCCATAAAGCTGTCTACATCCTTCTTGTCGTAACCGATTCCCGTTCTGAAACTCTTTTGTCGAAAATCAACCGGTGTAATCATACTAAGCTACCTCCCATAGCATCATATACAACAACTATCCCCACAAGCTCCGGTCTTGTTCTTCTTAATATCTGGTAAGATCAGGTGAATATGCATCCTCACCTAATATCTCACTTCTGAGATCACCGGAAACATCAACTGCATTGGGTGCAGCAATAAATATATTGGCTGAAATAGCCTGAAGCGAACCATCAAGAGCGTAGGTAGAGCCACCGATAAAATCGATCACTCTCTGAGCTACTAAAAGATCGATACCTTCAAGGTTGATCACTATAGCTCTACCTTCTCTTAAATAGTCTGTTACTGTCTGAGCATCATTGAAATCCTGTGGTTTGATTACGTACACTTGATTATTACCTCTGTTATTATTTTTCTTTCTGTTGTTTATAGATACTAATTTATTCCCTGAGCCGGAAGAAGACGACTGCGACTGAGTCTTTGGCTTCGGCGCAGGCCTTGACGGTACAGTCTGCTTCTGTGGAAGTGGCTGCTCCTTCTTTTGCTGATTCTTTTTAGGACTTGGATAATCATCATAGTCATCATAATCATCATCAAAATCATCTAGATCATCCTTGCCTTTTTTCTTAGATCCCCCACCAAAGAGACCTGACAGTGAAAACCCTGAATCATCATCATAATCGTATTCGTCATCTTCATCTTCATCATAATCATCATCAACAAGCTCGTCATCATACTCTTCGTAATCATCATCATTCATGGCGAACATATTGAAAAACTCTTTAATCTTCCCTGCCATCACTTATCTCCTCTTCTATATGTTGTATTGCCTCTCACCGAATATGCCTGTACCGACTCTGATCATAGTTGCACCCTCTTCTATGGCAACCTCATAGTCGTTGGTCATACCCATCGACAAGACATTCATAGTAACATTATCAATGTTTTTTGAATTTATGTCAAGTAATAATTGCTTTAACTGCCTAAAATATGGACGATTTTCTTCAGGATCAGCCACAAATGGCGCTATTGTCATCAATCCTTCTATCTTAATATGAGAAAAATCCTTGATTTCCATTATGAGAGGAAGAACTTCAGATACCTTCAACCCAAACTTGGTATCCTCCTCTGCCACATTTACTTCTAAAAGGATCTTCGCAACCACATCCCTTTTTGCCGCTTCCTTTTCAATAGTTTCGGCAAGCTTTAATGAATCAACCGAATGAATCATGGCAGCTTTATCAACAATGTATTTAACCTTGTTGGTCTGAAGATGACCTATAAGATGCCAGATAACAGGCCTTGAAATATGCTCGTATTTATCCACAAGCTCTTGAACCTTATTCTCACCAAACACCTCATATCCGAGAGTCATAGCTTCTTCAATAAGCTCTATCGGTTTTGTCTTACTGACAGAGATCAAGGTGATATCTTCTCTTTTCCGGCCGCTTCTTTTAGCTGCAGCACTAATCCTTTCTTCAACATTTTCATAGTTTTCCTTCAGCATGTGCGTGCCTCCTGCTATTAATAAAGTATCTGCCCTTCGGTAGCACCTTCACCGTCAAGCAATATATAGTCAAAGGGTGCTATACTGTAATCAAGACCCTCCTTAACTACGCAGAATTCATCTGTCTCATTGATCTTTTCAATTATCTTGAATTCGGCTGTTCCCTTATTCGCCGAATATACACCTGTTAGCTTATGTACACCGTCACCTATCCTAAAGGTCTCATCAGAATCAGGCTTTACTATGATATCATTGGGATCAAAGTCTGATTTTGAAATATATACATAGGCTTCATCTGACATAATGATATTGACTGAAACAAGCTCTGTGGTTACATTACCCGCCTCATCAAACTTTCTCTTTAAAACCTTGTTCTTTGTGGTAGAATTTTCACCGGCTGTTAAAAAGCCCTGAGGGAATTTGTTGACCTCCAATGTGGTAATGGATGAAACAGGAATCTTTAGACCATTAGACTTTGGCTGCTTGATCCTCACCTCAACAAAACGTTCCTCAATAAAATCAACCATAAGCTTGTTTAGAGAAATGTTGATATAATCCTCATCACCAATCTTATATATAGAATAATTACAATCCACATCATAATCCATATTATTGATCTGAATAGTCACTACATCAGTATCCTTTAGGTCATGAATAATACCTTCAGTAACAGGTGCAACTATATTCCACTCCTCGCTGTTAATCAGCTTGTATACAGGAACTCCGGTGTTGATGATATCGCCGGTCTTTAAAGAATTCTTTTTATAGGCATTCTCATCAAACTGACTCTTAGTGATGCTTTGAGGTGTAACATTCTCATAACCATCCTCATAATAACATATAACACCACTGGAATCGGAGCTTACGGATTTGAAGGTTCCGGATATTTCATTGTTGCCGGAGGTTGCTTTTTCTATAAGAACATCATTGGACATCTCAAGGACCATATTGGAAAGGTCGTACTTAAAACTGTAAACCGTGATGAATCTGTCATCTGAATAAGCACCTCTAAAAGCAGCTATCCTACTTTTGATATTGGTATAATCCGAGGCCGCAAGCTTTACATCATCTCCGGCTTTTTCCGCAAGATAATCATATACACTTCCTGTCTCGTCAACAGTATAAACTATCGCATTTTTGCCCACCCTGTCGCCTGAACGGATATAATAGTTGATATAACCTGAATCTGTAGAATTGATCAATGTCTCATCACGAAGAGCAACACCTGTCACAACATAATCATTGTCTATATAACTTTTCTCAACACAATAAACAGAGGGCTTAACCTCATTCCATTTGGTAAAGACCTCTATTACGAGATACACAACGATAACGAACATAATGATGACTCCGATGTTTATCTCAACCGGTGCTCTGTATCTTGTGACTTTATTGTTTTGTCTTTGTTTTTTTCTTCTTCTTTGCTGTGCCATAAAAATATGCCATGCAAAAGGCCTATGGGATAAGATTGATGAGACTTATGAGATTCTTATAAAGACTGTCTCTGTTCTCTCCCTTAAAGCCGACCACATAGTATGTCTTCTCCCCTTTATAAAGCTCCATGATCAGGCAGCTTCCGGCAGCCTTTGTCGTTCCCGACTTCCATGCGCCTATCTCTACACCCTGTGGGAGCTTGTATTTTCCGGACATAAAACCATTGGTACTGTTAACCGTAAGCTCCTTTGCCTCGCCCTCAGCAGTGGTGTAATGTATCGTATATTTCTTTGTTGAATCTATCTCTTGTACTAAAGGATATTTAGCAAATTCTCTGAATATCAGGTAAAGATCATAGGGTGTCACATAATGCTCCTCGTCATGAAGTCCGTGACAATTCACAAAATGTGTTTGTGTTGCTCCAAGCTCCTTGGCTTTAGCATTCATCATCTCAACAAAATCCTTCTCAGATCCGGCGATCATTTCTGCAAGTACAACGCCGCAATCATTTAATGATCTTACAAGGAACCCATATACAAGATCCTTTACACTTATGGTATCTCCTTCCTTAAGTGAAAGTCTTGCAGCATCAGGATCAAGAGGAACGTTATTCTTCAATGTATATACATCATCAAGATGTATCTTTCCACTGTCAAGTGCTTCCATAATGAGAATACCCGTCATAACCTTTGTCATAGATGCAGGATATTTCTTGTCGTATCCATTAAATGATATCAAGGTCTCACCATCCGTGTCATCTATAAGAAGACAGGCATCAATTCCCTTGGGAGTATAAGGAGTAGAGCCTAAAGTATCACTAAAAAGAACTCCATCCACTTCCTTCATATCATCACCGATGACACCCATATTGTGAGAATATCCATTCGCCTTAACCGCTACCGGATCTTCACTTGTACCGAGAGAGATGACCCTGTCAGTCTGATACTCTCCCTTCAATTCAACAAAATCAGTACAGCCCGTCTGTCCAATTAGGAACAATCCCGAAAGGATAACGGCCAACACCTTTTTACCCTTAACCATAAAACCCTACTTCTTGTACATCTCACGCCAAGAAAGATCACCGCGGTCAAGAGCGAGTATTAAAAGCTCTGCCGTAGCAAGATTAGTGGCGATGGGAATGTTGTGCATATCACAAAGACTCATGATATTGTGAATATCGGGATCATGCTTTTTGGGATTTAACGGATCCCTTAAAAAGATCACCATATCAATATCATTGTTCTCAACCTCGGATGCAAGCTGCTGTACACCTCCGAGATGACCGGCAAGATACTTGTGTACAGACAGATTCGTAACCTCTTCAATAAGTCTGCCTGTTGTTGCTGTTGCATAAAGGTCGTGCTTGCCAAATATACCCTTGTATGCAATGCACAGATTCTGCATCAGCTTTTTCTTGGCATCATGTGCTACCAAACCAATATTCATATACCTTCTCCCCTTTACATAGAATTCTGATCCATTCCCAAAATGTCGGATAAGGAACGGATAATTACAATCTTTTTCTCTGAAGCGACACATTTAGCACCAATCCAATACCTGCACAGGAGCTTACCAGGGATGAAAGTCCATAGCTGATAAAAGGAAGCGGGATGCCCGTATTTGGTATCAAACCCGTCGCCACTGCAATATTTATAAATGACTGAAAGCCCATCCAGGCTGCTACGCCTGATGCTATCAGCATACCCTCTTTGTCTCTCGCTTTTCTTGCAACACTTATACATTCAAACACAACAAGAGCGATCAAAGCTATGATAA
This sequence comes from Lachnospiraceae bacterium, assembly GCA_017540605.1. Classification (GTDB taxonomy): domain Bacteria; phylum Bacillota; class Clostridia; order Lachnospirales; family Lachnospiraceae; genus RGIG6919. Next base: position 27,269 of record JAFYAS010000048.1, on the reverse strand, counting down.
AGATGCAACCAACAAAACCCATCTCCTCGCCCACGACAGAAAAGATAAAATCTGTCTGCTGCTCCGAAATGAAATTCGCATCCTTTACGGTGGCAATAGTTCCTGAAGAAAGGCCCTTACCGGTAAGCATACCGGATCCTATAGCCATTACGGAATTGTCCTGCTGGTAGGTCTGAGCCGCATAATCCTGAGGATACAAAAATGCCATAATTCTTCCGAGCTGATAATCATTTAGAAGCTTTTGTCCCGGTGTCTGAATATACCATATAAAGCTTCCGATAACAGGAATCAGAATAAGCGTTGCTACACCAAGTATCTTGTAGCTGAGTCCTGCCACAAAGATCATGGTAAACATAATAGCAAAAATATCTATCGTCGTAGACAGGTCAGGCTGGATAAGTATAAGTAATAGCGGGAATGCACAATATGCTGCAATGATAGCAAGTGCATAGGGTGTATTGAGCTTTTCTTTAAACTTAACCAACAAGACCGCCAAGCAGATGATCATCAAAAATTTGGTAAACTCAGACGGTTGAATAGTCATGGTCTTTGAAACACGGAACCATCTCTTCGCACCGTTAACCTCTGCACCAAATGCAAGGATAGCGGTAAGCATCAGGATATTCGCAGCGTATAGGGCTATATAAAACTTACAGATAAACCTGTAATCTATGAGTGATAAAACAAGCATCCCCACCATACATATAGCAACACCGAATACCTGCTTTGAAAAATAACTGCTGTCCGCGCTATTGATCACCACAATACCTATGGCACAAAGTATTATAACCAAAACCACCAACTTGAAATTGTAATTTCTAAGCTTATAGTTTTCAAACATCTATATAAAACCTACAAAAAGGACTTACTTCTTGCCTTTATTATCTGAAGAGGATTTTTTATCGTCATCCTTCTTATCATCCTTTTTTTCGTCCTTCTTGTCAGAATCTTTATTGCTCTCTTTCTTATCAGACTCCTTCTTGTCAGACTCTTTTTTATCGGATGTTTTGTCAGACTCTTTCGTATCGTCCTTCTTTTCATCTTTTTTCTCGTCCTTTTTATCAGACTCTTTCTTTGCTTCAGGCTTGACATCCTTAAGGTGTTCCTTAAGCTCCTTCTGTCTGATATCTTTGATAGGAATGTTCGCTATAAGAGCAGGAACATTGCCGTTGCCACCCTCAGATTCTGTAGATGTGATCTGTATCTCCAAAGCCTCAGTATCAATATCCATATACTTTGCGATAACCTGAATGATCTCATTCTTGATCTGTTCCATAACATCAGGAGAACAATTTGCTCTATCAGAAACAAGCAAAAGCTTAAGTCTGTCCTTCGCTACATCTGAGGTGTTCTTTTTCTTGAAAAAAATATCAAATAATCCCATAATAACACCTCCTATGCCTTCTTCTTAAACAGATTGCCGATCTTCTTGAAAAAGCCGGGGTTGGTCAGATCAAGAAAATCAACCTTCTCGCCAAGAATACGCTTACAAATATTCATATATGCCTTACCGGGAAGAGAATTGTCACCTACTAAAGGCTCGCCCTGATTGGTAGCGATAACAATATTCTCGTCATCGGGAACCACACCGATCAAATTGATGCAAAGGATCTCGCATACATCATCCACATTCATCATATCTCCACGCTTAACCATATCCATACGGATCCTGTTGACGATCAGATCAACCTTCTTTATCTCATTTGCATTCAAAAGACCTATGATCCTGTCAGCATCACGGATAGCTGATACCTCAGGAGTTGTTACAACGAGTGCCCTGTCTGCGGCAGCTATGGCATTCTTGAAGCCCTGCTCGATACCTGCGGGACAGTCAAGGATGATATAATCGAACTCATCCTTAAGATCCTCAACAAGCTTTTTCATCTGCTCAGGTGTAACCGAAGTCTTGTCACGAGTCTGAGCTGAAGGAAGTAGATGAAGATCAGGATATTTCTTATCTTTTATGAGGGCCTGCTTATATTTACAATTACCCTCTACCACGTCTACCAGATTGTAGACTATTCTATTCTCCAGACCCATAACCACGTCTAAGTTTCTGAGTCCTATATCCGTATCAATAAGAACAACTTTCTTTCCAAGCTTGGCAAGTCCTGTACCGATATTGGCTGTAGTGGTGGTCTTGCCTACTCCTCCCTTGCCGGAAGTAACTACGATTACCTCACTCATTTTAATAATTCCTCCTAAAACTTTAGCGAATTTCGCATACATAGTTATATTATAACAATTCTCGACCTATATCAAGAAAAAAATGACAAAATATCAGTCAGATACACCGCTATCTCCGGTAACATCTGCGTTCTCCAGCTTATCCGGATCATACATATATGCATAAATGAAGCTTGCCAGCTCCTCAGCATTTCCTGAAGAATATCCAAAGGGTATCTGTACCGTTACTGATACCTCAGGCTCCTCAAAGGGTGCATAGCTTACGAAAAGTGAATGTGATGACCTGTTCTTACTCTCCTGCGCCGTACCGGTCTTTCCCGCAACCTTCACATTCAGCCTGTTGATCAAAGCATTCTTATCGGTATGATCTGTTACCACTCGTCTCATACCATTATGAATGGCATCCCATAAGCTCTTATCAAGATCGATCTTGTTGAATACGGTACTCTTTCTTTCATCAATAACATTGCCTGAAGAATCAGTCACATTGTCAATGATTGAAAGATTGTAGCAGGTTCCGGAGTTTGCCAAAGTTGATACATATCTAGACAGCTGACTTGCCGTATAGTTGTGAGTACCCTGACCGATGGCCGAACGGACAGCATCTGTGTCCGATATCTTCGGCTCAGACTCCGCCATCTCTATCCCCGACTTGTCTCCAAGTCCGAACATCCTGGCATATTCAGTAAGCTTCTCAAGTCCCCTTGCATCATTGTAATCATCCTTTGAATTCTTGCAGGACAATCTATAGCCACATTCATAGTAGAAATAGTTGCAGGAATTTTCAAGCGCCGCCTCTATATCGATAGTTCCGTGAGTTCTGTGATCATCTCTGTATATCCAACACTTTGCCGGATTGACTATCTTGTCAAACATACCGAGAGTCTGTATCTTCTCATTTACTCCAAGCTTTCCTTCCGAAACGGCAGCCGTAGTGGTTACCATCTTAAAGGTTGAACCTGGAGCTGTTCGCTGTTGAGTTGCGCGGCTATATAAAGGAGTCGTCTTATCCGTAAGCATCATATTGTAATAATCAGCATTTATAGAATTGGTAAGCATATTGTTGTCATAACTCGGGTAAGATACTATCGCTTTTACCTTTCCTGTATTGACATCAGTGACGACAACAGAACCGGAGCAAGGATCAAGTCCTAGCTGAGCTGGTGTAAGCTCAAGCTTTTCTATCTTAGCTCTCATAAATTCATAACCTGAATATGTTCCGTTGTGAAGAAGTGTATAGTCACTATCCTTCTCGCGATTAAGAATATTCTGATCATAGAGAATACCTGCAATTGAAATATTGGTAATGGTCTGATTCTTTACCATGTCCTCTATAATGATCTTTTGAAATTCATCATCGTCCTTAAGCATCTCAATGACACGATCCACAAGCATATCATAAAGCTCTTCAGAGGTGTAATAATCAGTATTTATCTCAAAGGATTCCATATTGAGTCCTCCTTTTGTCACTACTACTCTAAGGAGTTCTCCAAGAGAATTCTTATCCGCCTTATAATCCTTTGCCACATCTTCTTTTGAATCTACTACCGAATAATCGATGATACCCTTGTCAGCAACAAGATCATGAATATAATACATTGCCTTTTTCATAGCATCAGTAAGAGTCTCTATAGGCGTGTTACCACCTTTTAGCTCTCCCGAAATCTTATTTATCGCACGGTCGGTCTCATTCATTATCTTTTTGTAACAGCTTTTCTCAGCAGCCGATGCATCCTCAGAATTCATGTGAGAAAGGCTCAGTACATTGTTATTAAAAAGTGCAAAATAAGCCTTATGTATAGGGATCAAAACTTCTCCCTTTTCGGTCTTGTCCTCGGTTCCCGGAGTGAGATTAGCAAGGATGATACCCGCGAGCTCTTTTTCTATTGCGTGATAAATATATTTTTGGAGATCCGAATCTATACTCAAATGAATATCATTTCCTGAGGTAGCCTCGTCCACATCTATAGTCTCAAGTACTCTACCGAGATTGTCTACATATAGCTTTCGGATACCCTTCCTACCGCGAAGCTCGGCCTCCATCTCCTTCTCGATACCGGCTTTTCCTATCTTATCGCTGTTGACATATTTTTCATCATCTTCAAGCTCGGCATTCACCTCTTCCATCTCATCTGAGGAAATACTACCGATATAGCCTATGATATGTGCAAAATACTTCGAATCATTGTATTGCCTGATGGAATCGACGATGATATCCATGCCCAGAAGCTCATTCTTTCTCTCAAGAATCTCTGCCATGGATTTCTTGCTTACATCAAGGGCTACCTTTACGGGAACATATTGCTGAAAGCGATTAAGCCAAAGCTTATATCTGACAGCAACTATGTCCAAAGCCTCTTCCTTTGTATAACTCTCGTCCACATCAAAAAGTTTTTTACTGCACATATACTCAAAAAGCTCCTCTGCTGAGGAATTCTTTTTTATCACATCAAGCTCGTCATATTTGTTGACAGCATATACATCGGCAATAAAACGCTTTAGAGTCTGTCCCTCTATCTTGTATTCGAGACCACCTTTATCGTTGAGCTTGATATTGAAATCATTGACAATATGATCCCCATTCTTTTCAAGAACCTTTAAGGTCTCATATACCACCCTGTTCTTAAGCTCATTTTCTGTGGTTTTTTGTTTAGATACAGCAGACGAAAGAGCGGCAGAATTGCCAAAGGTCACGGAATAAACCAGCTTATTGTACGCAAGAATATTGCCGTTGCTATCATAGATATTTCCTCTTGAGGCATCTATGGGAAGACTTCTCTCGATCTTATAGGTGAAGTTCTTCATATGCTCCTCACCCTCTATGATCTGAAGCTTAAATAGTCTTTTTACAAGCACAGCAAAAAGAACGATCATAACGATCGATACGATAAAAAGTCGGTGAGTAATATATGCTTTTATCCTCTCCTTTATGGCTTCAAGAAGTTCTTCAGCCATCAGAGATCACCCCTTTCCTCGTAAACCTTCAATGCTTTGTTTACCTTCATGAGAATCCTATAAAGAACAAGGGTAGCAAGCATGGTATAGATCATCTCGGGAATGATTATCTCCATAAAATACTTCCCATAGTCAAGTCTGTTTCTCATGAGATAAAAAACGATATATACTACAGTGCTGTAAAAAAAGTCATTTACCGCAACCATGATGATAGGAAGAAGCACATCCTCCACATAATACAGTCTGTGAAAAAAACCATTGATATAACCTAGATACATATAGAGGAGTGCGTAAGGGCCAAGAGCAAAGCCTGAGAATATATCTATCAAAAGGCCGCAAAAAAAGCCCACAAAAAGGCCCTCCTTCCTGCCACGCATAAGTCCAAAGCTTACGGTGATCACAAGAAGAAGGTTGGGAACTACTCCGCCCAATTCAAAAAATGGAAACAATGCAGTCTGAAACAGATATAATATCAATATTAGAAAACCAAGAACTATCGCTCTTAACACAATTAAACTCCAATAGTCTATTAATAAGCTATTCAGCTGTTAATCAACAGTCTGCTTTACTTTTTTGATCACAAGCACTTCCTGTATATTTGAAAAATCAACTACAGGAGTGAGTCTTGCAGACTTCGTCAGATTGTTGGCATCCGGTGTAATAGATTCAACATAACCGATGGTTATCTTCGGGAAATATTTGTCGCTTATGTAGGATGTAACTATTTCATCACCTATACTTACATCCGCATCCTTGTCTATATATTTTACATCAATATAGCCTTCATTGAGAGTTGCAAGATTTCCTGCTACAGTACAAAATTCCTCATTGTTGATGAACATGGCGCTTACATTGCTGGTATCGTCAACAATAGAACGTACTCTTGCCCAATTGGTACCGGTCTCTATAACAATACCCACCAAACCATAGCCGGACATCACGTTACAATCCACATCTATACCGTCATCGGTGCCTTTGTCTATGACAAAAGTTGAAAACCAATTACCTGCTTCCTTTGAAATAACTCTCGCACCTATCATATCATAATCAGGATAAGTCTCTGAAAGCTCAAAAAGCTGTCTTAACCTGTCCAGCTCATACATATCCTGCTGATGCTCCTTGGCCTCAGTCTTATAGTTGGCCAGCTGTTCCTTTAACTCGACATTCTCTGTCTGCAGATTTCTCAATTCCTCTATCATATCATGCTTGTCTTTTACATAGGTTCCGACAGAGTTGATGACCTTTTGCATAGGCACAACAACCGAGCCACTTACAACCTTTAGCGGCACCAACTTGTCTTTAAACAAAAGCGATAAAAGAAGGAGCAAAAGACAAACACCGGTCATTATGAACATTGTGATCCTTGGGGGTAACCCCACTCTTTTTGCTTTAAATTTCAACTAAAAAATCCTCTTTCTCTGAAGCTTACATACGTCCTGTCACCAATTACTATATGATCCCAAAGCTTTAATCCAACCTCTTCGCAGGCTTTATTTAGCTTGAATGTGAATTTCGCATCCTCCTTTGAAGGAGATGGATCACCGGAGGGATGATTATGGCATACTATGAGTGAAACAGCATCACGCTTTAGCGCCTCCACAAGAATCTCCCTTGGAGATGAAAGTGAAGCATTGATGGTTCCCTCAAAAAGCTTTACCTCTGCAATAAACATCTGCTTCGAATCAAAGAACATAGCATGCACTTCTTCTCTCGTTAAATAACGCATATGCTCCATAAAATATTCCGCAATGGAATCCGCATTCTTGAAGCTTATCCTCTCCATTGATCCGGTTCTCGCCATCCTTTTGGAAAGCTCTGCAACACATTTTAATTGTATCGCCTTCACCCTTCCGATACCCTTAATCTCCATAAGCTGTTCATCGCTTAGGTAATTGAGGGCTGTAAGATTGCTTCTTGCAGGCAGGAGTTTAAGTATCTCCTTTGCCACATCTACAGAGTTCATTCCGTCTGCTCCGCTTTTTATGATCACTGCCAAAAGCTCCGCATCCGATAGTGATTTGACGCCGTATCTTTCGTACTTCTCATAAGGTCTTTCACCTTCCGGCATCATCTTGATAGAATCCTTCATACATTTACCTCCTTTTTCTCCGTAAAAAGAGAGGCTTTATGAAATACTATCGTTTAAGCTGTTTCCAAACCATTATTTTACCACGATATAAGGTTTTTATCCACCATTTTCTGTAATGACATCATCATTCCAAGCTTTGCGTGGTAATATGTAAGGCCCCCCTGGAAATATACCGCATAGGGAGGCTTTATTGGAGCGTCTGCTGAAAGCTCTATAGATGAGCCAGAGATAAATGCACCTGCCGCCATGATGACATCGGAATCATAACCCGGCATAGCCCAGGGCTCAGGAACCACAAAGCTGTCTACAGGTGCTGCAGCCTGAATACCCTCGCAGAATGCAACTACTCTTTCAGCGGTTCCAAAGGTGATAGCCTGTATGATATCATGCCTACTTTCCTTAGAATCAGGAACACAGCTAAAGCCTAATGACTCGTAAATATTTGCCGCAAGTATGGCGCCCTTTAATGCACCTGCAACCACCTGTGGAGCCTGAAATAGTCCCTGTAAAAGAGTGTGTGTGATGCCGAGAGATGCTCCTACCTCGGCACCAAGTCCGGGAGTGGTAAGTCTGACTGCGGCATTTTCAATACATTCCTTTGTACCACAGATATATCCGCCGATAGGAGCAAGTCCTCCACCGGGATTCTTTATCAAAGAACCGACCACCATATCAGCCCCAACCTCAGAGGGCTCCTTTTCCTCTACGAATTCGCCATAGCAGTTGTCCACCATAATGGTGACCTCAGGCTTTATCTCACGGATAAAGGCTATCAGCTTCCCTATCTTATCAACCGAAAATGTAGGCCTGGTCTGATAACCCTTTGATCGCTGTATTGCGATAAGCTTAGTCTTTTCATTTATGGCTTCCTTTATGGCAGGATAGTCAAAGCCTCCGTCACTAAGAAGATCAACCTGTCTGTAGCTTACACCATATTCCTTAAGAGATCCTCTCGAAGGTCTGATCCCGATCACCTCTTCTAAAGTATCATAAGGCTTTCCCGCCGGCGCCAAAAGCTCGTCACCGGGTCTTAAGTTTCCAAAAAGCGCTGTAGCTAATGCATGGGTTCCGCAGGTGATCTGAGCACGCACCAAAGCCGCCTCAGTTCTAAAGCAATCCGCATATATAGACTCTAAACAATCACGACCTATATCATTATAGCCATAGCCTGTTGTTCCCGCAAAATGAGCCTCTCCAAGCCTGTTTTTTTGCATGGCTCTTATAACCTTCATCTGATTGTATTCGCACACTCTGTCTATCTCATCAAATCGATCTTTGATAAGTGCTTCTTTACTGTTGCAATACTCTATTACCTTTTCGCTGATACCGAATTCAGCATACATATCTTTCATCGTTTATTCCCTTTCAATTCATGATGTATTTATTTCATTCACTTTATTATTTTCTTCTCACGAAGAACAGATAACATATATTCAAGTATAGCTTCGTCATCCTTATATTTTTGTTTATCGATCATGATCACATCTTTTTCTCTTCTAAACCAGGTAAGCTGTCTCTTGGCAAAATGTCTGGTATCCCTTTTTAAAATATAGATTGCTTCATAAAGGGAAATCTCTCCGTCCAGATATTGAAGTATCTCTTTGTATCCCAGTCCCTCCATAGATACCATGCCTCTTTTATATCCCTTTTCATGAAGCGCTTTAACCTCTTCTAAAAGTCCTTGTTCCATCATGATATCAATCCTTTTATCTATCCTTTCATAAAGGATATCTCTGTCATTGTTGAGTACAAAATACGCATAATTAAAGGGTGATTCCTTCTCACTTTCTCTCTTGTTGTGTTCCGATATCTTCTCACCGGTCAAATGATGATATTCTAAAGCTCTTATCACACGCTTTGTATTGTTTTTATGTATGGTAAGACATGCTTCGGGATCAACCGTCTTTAGCATATCATAGAGAGCATCAACACCTTCATTTGCCAGCTTGTCACTCAGCTCTTTTCTGTATTCTTCGTCAGAACCGCTGCCCTCTGAAAAATCAACATTCTTTAATAGGGCTTGTATATAAAATCCTGTACCACCCACAACTATGGGAAGCTTACCGTTTTTTAGTATATCATCACAAGCTTCCATAGAAAGCCTTTTAAATAATGACACATCAAATTCTTCATCAGGATCGAGAATATCGATCAGATAATGCTTTATTCCCTGCATCTCATTAGGCATGATCTTCGCCGTTCCAATATCCATCCCCCGATATACCTGCATAGAATCAGCCGATATCATCTCACCATTTATTCTTTTTGCAAGTTCTATTGAAAGGTCAGTCTTTCCAACTGCCGTGGGTCCGGTCAAAACCACGAGAGGCTTCTTTTCTTTCATACCCTTCTCCTTAAAAGAGCCGCAACCATCCGTTTATCGCCGGATAAGTTGCGGCTAAATCTCATTTTATGACTTACTGTGCTGCCTCTGTAGATGCTGCTTCAGTTGATGCTGCCTCTGTAGTAGCCTCTTCAGTAGTCTCGCTCACTCTTATGCCCTGCTTATTGCTGTCCTTGAAGATGGTGATGAAGGTCTTACCGGGATTCATCTTAAGCTGAGAACCATCAGCCTTATAATACTTGGTCACACCTGAATCCGCATCCTTCTTCCAGGTGATGTTCATGATCTTACCATCTGTAGCATAGAGTCCCTCACCTGAACCTACAAGCTTGATCTCCTGAAGATCCTTCTTGGGATCTAACTGAGAATATGTAGCAAACTGGATCAGTATGTTCTTGAACTTAAGCTGCTCATTGGTCTGATCATCTATATGCTTATCATTATACTGCCATCTGTAATACAGCTTATCCTCTGAATTGTAAACAAAGTAGGGATGTCTGTCATTGTTGAAACGAGTCTCAATCCTAAGAGCGGGTGATCCATCTTCAATCTCAGTATCCTCAGTGTTGAACATGAATTTCTTTTTGTCGAATTTCTCATTATGTGTGAGAGTATATTTGCATCTCTCAAACGCCTTCTTGATCCTCTCTGAATCAGAGAATGTATTGTGAGGAGCCTTTCTATCCTCGGTTCTAAATGTCCAGTCTCCACCGATACCATCTACCGCATCGATATGATCGATCTTTGAATTGGCAATCTCTGTTACCGCATAGGTTGAATGTCCTGCATGAACATAGATAGCATCAAGCTCATTGGCAAGCTTTACATAATAATGTCTTGCTGAACGAAGAGAGCCAAGCTTTTTGATATCATTATAATCAGTAATTACTGCCATAAGTCTGGTGATTCCACCCTCTACTATACACTCGTAGATGATATCAGCTTTTCCGATACCTGATTGAGGAATAGCAGGTCTTACATTGTTGATCATAACAGCTATAGGTCTCTGGTTCTCAAAGCTCTTATCCATCCACTCACCTGTCAGAGGATTCTTGTACTCGTTCTCATGTCCGGGTTCTTCCGTCTCTTCCTCTGTTGTAGTCTCTTCAGCTGTAATAATAGCCTCTGTTGTAGTCTCTGCTGTTGTCTCCTCTTCCTTCTTTTTACCGCAGGCGGTAAGTGAAGCAAGCGCTGTAGCAACAAGAGCAACAGATAAAACTGTCTTTTTAAATCTTCTCATAATTAACACCTCTTAATTGATTCTATTTGATACAGCAATGAACAGATATGTCCACTCTGTATTGATAACTATGAATATTAATAAAAGAAACTAGCTTTTATAAAAAAGCTTGATATGCAAGTAATTATATGTCTCTGGTATATCCGGCATTTTGCAGTATCTCATCCTGCATCCTCTCCATCTCTAACCTCTCATCATCATCTATATGATCGTAGCCTGATAGATGAAGCATGCTATGTGCCACCAAAAAAGCAAGCTCTCTTTTTACCGAATGCCCGTATTCCTCTGCTTGTGCAAAAACATGATCAACCGATATCACTATATCACCAAGCATAAGCTCTCCATCCTCTCCGGTGAAATAATCAGCGGGATCAGATTCGCATACGGAGAAATCTCCGGCAGTCTCAAAGTCTATCATAGGAAATGAAAGAACATCTGTGGAAGAATCGATATTCCTAAACTCATTGTTTAACTCCCTGATCCTTTCATCATCTACAAGAGTCACATTGACCTCGCAGTCATAGGGGCAGGAAACAAATATAAGTGCTTCAGCAATGACGGACCTTATAATGTCATCCTGATCATCACAGATTTTCTTATCAATTTCACTCTCGATAAAAACAGACATAAGAGCCTCCAAAAACAATATCTTGTACCATTGTACAACATTAGATACAATATATCAACAAAAAACTTTGCAAAGACCTACCTTTTACCGCCCTTTTGATTCTTATCATGAGGCTTTTTTTGTCTTGCTTCATATTCGTCATAAGCCGTCACGATTTTCTGCACCAGGGGATGTCTAACCACATCCTTGTTGGTCAGAGTACAGATACCTATATCATCAATGGTATTAAGAACCTTCAAGGCTTCATCAAGTCCGCTTGTCTGATCCTTGGGAATATCCTTCTGCGTCAGATCGCCGGTGATCACAGCCTTTGAGCCAAAGCCAATACGGGTAAGGAACATCTTCATCTGAGCTGGGGTTGTATTCTGAGCCTCGTCAAGAATAATGAATGCATTGTCAAGGGTACGACCTCTCATATATGCAAGAGGGGCAACCTCGATAAGTCCCTTCTCCATATTCTTCATAAAGGTATCAGCGCCCATGATCTCGTAGAGGGCGTCATACAGCGGTCTCAGGTAAGGGTCTACCTTACTCTGAAGATCTCCGGGCAAAAAGCCAAGCTTCTCACCGGCCTCTATGGCAGGTCTTGTAAGGATGATGCGTCCAACCTCTCCGGCTTTGAAGGCTGAAATAGCAAGAGCCATGGCAAGATAGGTCTTACCTGTTCCCGCAGGGCCCACGCCAAATACGATCATCTTCTTTTTTATGCTCTCAACATAAGAACGTTGTCCGAAGGTCTTGGGCTTTAAGGGTTTACCATATACCGTGTGACAGATGATCTCCTTATCAAGCTCCGCAAGGCTGTCATCCTTATCAGGCTCATCTTTAGCAGGCTTATTCTCCTCAGTCATAGCTATGGCATAATCCACATTCTGTTCAGTTATCACTGTTCCGTTTGCTGCAAGATTGACCAGTTCATTTATAACCTTTTTCGCCCGATAGACAGCAAGCTTCTCACCGCTTACGGAAAGCTTGTCATTCCTATAATCCACAGTGACCTTAAGTGCCTTTTCAAGCTTCTTTATATTCATATCATATTGTCCAAAGACATTTTGCATCAGGCTGCTTGCAACATTCTCATCTGTTAAGCTCATACATTCCTCTTTCCAAACAGTAGAAAAGGGTGAACTATCAAGTTCACCCTTATTTGTACTTCTTACTTATACTTTCTCTTTCTTGCCGCTTCAGACTTCTTCTTGCGTCTTACTGACGGCTTCTCATAATGCTCTCTCTTTCTGATCTCCTGCTGGATACCAGCCTTCTGACAATTTCTCTTGAATCTCCTGAGAGCACTGTCTAAAGTCTCGTTCTCTTTTACGATAACATTTGACATCTAAAACCCTAACCTCCCTTCAGTTGTATATTGCACTTTTAAATACAACTGTTCTTGGGTATTTCTAAAAAGCACAAAATCTATTATAGCACAAAATATTTATCCGTCAACAAGAAAATGAGGGTAATTCAACATTTTATTCAAGCATTTCAAGTATCTCAGCAAAGTAATAGTAATCCTCTGCACCAAACGAATTGATAAGCAGCCTGTCCAGAGCATAGCCTTCATTGATCAGGGGCATGTCACATTTTAGAAGAAGCTGGTTGGAGTAGCTGATGAAAAAATCCCTGTTGGGCTCAGTCTTCATCACAACATAATGGATAAGCGGCAGCAGATCATTACGCCCGATCACATGCCTTCTTCCCGCCAGATCATCAAGGCTTCCATTAAGAAGCTTTAGTGCTTCAAAAACCTTCACAGGCTTTTCATTCTCCAGCAAATATCGGTACTCCGATGGCAATTGTGCATTCATATCCATAGCTTCAAGTCTGGAAACAGCGGATCTGAGCCTGATCTCCTTCTCCGACAACACAGCTATCCTTAATAGATCCGAAAGATACTTATCTGTCATAAGTCTTATATTCATTCCGAGGGCATCATTCTTTATGGCAATGCGCTTTCTAAGTCCCGGAAGCTTCTCTTTTTCTACTCCGTAGAGTTCTTCAAGAAGATCCTTGTTCTTGTCCTTAGATGAATAAGCTATCCAATAATCAGTAAGGAGCACATTTCTTAATTCCGTTGAAACATCCGGATTTTTTCGCATCTTATCGTAGCGAAGGTATCTCATGATCGAAGAGCTATCGGACTCACCTTTCTTGGGATGCTCTGCGATCCATTTTTTATAGCCGGTTTCGGAAAGCTTTAGCTCAAGCATCTTCTTGGCATCCTCTCTTCTGATCTCGAAGAGTCTCTCTTTCAGATCGATCAGGGTATTTAACGCAGTCTTGCTATAGCCCTTGAACATACCGACTTGTTTTAACATCTCCGATAAAAACTCCTCCTGAGGCTTCATCGCAATACGTTCATATAAGTTCTTTAGCTCTGCAGTATTTGATCTTTTCTGGATCACGGTATCATCATCTATATGTCGTTCAAATACCTTGACCATAGATTGCCATTCTGATATGGGCAGATGCCTGTCAAGGCAATACATGGCAAGAAATTCTTCATGATCACTAAAGATAAAGCCGGTATCACGCAAGCCGTCCTTAAGGTAGCTCTCTGCTTCCGATGCATCAAGCATGAGAGCAAACGCAAGCTCTATCACTCTCCTTCTGTTGGGAACAGACAAACTTCTGATACCAAAATACTGCTTTATGATAGAATACTTTACAAGACGTTTTATCTTGATGGCTTTTAAAAATCGCTTGTAGGCTGTGTTCCTTAACTCTTCATCAATAACATCGATCTCAGATACCGCACACCATCTTCTCGTTAAAAAATCAGCAAATCTGAATCTGTCATCCACTCCACTCGGTTCATTCAATATTCTCTTGTATTCATAGCGTTCTGTGTGTTCCATAATCAATCAAACAGGTCATCCAGATCCCCTGCTGTATCATCCTTTCGTTTTTTTGTATTCTTTTCCTTGGTGGTTGATTTTTTATCAGTAGTCTTTTCAGACTTACTCTTTACCGATGTCTTTTTTTCTGTAGAGACTTCTGTTTTAGTGGTTTTTTCTTCAGTCGTTTTTTTCTCGGTCATTACCCCTTCAGTCGTTGTCATCTCGATCGATCCAGTGACCGCTTCCGTAATTGCTTCAGTGGTTGCTTCAGTGACCGCTTCTGTGCTTGCTTCAGTGACCGCTTCAGTGCTTGCTTCAGTGACCACTTCAGTGCTTGCTTCTGTGGTAGAAACCTCAGTCACAACAATCGTTTCTTCTCCGGTTTTATCTAATTGATCCCTGTATAAAAAAGCGATAGCGCCTAAACATAACAGAACAAGAAGTATGATCAAGTATATCCATGCTTTCTTCACCCTAAAACCGGACGATCTTCTTTCTTTTTCAAGTTCCCTTCTGATAAATGATCTTGTAAAGATGCTTTTTGATGTATGATCCTTTACCTCATTATCTTCGAATAAAAATGTCTCACTGTCATGAAGGGCATTGACGTGTTCTATGGGCTCCTCATAGAGCGCATCAAATAACTCGCTCACCTGTTGAAACCTGTCCTCACTCTTTATATTCATAGCCTTCTCTATGGCTGATATCTGAGTCCCGGTAAGATCAATACCGGTATAGGCTGACAAGGGCTTCAGGTTATCATCCACCACCCTGCCAACTGATTCCACAGGAACCTCACCTGTCAACATATAGTAAAATGTAGCTCCAAGAGAATAGATATCCGTATAAGCGCCTATGGCTCCGTGAGACATATACTGCTCAGGTGCGGAAAAACCATTCTTGTAGATCACGGTAATAGTCTTCTGCTCTATGTTATTCTTTCTGGCCGCACCAAAATCGATAAGCTTGAGCCTGCCATCCTTCCCATATATTATATTGTCGGCGCTGATATCCCGATGGACCAATCCCTTCTCATGGATCTTCACCAATGCTTTGACAATGGGCTTCATCTGATCAAGAACCTGACCGCTTTCCATGTAACCGTGCTTTTTGATATAAGCCTTAACCGAAATACCGTCTATATATTCCATGACTATATAGGCCGTATGATTCTCCTCGAAATAGTCATATACATCCACCACACCGTCCAGATTATTGAAGCCGGCAAGTATCCTCGCTTCATTTAAAAAAGCTTCTATACCCTTCTTAAAATCATCTCTGTACTCATCCTTGCAGACAACTAAAAGCCCTTCATCAGATTCTCTGTTTACAAGTTTCTCCGGATAGAATTCCTTGACCGCGACAGGAATATCAAGGACAAGATTCTTGCCAAGATATGTGACGCCGAATCCTCCGGAACCCAATACTTTCTCTAATATATACTTGTCCTTAAGCTTAACACCTTTTACGTTCATGGCTATGTTCTGATCTTTATCATCCTTGAGTAATTGCTTTTTTTCGTGGTTTTGCCCACCTTCTTGAAGGTTCGAAGCTTGAAGGAATATAGCTGAGCCTTCTTGCTGTAGGAAAGCTTTATCCGGTCACCAAGCTTTGAGATCCTGTTGTCCTCGAGTCGAAGCTTTCTAAAAGAACCGCCGTTTAGACTGACATAGACCTCCAACCCCGTGCCCTGATATTTTTCAAGCTTCAATTCGACACATTTTCCACCTGTGGCAGTCCTGCCCTTATTGAGAGTAAATGTGGGCGTAATAAGCCAGGGAAGCTTCACAGACCTTATCGAAGAGAATGCACCCGTCCTGTCACCATCTACAGCTCTGATCCTGTAATAATAGGTCTTACCAGATTTCGCTTTCCTGTCAGTAAAAGATGTACTTTTAGGATTCTTTAAAACTGTGAGTCTCTTGTAACCGGAATTCTTCTTTGTACTTCTCATCAGCTCGTAGCCACCGGCTGTTTTAGATCTTTTCCACTTGAGATCCACGGTGAGATCCTCGTTAAGTAAACATGAAAAACCAGTGATCTTTTCAAGCTTTTTCTTTGCATTAGTGGGGACATCTGTAGTTTGGGGGATAGTTGCGGGATCAGCAGATGTTTTGGTCTCGGATTCTGAACTGGATCCGTTGGACGCATTTTCTGACGCCTTATTCTCAGGAAGCATGTCATTATCTGTCACGTTTTGTTCAACACTTGTATTATTCGCAACATCTGAGGCTTCCGGTGTTTCAGTTGCGTTATCCTCTATCTGCCCTTTGCCGTCTGTATCAGTTATACTATCTTCTTGCTGATCCTTCTCTTTATCTGATACAGTCTCGCCAGCTAAAGCTTCATGGGTGGAATTCCCCTCCGTAGATCCATCTTCTTTTGTCGGGTCATCACTTCCGGTATTCTCCTCTGTAGGCGGTATTCTTGTATCAACATAGCTATAGTACATCTTTTTGCAATATTCGACCTGAGGATCATTTGAGCAGTAAACCACTGTCTTTGAATTGATAAAATAATCCTCAATATCTGTCAGACTCTCAGGTAATACTATACCTTCCATAGGATCAAGGGTTGTAAAAGCTCCGTAACATATAGTCTCAACCCCTTCAGGTATCGAAAGCTTGCCCTTAAGATTTGTTCCCATAAATGCACTTTCTCCGATAAGCTTAAGTCTATCGGGCAGATTGACAGCTTCAAGGTTCTTGCAGCCATGGAAAGCTCCGGCGTAAGCATAGCTGGACTTACGGCTTCCAAGAGTTTCAAGTGTTGACGGCAAGGTTACTCTTTTAAGACTTTCGCAAAATGCAAAGGCAGCAGGCTCTATTTCGGTAACGCCTTCAGGAATAGTGATATCTGTTAATGCCTTGCAGGTCTCAAAAGCATAGCTCGGTATCTTACTAATACCTTTTGATATCTCACATTGGATAAGCGATGTACAGCCTTGAAAGCAACACATTTCAATAATCTCAATGTTATCAGGTAATTTGAGTTCTGTTAGAGAGGTGCAATCTGAAAATGCTCCGGAAGAAATCTTTGTGAGTTCCGAAGGGAAATCTACAGTCTTCAAGGACGAACAATTCGCAAAGGCGTTCTCTCCGATCACCTGAAGAGATGTAGGTAGCTTTATGCTCTCAACACCGGTAAGCTGCATAAAGGCACATCTTCCGATATAGGTGATGCCGTCGTTGATCACGACGGATTTGATATCACCCTCAGCAAACGATTCACTCGAAAACCAGGGAGCAGTTTTAAGATAATAATCCTCCATGGCACCTGTGCCACTGATAGTCAGCGTTCCATTGTCAAAAGACCATGTGACACCCTGATCGGGGACAGTAGCTTTAGAAATGCATAGATCAAAAGACACAAATAACGTAGCCATCATTGCTATGATAGCTACGAAGTATGATCTTATCATGCTTTTGAATAACCATATACGCATCAGCGATAACTCCAATCTCAAAACCTTTAGTTATTCTTCAACACCTAACTCGAAGATGTCTTCTATCTTTTATTATACTTAACCAATTCTTTAAATACAACCCGGATTTTCCCGAATATAGTGTATTCCTAAACCCAAAAGCAGACGCTCGTTCTATCTGTGATAATGGAGCATGTGTTATGTTTTTCCGATAGATTTTCAAAGAAAAAACCGAATAAGAATCACACTTTCTTACCCGGTCCGGATTGTATATCCCCTCCCAATTATAGATTATTAATTAGGACTTTAAAATACTATACCACGTCCCTGTTGCAGATTTTTTCAGGATCAGGCACATTCAAATTCACAATACAAACAGAATATCATCATTCTTCATCATCCAACGCAATCATCTCTTCTATCTCCTCCGCACTTAGCTCAGTCTTCTTCACTATCTCATCTATCGAAAAATCAGCATCATAATACAAAGCCCTGACTCTTCCAATTGCTTTTCCTCTCGCTTCTCCTCTTGCTTCTACCTTATCAAGAACCTCACACATATTCTTCACTTTCTTCCTCTCTGACATGGTATTCTCCCACTTGGTCTTGAGGTCTTTTATGTCCCTTATCTTCTCATCAATGAGCTCTACAGCTACAGGCCTACGCTTTCTATATGCCTTAAGAACCTTGATGTGATCAGAACAGAGTACCACCAAATTCTCTATATTCGATATTACCAATTCAGGGTTTGGTCCTGACATATCATTTTCCTCTTTAATTCATCTTGTAGCCGCAATCAGCCTTTTCCGGCCCGTCTATTCCCGACTCATAATGCGCCCTAAACTCCATATTGATTTCGCGGATTTCTTTCTTGCCGTCAATATAATCCTGATACATTTCCGCTATTCCTGCCATGCATCCATCACAGGAACCGCTGATATTTCCTATTGATTCAGCTACTATTTGCTCCCGCTCTTCCCGGGTGGTATCTTTTATCAAAATGCTCATTTTTCTTCCTCTCTCAAATCAGCTCTCCACTAAAATGCTGTATTTCGTGCTGAATAATCTGGGCTATGAATCCGGTGTATTTTCCGTGCTGGGGCTTGAAATCACGATCCAGATAGTCTACTTCGATTTCTTTATATCTGACACATGGTCTCTCTCCGTCCAAAGACAGGCAGCTTTCTTTGGTTTCATACTTTCCGTCTTTTTTCGTGATAATCGGATTTACCATAGGGAATATAATGGGACCCGCTGCCACTACTATAATCTGCTTTTTCGAACCGATCATATTTGCTGCCATTCCCACGCATCTGTCGGTATTTGCCTTTAATGTATCCATCAGATCATCTATAACCTGCTTGTCCGCCTCCGTCGCCGGTTCGGACTTCTGCTGTAAAAACAAGGGATCTCTAACTATTTGCTTTATCATCTTATCTACCTTTCATATTTTTTCTATTATTCCGGTCACGCTAAATGCTCCCATTTCACCGGCTGATAGTACAAACATACCTTACCTCTCTCAGCTTCTTCCCGCCGATACAATCCTCCAAATAATCATCGGTACACTCAAATCCAAACCTCTCATAGAAGGCTCTCGCCCTTTGATTGTCCTCAAGCACCCACAGGAATACTTCCGTAAAGCCTCTCTGCTTCAGCTCTTTAAGAACGGCTTCCAGCAATTTTTTCCCATATCCTTTACCCATGTACTCAGGCAAAAAGTATATTGAGATCACTTCTCCGGACTCTGGGAACTGCTCAAACCTAGACTTGCAGAAGCTGCTTGTGCCTACATATTCGCCATTTTCCACGCATACCATTGTTGACCATTCCGGATTGTCAAGCTTTTTGGTCCATTGTCCTTCCGGAATGGAATCAAGAAACTCCTGCGGAATGATGTCCCGATAGGCATATTTCCAGCTTCTCTCGTATATCTTGCTGATTGCTTTTCTGTCATCCGAAGGATGAAGGTATCTGATTTCCATTTCAATTGCTACCTCTAAGGAACCGAATTATAAAGCCTTACAATAGAAATACTTGCACAATTGAGGGTCTTCGTCTTTCCTGACAAATTCCAGGGAATAGCCCAGCTTCTTGTAAAATATAGGAGCTTGGAATCCAAAGGTGGTCAATGTGATCTTGGTGTAGCCTCTGCCATTATACTCCTCTTCAACCGCCTTCACAAGCTGTGAGCCTATTCGTTGGCCTCTGCATTTTGCATCTATGATCAGATCGCCGATATGGACTTCGTTGTAGTAAGCCCTTCCCGTAATTGCGCCGATCACCTCGCCCTCATCATTTTCAGCAACAAAACAATACTCCTCAAAATTCAGTTCAACATTGCTTACCTCGGCATAATCGGTAAATGCCACGTTTATAAACTCGCCTACTTTATCGTCATCTTCGCTTTTCTTCAAAATATTCATATGGTTGTTCTCCAAAATACTAATCAAAATTCATACTCTCCTACAGTTAAACTAAAGGATCTCAAAAACCTCACCAATATACATAAAGTGTGAATCTCCATCACCGTAGAAGGTATCAGCAATATTTCCAAGCATATTAGCCTCGTCAAGGCGCTGAACAAAAAGCTTACGGCAAAGCAGAGTTACCATAGCTTCCTCGAAAGAAACGCTCTCTCCAACCGCCTTGGAAGTCAAGCCCTCGTAGTGCATCTTGTCAATATCCCTACCTGACTTGGAACCATATACGCCAATGATATTCTTCATTTCTTCGGGATAAAAACTGACAGTAAAGAATTCGTTAGTATCCATAAACTCCTTGGTGTACCTTGATTTCCTCACATAAACTGTTGCCACGGGCTTGTTCCAAATTGTTCCCAAGCCACCCCAGCTAATGGTCATGGAATTGAAATTATCGGCAGTTCCAGCTGTGAGCAAAGCCCACTTCTTGTCAAATTGTTCAAAAATGTCTGTGTTAAAATTCATCTTTATCCTCCTTAATATTCATCAAGAAAATTGTGTCTTATTCCATCTTTTTTATATTCTATGACGGTATCCAGATTTACATTTTCAACACTTCGGAAAATGTTGGATTCGATAAATGGATTGGTCTTTTTAAGTTCCGCAATAAGCTTCTTTGTTTCAAGCCGTTTGCTGGATGTTGTTCCATCATCATTACAGGTGGTACAGGTGTCTGTAAAATGGCAGGCACACTGGAGAAAATGCAATTCATTGTAGTCCCGCCAAGCGCTAATATCTGCCTCCCTCACCAGATACAAGGGTCTGATAAGTTCCATACCCTCAAAGTTTGAGCTCTTCGTATGTTATTTCTTTCATTTCCATTTTCTATCCAATCCTGTTCATGATAACAGCAACGCTTAAAGCACGGTCTCCATGCCTATCTTGTATGGCACAAGTCCGAGCTTTTCGTAGAATTTCATGGCACCGGGATTGCAGGTCCATACATTTAAAGTTACATTATAGCACCCCTTCTGCCTTGCGTAATCTATTATATGATCATATATTGCCTTGCCCACATGCTTGCCACGGGCATTCTCGTCCACGCAAATGTCATCAATGTATAGGGTCCGAATATCAGTAAGAAGCTTGGTATTATCCGGTCGCTGCATGATACAAAAACCATGCCCCAAGATATGTCCCTCACCATCATCATAGACAAACACAGGAGTTTCCTCATTTGCGATGATAGCCTTTAATTCTTCACCATCATACTTGGTTGCCAATTTGAAGAGATCCGGTCTACCGTCATGATGAACCTTATTTACCTGTTTAAGCAATTCCAAAATTGCAGGTATATCATTTTCTGTTGCACGTCTAACTGAATACATATTTATCTCCGTTTCTATGTTATTCTTGGCTAATCAATAATCTATTTTTTCATCCAACGATTCATTCAGCCTCTCTATCTCTTCTATTAAACAAATTCTCTTAGAACGGCATATTATCAGGATCTCCTGAGAAGCCAACACAGCCAGTAAGTCCCGCAATCATTGAAACATCCTCTTCTTCAAGCTCAAAATCAAACACCTTAAGATTTTCTTCTATTCTCGACGGTGTAACCGACTTTGGCAAGGGAAGATAACCTCTTTGCAGGCTCCATCTAATACATATCTGAGCTATACTTTTTCCGTATTTATCCGACAACTCTTTCATTTGGGGAATATCAAATATCTTTCCTGTTCCTAAGGGGCTATAAGCCTCAAGAACTATTCCCTGATTTCTGCAGTATTCCACCACCTCGTCCTGAGTGTCACCTGGACACAATCTTATCTGATTGACCATGGGCTTGATTTTGGCAGTTTTAAGAAGGGCTTCAATATGATGTTGTCTGAAATTGCTTATTCCTATAGCACGGATTTTTCCTGCGTCATAAAGCTCCTCCATCGCCTTCCATGTTTCAGCATTTGCCTCTTCCCACCTATCTCTGATGGGCAATGGATTAGGCCAATGAATCAAAAACAAATCCACGTAGTCAGTACCAAGCTTGTGCAATGACTCCTCAAATGAGCTCATTGTCAAATCATAGGTGTGATTGTCATTGGTCAGCTTCGTGGTAATAAAAAGCTTCTTTCTGTCGATACCGGCCTCGTTTATCGCCAATCTCACACAATCTTCATTCCCGTACGCCTGAGCCGTATCAATATGGGTGTAGCCAGCCGCTATCGCACTTTTCACCGCCTTAACCCCCACGTCACTATCCGGTGTCTGCCACATACCAAAGCCAATACAGGGAATTTCTACACCGTTACTCAGTTTGTAAACATCGTTTTGATTTTTCATCGTTATGCTCCTCCTTTTTTATCATCCCCCTACATTAAATCACAATCTCATATCCAACCTTCATCTGCTCCACCATATCCCCAAGCTCCTCTTTGAGCAGTCCGAAGGCTCTGTCCTTTGTACAATGTCCCGTGCAGATGTATTCTATGCCGGTTTCCCGAATCTTTCCTGCAACTTCCCTTATCTCATCATCGGATTTTACCTTTTCAATCCTGTCCGAATACTTTGTCAGCATTTTTCGGGGGATTATCTTTAATCCTCACCAACCAGATGTACAGCTCTGTACTCATGTCCCGTAGCAGGCAGGAATTTGTTGATCACATCCGCAGTCTTCATCTTCAGGCTGGATGTGCAGATGCAAGGATGGCAGCCCAGTTCTTCACCGGCAAGTACATCCTCGTCGATAAGAAGTTTCACCTTATGGTCTTTATCATTCATCAGCCCCATGATGCTCAGCATGCCTCCATATTGTTAGCAGGCTCATGATCTGTCCGCTTATACTCTATCCCAAGATTATCAAGGAAATCATATGTCCTTACCTCTCTTTGCAGTCTTCCCTCTGTATTTTTCGGTCTCCCATTAAAAAGCTCCATATCCTATTTCATTATCCTTTCTATCTCTTTTTGCTGTCAGCTCTCCCGCCAAGAACCTGCTCTGACTTCGCTATCCCATCCGTCGACATCGTATTTAAATCCGATGGTTATAAGATATTGCGGCTTCGCCCCGCCTTAATCCATCGCGTTATATAGTGCTGCCACATCATTAACCCTCCAGACGGCATCTGTCATGATAAGCGCCGGATATTATTCTGTGGATCATATGAAGGCTTTTCTTCACGTAATCATCCTCATTAATGCTCTTTGATGAGAGCATGTTTTTTCTTTAGAACACCTTAGTATTCATTTCGCATTTATCAACTTTTATTAAATTTGCGAATTGCTAAGCCACCTTGCTATATCGATAATCCTTATCCCTTCATGCTGACTTTCTTCATGTTTTGTTCTGGCTATAAGCAATTTGGGATATGCATCTTTTATACTAAGCAAGGGCTTCACTTCTCTTTGGAAGGTTTCTTCTCTTGATATGTCATCAGAGACTTGAATGTAGGTCTTTGTACCATCCTTGATAGCTACAAAGTCTACCTCCTTATCATAGAGTTTACCTACATAAATCTCGTAGCCACGCCGCAGCAGTTCTATTGCAACTAAATTTTCGTACAAATGTCCGTAATCTGCATTTTTTGTCCCTAATTCTGAAAATCTGAAAGACAGATCAGAAAGGTAATACTTCTTATCTGATTCGAGGTACCTTTTGCCTTTGATATCATATCTTTGTATTGGGTAAAACAAAAAGGATTTGCAATAATAATCTATATAAGATCCCACTGTTTTATCATTGGTTTTATATGTACCGGATGTGAGTTTTGATGCAACGTTCCTTATCGACGTCTGATTTCCAACATTATCCATCAGGAAATTACCGATCATTAAAAGAAGATCCTCATTTCCAACCTTGAATTTTGTAATTATGTCCTTAACAATCGTAGCACGATAGATTCCTTTTACATATCTCCTAGCATCATCATCAGATTTATAGAGATATGATCCGGACATTCCTCCCCTTTTAACATAGTCATCAAAAGATTCATCTATCAGCATTGATGGATAGTATTTCAAATATTCAGAAAAAGAAAATGGATACATACTTATTTCGCATACTCTACCTCCAAACAATGTTGCAAGATCGCTGGATAGCAGAAATGCATTTGAACCTGTAAGAAAAATATTATACAGTTCTTCTTCATATATGCTGTTGATGACCCTCTCAAAGCCTTTGCACAATTGAATTTCATCTACGAAAAGATAGTTTTCTCTTTGCGAATCATGTTTTTCTTCGATGTACTTGTACAAATTATCGGGATTTAACAGACGCTCATACTTTTTCATATTAAGGTTAATATGAACGATATTAACAGAATCCGCAGAAATCATCTCAATGAATGAATCCATCAATTTTGATTTTCCACTTCGTCTAACCCCGGTAATCACCTTTATATCAGGGACATCCTTTACGGCATAAAGCCTGTTTAAATAATTATCTCTTTGTATTAGTTTCAAATTTTTCACCTCATCACAATTATATCCCATTTCGCATTTTGAAACAATATTCATTTTTGCGAAATAAATAAAATCCTACTCTTTCCAAGTAGGATCTCATGATTATAATAAGGCTGTTCAAAAGGTATACTTTTGTAATACAGAAAATCCAGTTCTCTTCTCTTCATCAGTCATTTTTTCAAGATTTCAAACAAGAATATTCAAATCTGAAATATCATCAAAAACTACCACTTCTTCAATCTCGAATAAAAAATCATCTTTTTTTACAGGATGATTTAGTGTTGGGATTTTCTCACCAAATATGCAAATGAATTGTATATTATCAATTAATTCTTGTTATTCTTCATCATTGCTTTTATCGGATTAAGCCCCTTAGCCAAAGAATATATGTAATCCCGCTGGGCATCCACATAATCCAATAATTGTGCTATCTCTTCATCCGAGAACCCCTTATTGCTCATAACCTTACAATCAGGGAGCTCAATTTCAGCCATTCTCTTAGTATCCTGAAACAATATATATAAAGCTTTTTTATCCTTTGTGCGCGTCATTGAAGAAACGCTCATTTTAATTTCATCATTCATATCATTTACCCTTAAAACTTACCTGCTCATGAGGTTACTTCCATACTCAGCTTTTCTTACCTTTTCAATTCACAAGATAATGAGGCAGCAAATAATGATTCGCCTTTATTCCGCTGCACTTATCCATTCTGTCGCAAGATACAAGGGTACATTTACCATCCAGTCCTGCTCTCGATAGCCAGCCATTGAAAATCTAACCGGTTTTAGTTCATTATTACTATCGTAAATCGTTTTTAAACTCTTTGATTTTAGGTTCTCTTCTGCCTTTACTTCAAGCGGATATACATGATTTTTTTGAACGACAAAATCCAATTCAAGATTAGATCTTTCTCTGGAATGATAGTACACCTTCCAATCTAGAGCCTTCAATTCCTGCAAAACAAATTGTTCAGTAAAAGAACCTTTATATTCTTTGAATGCATTATTGTTTATCAGCACATCTCTTGAATCAACATCAACCAAAGCGCCTAACAAACCCAAATCGACTATAAATAACTTAAACGAGTCAAAATCTTCATAGAACTTAAGCGGCTTTTCAACTTTTGAAACTCTTAAAACCTTATATACAAGTCCTGCATCAATCAGCCATTGAATCGCATTTTCAAATTCTTTTGCTCTTCCACCCTTTTTTATGGCACTATATATAAATTTCTTATTTTCTTTTGCTAACTGAGCAGGAATAGAATCCCACACCATATTTACCTTGGGTAATAGTTCGGATGGAATGTGCTTTGAAAAATCACGCTTATAATCAGCCAATATCTGTTTTTGAATGCTCCTGACTTCAAAAACATCCTGCTTTTCTATATATGATTTTACCACTTCGGGCATCCCACCCACATAGTAATACTGGCGCAGTAATTCAGTAAATGTCATGCTAAAAGAAGACATTTCATTCCATCTATGTTCTTCCATACTGGAAATAAGAACATCCTTGCCAAGAGCCATCAAATATTCTTTAAAAGATAAGGGATATAAGTTTATTTCATCTACTTTTCCAACAGGAAAACCTGTACCCTCATGTAAACCAATACCAAGCAAACTACCGGCAACCACAATATGATACTGTGAGGCTTTCTCGCAAAAGTATTTTAATGATGTGAGTCCTAAAGGAACCACTTGTATTTCATCCAAAATAATCAGGGTTTCCTCCGGCTTTATAACCTCACCTGACAAAATTGAAAAACTTCGTATTAGTCTTTCTGTGTCAAAGTCATAAAAGAGCGTTTTCATTTCTTCAACTTCATCACAGTTTATATATGCTACGTTAGAGTACTCATTGCCGCCAAATTCCTTAAGAATCCAAGTCTTTCCAACCTGGCGAGCCCCATTTAATATAAGAGGTTTTCTATCAGTTTTATTTTTCCACTCTAATAATCTGTCATAAGCCAAGCGTTTCATTGTAATCATCCACCTTTCAAAGAGCATTATACATTTTTTCAAGGGAATAATCAATCTTCTTTACATTTTTTCAAGGGAATATTTCTAGATGATTACATTTTTTCAAGGGAATATCCCTTGATAATTACGATAATTACGATAATTACGCTTTGGAGCAGTTTTTTTTACAACACTCCTAATAATTTGTACCAGTCAATACGAAGAAAAAGCCCGACTCCCGCAGGAATCGAGCCATCTTATCACATTTCATGAGCCAATTTTCGGTTTTCCGTCCTTATATTTCCAGAAATTATTGACCAGACACCTATAGCCCCGGGATCAGGCACATCCAAATTCACAATACAAACATAATATCATCGAATAATAGTACTATTGTTGTTATAGAGTCAGACTACTTTGGTAGCCACAGTATCAGCGATCACTCCTATCCCAGTAATTTTTTAATCATTCTTCATCCTCCAACGCAATCATCTCTTCTATCTCCTCCGCGCTTAGCCCGGTCTTCTTCACTATCTCATCTATCGAAAAATCAGCATCATAATACAAAGCCCTGACTCTTCCAATTGCTTTTCCAATTACTTTTCCTCTTGCTTCTCCTCTTGCTTCTCCTCTCGCTTCTACCTTATCAAGAACCTCACACATATTCTTCACTTCCTTCCTCTCTGACATGGTAATCTCAAAACGATCATCACCCGTTAAT
>JAFYAS010000047.1 GCA_017540605.1 Lachnospiraceae bacterium | reverse complement strand
TCTTGCGAGTGATCCGCCGTAGGAAAGGCCCTTGCCTGTAAGAACGCCTTCGAATACGCCACGGATCCTCTTGTACTGACCGAACATGAAACCGATCTCTCTTGCGCCTGTTCCGATGTCACCTGCGGGAACATCCTCGTCAGCGCCGATATACTTTGAAAGCTCCGTCATAAAGCTCTGGCAGAATTTCATGATCTCGTTGTCTGACTTGCCCTTGGGATCAAAGTCAGAACCACCCTTACCACCACCGATAGGAAGTGTAGTAAGTGAATTCTTGAAGATCTGCTCAAAACCTAAGAACTTGATAATACCAAGATTTACTGAAGGATGGAGTCTGAGACCTCCCTTGTAGGGTCCAATAGCATTGTTGAACTGAACACGGAAACCACGGTTAACCTGAACCTGTCCGTTGTCATCAACCCAGGGAACTCTGAACATGATCTGACGATCGGGCTCAGTGATTCTCTCAAGGATAGCAAGCTTTCTGTACTTCTCCTCATCCTTATCGATCACGGGACGAAGTGTATCAAGCACCTCTGTAACAGCCTGAATAAACTCGGGCTGGCTCGCATCTCTCTTCTTTACTAACTCCAGTACCTCATCAACATAAGACATAATAGTAAAACCTCCTTAAAAATGATTAATTATAATGCAAAAGGCATCTTTAATAGAAGAAGCATCACTGCTTCTCCTGTTAAAGACGCCTTTGTCCACAGACTATTATACATACTTTGAAGGAATTTGCAAGGGGAAATTTAAAATAATCATAAACCAATAGTTATAAGCTCCTTTTCCGAATGTGCCAGATTTCTATAACCATCCTCCGTGATCACTACAAGATCCTCGATACGTACTCCGTATTTACCTGAAATATATATACCGGGTTCAACTGTGATCACCATGCCGGGTCTTATTATCTCATCACAGGTAGGTGAAAATCTGGGTTCCTCATGTATGAAAAGTCCAACGCTATGCCCAAGACCATGCCCAAAGCATCCCTCGTAACCGGCTTCATATATGTAATCTCTCGCTACCTTGTCTATATCCTTGCAATTCATACCAGGTCTTATCTCATCAAGTGCCAGAGCCTGGGCAGTCCACACAGTCTGATATATCTTCATCTGCTCATCCGAAAGATCTCCTATCGCAATGGTTCTGGTCATATCTGAGCAATAGCCTTGATAAACACAGCCAAAATCCATAGTCACAAGATCACCCGCCTGAAGTCTTCTATCAGATACACCTGCATGAGGCATAGATGAATTCTCCCCGGATGCAACTATAGTATCAAAGCTAAGACCTGAAGCACCAAGCCTTCTCATAGTAAATTCAAGCTCCAAGCCTATCTCTATCTCAGTCATCCCCGGCTTGATGAAATCTAAAATGTGGGAAAAAGCTTCATCTCCTATAGCCTCTGCCCTCGCGATAAGCTCTATCTCTTTTTCATCCTTTATGGCTCTGGGCTTTGCTATAAGCTCGGAAGCTGACACCCAGTTAATATCCGGAAGTCTTTCCTGAAGCTTAGACATAAGACTCACTGTCAAATGCTTCTCCTCTATACCCACAGAAGAAATTCCCATTTTCTTGAGGGTCTCTGCCGCAATCTCCACACCGCGCTTTCCGCTTGGAATCTCAATACATTTGGCGTCAGGACACTCCTTTCCAACCATCTCAGTATATCTAAAATCCGTGATAACAGCAGACTTCTCATCCCTATCAACGATCACATATCCCTCGCCGCCGGTAAAGCCTGTGTAATATCTCATAGAATAAGGATCAGAGATGAGAACAACATCAAGCTCAGGCGGAAATGAAGCCACAAGTCTTTTTATTCTTGATCTAAAGTCAAACATATTTAAAAGCTCCTATTTCAAATTCTTCGATGTCACGCACTCTCAAACTATCAAAATCACGATGCAAGGTATTGATAAACAGTTACATCTTCATTTCTTTTATAGCCTCAAGAGCCAGTAAATATCCATTAAATCCCAAACCAACGATCTGTCCTGAACAAACAGGTGCTGTCATAGATACATGTCTAAATTCTTCTCTCTTATGAACATTAGAAATATGAACTTCAATCTTTGGCATCTCAAGAGAAGCCAAACAGTCACGGATAGCTATACTATAATGAGTATAAGCCCCGGGATTGATGATGATACCATCCGTGCCATCTGAATAGGCAGACTGAAGTCTATCTATGATCTCACCCTCACCATTTGCCTGAAAGCAATCTACCTCTATATCAAGGGTAGCTGCCTTCTCTTCTATCCTTTTGATCAAGGAATCGTAATCTTCATTTCCATATATACCCTTCTCTCTTATTCCGAGAAAATTAAGATTGGGACCATTCACAACCAATATCTTCATATCATATCTCCTCAATTATCATTTTTACTATATCATCAGGAGCAAGACTCCCGGTATCTATCTTTTTTATGGCACAGCCTGAATAGGCATCCTCTCTTTCAGAAAGCAGGCTTTTTATCATTCCCTTGGGATCCTCACACTGAAGCAACGGCCTGTTGGTACTCTTTCCTACTCTTTTATATATCTCATCCGCAGTTGCACGAAGATAGATCGTATCACCAAGAAGTCTTAAAAGTCTCGCATTCTCTTTTCTCACAGGCATACCACCACCTGTAGAAAAAACAGTTTTTGAAGTTTTTTCCATTAACTCCCGAATAACCGTTGTTTCAAGGTCTCTAAAGTAGCCCTCACCTTTATTTGCAAATATTTCTGATATCTTCATGCCCTCACGAGCTTCAATATACTCATCTGTATCCACAAATGAATATCCAAGTTTTTTTGCAAGGCGCTTTCCCACAGTAGTCTTTCCTGCACCCATAAAGCCTATGAGAACTATATTGTCCGTCTTATATATAGCCTTATAAAGCTTTTCATATATCACATTCTCATATTCCATAAGCTTGGTAAGCTCTACTCCGGACCAATAGGAAAATGCGATTATTCCCTGATAAAGAAGCATCTTTAATCCATTGTAGGCTTTTCCGCCATGCTCTCTTACAAGTTTCATAAACCTGGTATTAGCAGGATTGTAGATAAGATCAAAACCAATTTCGACATGATTAAAAAACTTAGGATCAGCTATCAACACTTCTTCATCATGAGGATGAAGTCCAACTGATGAAGCTTGAAAAACTATGTATCTATCATTACCTTGATTCAAAAGGCTTTCATATTTATCAAGCTCCATGGGAATAACCTTGTCGGAGCCAAAATGAGTGTTGATGATATCTGCAATGCTCTCGACCTTACTAAGTGTCCTATTTAAAAGATATATACTCTTCGCTCCCTCAAGCACACACATATATACAACGGCTTTGGAGGCTCCACCTGCGCCAAGAACTATCACATCTCTATCCTTTATGGATATACTCTCAGACAAAACCGCCTGTCTAAGCCCTTCCATATCAGTATTGTAGCCCTTATAGCCACCATCTGCTCTCACGAGAGTATTTACAGCACCTATAGTCTTTGCAGCAGGATCAATATCAACAAGCTCAGGCATCACCGTTTCCTTAAAGGGAACCGTTGCATTAAGTCCGGCAATTCCGAGAGAATATGCACCCTTCACAGCGCTTTTTACAGCATCCTTTTCCACCTCAAAGGGAAGATAACAAAAATCAAGCCCCAAGCACTCACACAATGTATTGTGTATCAAGGGGGATAATGTATGTCTTACGGGATTACCTAAAAGTCCTAATACCCTAGTATTTCCATTTATCTCCATAGCATGTCACCTAAACCAAACTATTTTCTATCGGCCTCAATAAGCCCTTTCTTAATTCTTCGTCTATAAGAAGCAATAATAGGTTTCTCAAGAATACGCTTAAGAACTATTTGAATCTCTTCCTTGGGATGAATAGGACGAACAAGAATGGTATAAATACCTACTCTGTTAGCTCCCCATACATCCGTAAAAAGCTGATCGCCTACAGAAAGGGTAGTCTTTTCATCCGTTCCCATGATCTCCATGGCCTTTCTATAGCCTGACTTGACCGGCTTGTTAGCCTTAAAGATATAAAAAACATCAAGAGGCTCGTTAAATGATTTAACTCTAGGTTCCTTGTTGTTGGACAAAAGACACACCTTAAAACCTATCTCCTTCAGTCTTTTCATAAGAGCTATAGCTCTATCATCCGCAGGAGCATCATGAGGAACAAGGGTGTTATCTATATCAAAGATAACACCCCTGTAACCACGCTTATAATAATCCTCAAAATCGATCTTATAAGTACTATTGCATTCTGTATTTGGGAAAAAACGTTTTAACATACGAAATAAACTATTGATATATATTACTGCTTATATGCCAGATCCGGCTCAGGCCAAAGCACACAACCATGAGCAACTTGAGGTGTAGGAGAACCTGCTGAAACAGAAGCGCCTTTAGCCAAAATCTGAACGCCCCAATCAGCTTCACCTACGTCATTGGTACTTCCATTCAATGAATATACTACAACTTCAAATCCTGTAGCACCATTCTTCTTGTACTTCACATCAGGAAGGCCACCACCCAAATTCTCATACAAAAATTCTTCAAACTTGTTGTTCGAAGGATCAATAGAGCCTACATCAAGAGTAAGTGGAAGGCTTGTAGTATTGTCAAATATATACTGCTCAACCTCTTTATCAACCAAGGCTTCCTGAACACAACCGGCTATGGTATCAGCATTGGAAACATCAGCTGTAGCCCTCGACTTCTGAACATACTTGATCAACGTCGGTGCTATTGCTCCAACTAAAATAGCCATTATCGCTATAACGATAATAAGCTCTACCATTGAGAATCCCTCATTATTCTCCATAATATCTCTCCTTTTCAATTGGAAACCTGCCTAAGACTAATCATGATATTGCCTTATCATGCACTGAGCAAGTTAAAAAACACTATATCAATTTCTATACTATCACAAATACAAGTAATCGTAAAGAGATTTTTGATGTTTTTAAAGACTAAAAAATGGAGCCGGCATATAATCCGGCTCCAAAGAGGAAAAAACTATGAGAAAATAATAATCATATTAATTCAGATAGAACATTTCTTCCTTATATTTAATCTTAATGTGCTTGATGCTCTTCTTACCCTTTGTATCGGTTGCTACTACAACCAGGTAAGCTGCACTCTCACCGTTCTTATTGATGAAGTAAGAATCATCAATGAGAAGTCCGGGAGGATCGATGATATCATCACCGGTCTTTATAACCTTACCGTAAGCCTGGTTATCAGAAGCATGCTCACCATTGTTCTTTCCGGGATCTTCAGTAACGATATCTCTATCAAATACCTTCTTATCCTTGGTTGCATCATATTCATGCTTAGCAGTAGGATTCTCAGGATCGTAATCCAAATCGAAGTATGCATAAATATTCTTTATCTTCTGAGTAGGATCGGTAGTTGCATTGTATGCAAACTCGATTGACTCTCCGGCACTGTTGATCTCCTTTAAGTAGTTAAGACCATCAGTCTTGATATCCTTGTTTGTCTGAGTAGCTGAGGTTGAGCTGTTTCCGAATGTTGAAGTCTGGTCAAACAGCTTCAGATCAACACCCAAAGTACTCTTTCTTGCAGTATTGACAATGACATTGATGTAAAGTCTACGCTCATCATCATTATTTCTCCAATAACCTGTTACGTTGGTATAACCTGCACCTGAGTAAGTAACACTCTTGTACTGATATACGAAGTAGTTGTTGGCACCATCCATA
The DNA here is from genome assembly GCA_017540605.1 of Lachnospiraceae bacterium. GTDB lineage: Bacteria > Bacillota > Clostridia > Lachnospirales > Lachnospiraceae > RGIG6919. The sequence continues at coordinate 46,634 of JAFYAS010000047.1, read as the reverse complement.
GGATCGGCTGCATAATATGATGAGTTAGAACCTGCACTACCACCTGCAAGTGAGTAGAATACTGTCATGTCAGGATCTTCTACATCTGCTGCGTAGCTCTGACCTGATGTACATGAAAGCTTCAACTCATTACCAAGTGTAAACGGATACTTAACTACGATACCCTCATTATTCATAAGAGCTCTATCAGTTGTAGCTCCGGCATCTTTATAGAATGCATTGTATACCTCTGTTGACATATGACAGAGCTTACCGTTCTTAGCTACATACTCAAGCATACCATTGTTCATACATGTATACTTGAATATATTTGCTACATTACCCTTCTCAGTATCACTCTTATCTCTACCAACCTGTGCACCGAAAGGTGTAAGGGCTGTAGGATTGATGTTCACTGAACTTGTAGTCTGAATATTGAATCTGTATCTACCACTTGGAGCTGATGGATCCGGCTGGAAATCATATCCGGTATGCTCAGCTACATAGTTCTTAAGACCTGTTACAGATCCTGTACCATTGGTAAGTGTGATTGTCTGACTGCCATTTACATCAGATGACATTGTTACTTCACCGGTAGCGTTAGTCAAAGTAGTACCATCTTTATACTGTACCTTTACATTAATCTCTTGAGTGTCAAATGTACCAGTTGCTGTTACAGTAGTACCAAGAGTCGCTGTCATAGCACCATCTTTTTGAACTTCTGAATAATCGAACTCATAGTCATTGCCTGAAGCAAATGCAAAATTATTGTTATAATCATAGTAATCGCCAAAAGAAAACTTGAGAGAGGCGTTCTCAGGAGTGTAAACACCTGAGCCATTAGTATTCTGTGAATCAACAATACTGAGTTTAACCTTGTGCGCCCCTGTTGCATTTCCAGACTGGGTACATGTAATAGACTGAACATTGCCATATTGTTTTCTAACAGTAATATTAACATCAGTTGTACCAGGATTGATGGTCACCTTAGTTTGACTATTACCATTCTGATCGGCTAATACAATCTTATTATGTAAAATAGTCTTTACAGGCTGAGTCAAGGTAACATAAGCAGTCTTTACATTGCTATCTAAAGTAATACCGGCAGAATTACCATCATAGTTAAAGGTAATTGCCTGATCCTTGACAGTATCAACTGTGGGAGCCACATTCACCATACGTCTTGCATCAAGACCGAACTTGCTTCTCAGGTAATCAGTCATATTGTGAGACTGATCAGGATTCTGAGCAGTTATTGTTCCATTGAATATGAGCATATTACCCATATCATCACAGTACTTTGCAAGAGCCTTACAAGCTGTTACATTAATGTCGCTATTGTTATAGTCAATAGCAGCACCAAGTGCAATACATGAATATGCATCTGTAAGCTTAAACTCTCCACTTGCTCCGGAAGCAAGATTCAGATAATGCTGTGTCTCATATCTGAAGAACTGCATGAACATCATAGCATTACGCCATACAACATACTTCTTTGCGAAATTGGTAAGGAATGTTGACTGACCCTCATTAGCTCCAACCTTTGAAAGACTGAACATATCATAGTAGCTTCTGTCTATACCTGCTATGATAGAATTGGTTTCATAAGCGATCTCCTTCTTCATCATAGCTGCGTCAACACCATTCATTGTTGCAGGAGCTGATGTCTTCAAGAAGCTATCCATATCAGCCACACATGTAGCATAAGCATCTACAGAAGGAGCAGTTACGCCGAACTTTGTATTCATATAGTTCTTAAGCTCATTGAGATCTTCTGTAGTCACATTACCCGAATTACCATTGATAAGGTCCTTCATAACAGTGTAGTATCTGTTATATTCATCATATTTATCCTGATAATCCTGAGCCTTTGTCTTACGCTGCTCAGCAGTTAATCCACTATAGGCATCATTTACTTCCTTAACCATTTTCTCGAATTCAGAAATGGTTACGATATTCAATGTTACTTCATAATCATCACGAAGCTCATCAAACCAGTTGGTAAACCAATCATCAGCATCATGGAGGTTTCCGCCACCTATATCAAGATTACCAACCTTGTATTTAACAATACCGAACTTATATTCATGTCCTCCAAGGTTATTACCTTGATACTTATATCCATCAGCTGCACCAACTGAATTGAGCTTAGCCTTAATCTTTGCAAATGAAAGGCTGTCTGAACCATCTGCAGTATTAAGATAACTTAATGCTCCTGATGGTGTATCAGTCAAATCTGAATCGCCATAACTTCCGGCGTTGTTACGCCAAATGTGAGCATCAAACTTGTTATTACCCTGTCCAAGAACGTGTCTGTTTCCTCTTAAGATACCCTTTGATTGAGAACACTCAGGATCAAGGAAGAGGGTCAACCAGTTTTTCTCACCAAACTGACTGGGATTATCATCAGGCATGATCTCAAGAACATTGGCCTTCATCTTCTCTCTGTTGCCTCTGGCAATCTTCAGAATACCGGTTTTTGATGCTCCGGCAGTCTTGGGGAGCTCGTTTGAAAGTTCTGCTACAGTATATGTTCCGGAATAAACTGCAACCTTCCAATATACTACACCGTAGTAATCCTCAGGAAGCTGAACTGAAAGCGTACCCTTCTTACCATAAGCAGTAGCTCTAACCTCTTCATTGGTAAATCGGCTGTTTGAGTCATCATCAATAAAGAGAACAGCTGTTGTATCATCAGAGAATGTCTCATAAGAGAAGTTTAATGTATGATCAGCGTATGCTCCATCACTATCCTTAAGCCATGTAGTAGCATCTCCCTCTACGAAACCTACCTTAGCGGTATCAGTATCTGATGCAGGGAACTTGGTTACAACAAGCTTAGGTCTTTCCTTTAAGGAAAGCACATTCTTAAGCTCCTGCTCGCTTCCGACAGGATTGAATAATGTAACCTGTCCTACAGCAGGACCATAATCGGTAGATGCAACTCTTACCGTATCTGAAGGATCAAAACCATAAAGTACATTGGTCTTTGAAGAAATATCTGTCAAAAGATCAGCCATCCTTGAGTTGGGATCAAATACTGTCTGATTACCATTTCTACCCTCATAGGCTGTCTTTAAGTCATTGGATATGATGACAGGCATTCCAATATCAGCATAGTCTTTCAACTCTTTGAGTTTTTCATCAGTTATATCATTACCGAGTGTCACACCTGATTGACCGCTGAATCCATAAGCGTTAGGATCTGTGTAATATTCACCGGCACTTGAATACATCTTATAGAACTTGATCTTGCCGTTGGCTGACCAATTGGAGTCTTTCTTAATGGCAGAATAATCACCGCCAATATAGATAGCATCATAATTATCAGCCAAGCTCAAACGACTTGAATTGAGCTCTGAAGCAGACATATGAACTACCTTTACTTCATCATAGGTCTTTTCAGAAGCGCTAGCAACCTTACCTCTTGATAAAGCCCATGCGTAGTAATCCTCTATACGATCTACATTCTTAGAAGCAATTGACGAATAATCTCCTGATGCATGCATAGCAGATATAGACATAGCACCATCATAGGAAATCTCATCTGCAGTTCTGTATGCATTATCTACAAAACAGTCATTGGTTGACTTCTCAGGTCTCAAATAATAGAATCCGCTTTCACTCTTTACAGAGCCCCTCATACTAGCAGCTCTAAAACTCAGATCCTTGGATCCGTCCCCACCTTCTATACTCTTTCTGGTTGCGATGGTCTTATCCCAATCAGCTACTGGCTCAAGCTTTGCAGCAAGCTTAGTGTCTATAGGATAGTAAGGCTCAATCTCAAGTACTGTGTATTTAAGCGATGAAGAACCTGAACCGCCCATTCCTCTGAAGGAACCATTGTTGATGATCTCTGCTATCCTATCAACCTCAGCAGGAGTAGCTGCTACCGAGAAAGCCTTAACCATATTTCTCGAAGTAACAAGCACACTACTATACTTTGGAGCATCAGTAGAAGTCATAACCTTATCAAGCACTGCCTTATAGTTTACAGCAGTATTGATTCCGCTTGAAGAACCTGAGCCAACTACAAGGCTCTGGCTATATAGGATATGAACATTCGCATTCATAGCACCGGTAATCTTTGCTTCAGCATCTGCCTGAACAAGCTTAGGACCTACGCTGCTCTCAATGATAACAAAATCATATTTTGTAAGATCATATGATGCAAGATAATTATCAGTTTCTGAAATATTAACAGAATCAAAGTGAATAGCATCAGGCATCAGGAATCTGTTCTTGTATGCACCATCCTTTTCATCTGTGGTATAGATATCCCAAGCATCTGTAAAAAGATATGTATCAGTCAAGGTCTCATTATGCTTTACAGGAATCTTTGGTCTACCATCTGCATCTGTGGCATATATTGGATTGCCATCTGCATCTTTCTTGGGAATAAGCTTTCCCTCATCGTCAAGCTTATACACATGTCCATCCGCATCCTTCTTTACATCAGGATCTGTTGATGTCTTGGGGATAGGATTACCATCTGCATCTGTAGCATAGATAGGATTGCCATCTCCATCAGCCATAGGATTGCCATCCGCGTCTGTGGCTACCTCATAATCAAGCTCATACTCTATCTCGCCAACTTCATCTACTACCTCGATAGTACATGGATCTGCAGGCCTTCCCTGCTTCATCATGTTTGTAAGAGGAGTAGCCGATGTATCATCAAGCTTGATAGTCAAAATCTTTGCGACAGTGAAGTCCTTTGTCTTCAATGTAGTTCCATCTTCATTGGTTCCATTTGCAATCTTATACTTCTCCCAGACAGGTGCCTGATCGGTACCGTTTACCGGTGTGAAGAATGAAGTAAAGTTCATTGGATCCATGAAAAGATCTACAGAAGCTGTCTCAGGCCAACCATAAGTCTTATGTGAAATACCCTGTGTATCCAAGGTATTGGTTGCATAGTTGGTATAAAGTCCCTTAGTGATAGAAGCAATAGTCATATTAAAGCTATCTACCATCGCAGGTACTGAGTTATCAGCTATAGTATTGGTCAGCGCAAGCTTTACATCATCCGGAATATCATTAGTTTTTGTATACATCGAATTGGGATCATTACTAACATAGATAAAATCTGCTTTCCTTATGGTGTTGGCAGCATCACTTATCTTTGCAGCATCACCCTTGAGATCACCGACATTAATGCATGTATAGCTTATCCATGACTGATCAAAATTTGCAGTGATAGTCTTATGTCCATCAATAACCTGAGTTCCGAAGACCTTGCTTGAGATCATCTTCTTCAGCTCTGATGGATTTGATGAAGAACTAACCTCTACTACCTTGTAGGGATTAGATGCTTCACTTGAATCATTGGACTTCTCAATGATGTAGTCGATCATGGTTTTGGTTGTGGGCGTATCTCCATCGGCCTTCACAATGATATCAGATATATCATCTGCTGAAGACTTGTCAGCCAACACAAACGAGGCTATAGATGTTCCACAAAGAGCAACAAGCAGCGCCAATATTCCCATTATCGCAATCTTCTTAGTTACCTTCAAATCCATTCACCTCCTACTTATCATATAAAACATTTGCATTCTTGATATTGGCCATACCCTCTACGGTATATCCCTGACCATTCTCTGCAAAATCCATAGTTACTTTTATACTTTGATTCTTCCAATCGAACCTTACCATAGTTCCGGTCACTTCTGTAACACCGGTCTTGGCAAAATTTAGATTGTCAGTATATATTGCATTTACAGAACTCTCTGATGTGTAGCTTCCGCTTGCACCGGGAGTATTCAAGTCTGTCATATACTTATATCTGATAGTTTCATACATATACCCTTTCTTTCCATCAGTCCTGAAATGAAGTGTAACTGTACATTCATCAGTAGACAGCTTGTCCACATCTTCTCCTGATACCGTTCTGTTGGTTCCGTCAGGCTTAACCTTTTCAAAAGGAACAGCATACTTTATCTTTATCTCATCAGGATAGTATATCTCGCTGAAATCAGTATCAGTAAAAGCTGAACCCGAAGCACCACCATCAGGCTTCTTTATCCACACATGTGTACATCCCGGAACTCCCTCACTACCAATATTTCTATTATCAAATGCGATAGGAGCAATTCCGGAATTCAGCTTATATCCTGAAAACTCAACATACTCTGCCTGAGATATCAGATCCGTAACATGATCTATCACCTCTCTGGCATCATCCTGAACTGTGATGTTGGACTTCTGACTTTTGAAAACCGCTGTATTCGATGAAAGCATTCCTACAAGCGCCACAAGCACAAATGACAGAATGGCCATACATACTATGAGTTCTACAAAAGTAACACCTCTATTATCTCTCATATACACTACCACCTCTCATCACTTGTATTCATGACTACCGTTCTTACGTACATATGTAACACTGGTAGGCTTACCGTTCCTAGTGAATACGTAAGTTCCGGCTCCTGATATGCACTGACCTCTTTTATTGAAATAGATATAAAAGGGACCATCGCTTGCGGATTTGTCAGTATCATTATAACCATCGCTTCTTATAGGAGTATATGTAACAGATATTCTCCTACCAAGCACTATATCATCAGCAACACCGTCATTGGAATCAACAGTGAAGGTTGACATATTCTTGACACCAGTCCTGATATGTACTCTTCCATCACTATCCTCAGATATCTCAACTGCGTAATAGTCCATCTGATCAACATCTGCCTCAGAGAGTTTATTACCTTTTAAGAGTGACTTTGATTTACTCTTAACAGAAGAAATTCTTGAGTTAAAATTGATAGCTGCACTCTTGGTTCTCGCGGAATCAAGACCGAATATCGAGTATCCGGCAAGTCCAGTCAAGACACCCATGATAGCGATCACGATGATCAGCTCTACCATTGATAAACCTCGATTATCCATAACTCACCCTCCTACTCAACATTCTTCATCCAATGCTCATAGCCAACAAGCTTTGTATAATCAATATTGTTGATATCAACTACATCGCCTGAGTCTATCGTTGCATCTGAAGATTTCTCGTAAGCCTTAAAGAGCTTAAGCACCAACTGTGCTTTGCTTCCGATAGTAGGATCAGATTTTCTGTCAATACAGGTATCTATGATCTTCTTGCAAAGCACTGATGATGACATCTCCTGAAGGTCACCGTTAATATATACTTTTCCACCGGATATAACAATTCCACTGAACTTATTTACAGTTCTGTAATCGCCATAATCCTTGAAGTAAACATCACCCTTTGTGATGATGATACCCATAACCTCATTCTTATCAGATGCATCCTTACACTGAACCTCTACATCGTTAGGGCTAACCCATACTTTGTATTTACCAAGATCGAAATTATCAGGATTGATATTCGTGGTATCTGTAATGAGATCATAATTCATATAGTAGTTAATAGGTGTGATTGCTGCCTCACCATATCCCTTATAAGGATTGATAGGATCGCCATCAACATCCAGCAATCCATCTATAAATCCAGCCTCACCGGATCCGCTTGCAAGCTCTCCGAGAGTCCATTTTCTATAGTTGTACTGCTTGTAATAATCCTTTGCCAGCTTCTCTCTGTTAATAACATCCTGAAGCTCAACATTGGTATATACCTCGTTGCCACCACTTACCTTCTTCAAAACAGCTGTAGTATTGGCATCTTTTCTTGTTTCAACATTGAACTTGAAATCATAGGTAGCATCTGTTGATACCAATGACTTTGCAAGTGTACCAGTTGAATAAATATTACCTCTTGATCCATTTACAGACGGAATCTTTATATTTCCTGCATCAAAGTCCTCATCAGCATTTATCTGATAAAGAGCCTCATAGAACTTCTTATAACGATCCTTGAGCATTTCATTGTCCTCAGGAGGAATCGTAGGGAATACATCAATATCTACATTGGTATATACTGCACCATTGTAGTTCATAACTTTTGTAAGAGAATCAACAAGACCGGATACATCAATATCCTTAAAGTTCAAGATATAATAATAATCTCTGATAAATGATTCTCTTAAATCGTCTGCTGTTGTACTTGCCTCATCAAATTTGGCAGTATCATAGGTCTTCTCGGCAGCCATATAATCAAAGTTGATATATATATACTGCTTATTCCTATCAACTGTAGAACCATCACTCTCTTTAACATGAACAACCTCTTCCTGCTTAAATACAGGTATATTCTTGTTCACATAACCTGAATAGTTCTTAAAATACTTGTCAAAGAAACCATAGTACTGAAGTGCTACGGGAAGTCCAGCTTCATAACGATCATATCCCTGGGCATCCTTCAATACGTTACCCTCAGTATCCTTAACCTCAGTGATGCTTGATCCTCTAGGAGGCTTATATGCAAACTGAGCGTTTACGATTGACAAACTCTCACCGGTTCTGTAGTCCTTGATATCAGCATCATACTGATATGTCTCTACGTCCACATCAAGTGTTCCGTCAGTCTTAGTACTCTTGCTTGTAACCTGCTTTGAAAGCTCTATATAAGAACGTCCAGCTATATAGATATTACCTGTGTTGGTAAGATCAATATTAGCATTCTCACCATTGACTACGATAGCACTACTGTTGTAATGTCCTCTTCCTATATAATCAGTTCCGTCCTTTTCCTTATAGATGTTCTTTGAATTGGACTCAGTCATAGTAGTAGGAACAAATTCTCTCGTATCATTTACATCTGAATTACCATTACTATAACCATAGTAGTTACCTACAAGCTTGATCTGAGTATTCTTGGCATCCATAGTAAGATCGTCACGAACATACATATCAGCGTTAAATAGTGCCTGAGATCCTCTTACACCAACATTACCACCGGCAAGGACTACATTATCAGCCCATATATCAGTTTTTGCCTTAGCTGTTGAAATACCATAAACATCGAGTGTACCGGCATCCATTACTGATATGGTACCGGGAACAATGAAGTTCGATGCCATAACAGATACCTTGCTTCCGTTTACATAGAAACCTGAATATTTAGACTTAAGACCATAACCATTGTATGCACTATCCTCTACAGAATCACCAAGATCTCTTCCATTGTGGTTATAAAGGGTATTGGTAGTTCCATACACATAGTTGGACACCTTACCAAAGGTAAACTTATGTGTCTGTCCATTGTATGAAGGATTCAAGGTAGCAAGTGTTTCACCATTGTATCCATTGTACTTCTTATTGTAGAAATCTGAAGCCGCATAGATATCACCACTTATTGAAAGCACTTTACCTCTTGCTTCATTTACTTCTACACCGGAATCGGCGATAAGACAATAATCAAACAGATTGTTTACCAAATAATTGGTATCTGCAAAATTAACCTTAAATGCAGGTCTTTCAACAGACACATCTGTTGATATGGTCTGAGTATACGCTCCACCTGCTTTACCATTCTTATACTGAGCTGTTCTTCTAAGTATAACATTCCTTATAACAACTCTGGTGATGATATCTGTTGTAGAAGGAGTGATTACAACTGATTCTCCTGTGCCATCCTTCTTATAAATATCAACCATCATCTTGGAATCATCAAGAACAACTGTATCATTGGAAATCTGATTTGAAATAAGATCTCCCCAGGTGGTAGCACCACCAACAGTCTTTTTGAAATAATCACTGTTCATGATATTTGCCATAAACTTTGTTTTGAAAAGATCATTGGCAGTATCATTATCAACAGTCTTATATTCACTGGTCACAGGATCGATAACAACGAGATTCTCAAGCGTCTCATTGTATGCCTTCTTCATCTGCTCAGCAACATCACTACCGATAGTCGCATAAACCTCATCCATCGCCTGCTCTACATAGTGAAAATTATCTCTTGAATTGAAGTCATAAATCTTCGAATAATAAACCGTTGCTACTGTAGAAACCAATGCAGCACTAATTATCAACAGAAAGGAAACAGTGACGACTACTACTACGAAAGTATTACCTGAATTATTGTATCTAATTCTTTTTAATAGATCTTTCATCAGTTAGCCCCCTTTCCGGCAACAAAGGAATATGACTTGGGATTGTCAGCAACATCTTCTGTCAAGTTTACAGTTATTGTATAAAGTGTATCAACAAAATTCGAAGTCTTTGCAAGAGGATGGATCCTGTTCTTTGCATAAGGAGCGACCGTAGTAGAGGCTCCTCCTATACCTACAGCATTGAGATCTTCAGTAGTAGAAAAGATCTTATCAGAGTAATTGAACTGCTCCATAGAAGATCCATAATACCCAACCTTTTTTCCGGTATTGTCTATACTATGATATGCATCCTCAAAATCGCCAGCTTCAAAAAGTTTTTTGCCCTCTACTCTGTCATCTACCGTTGTGTAGATATTCGTATAAATATCGAGCATATGATCATTCACGGTAGAATCCAACTCTTGATTGATATGTATCTTAACATACTTATCATAGTTATTTCCCGAGAAATACCTGTATGAATTGCCAACTGTCGAAGCCTGCTGTGATGTAACCTGAGGCTTAATGAGGTAAATCTTCGATGCATCAACCAGCGTTGCGCCCATAGCATTAAGCGATGCTTCAGTCACCAAGCCAGCATCCCTCATCTCATTTCTCAACATCTCGAATGTCTTAACAGGAACATATTTTTCACCACTTGCATACCTTGCCAACTCCTCCGGAGTAAGATACTCGATACCCTTTGATGCCGCAAAAGAAGCAATCTCATTAACACTCTTTCCTGAAGCTGCTAAAAGACTCTTTATAGAACATCCACTAGCTCCGGTATCAGCATGCACTATTATATAATCGTCCTTAACATAAGAAGACATTGAAATAGTTGTATCTGTAAGTGGCTCATACACATAGTAAACATCAGGAGGAGTGCTTGTATTAAACTCCTTATCAAACACCTTATAATTGTAGGTTGCTGTAGACTCAGGAACAACTACATGATTTGAGAAATCTCTGATACCCTTAATCTTAGCTTCATAATATACAGTACAAGTAACCTTGTACTTTGCCTTAGCTGTGATAGTGGAAACATTGATCTCAATATATCGCTTTCCACTACGAAGGATCTCTTTCAACTTCTGATTGAGCTGTGTAGAATCGTCAGCTCCATCCTGAATATATCCCGTCAGCTTATCCCAGGCTTCTTCACCATTTCTGGTGATATAATCATCTTTTTTCAGTGATATGTTCTTAATACATGTAGCAAGGACATCAAGTGCAAACTGCTTGTCAATATTGTTGACACCTGCCTCAATGATCGCCATTGTATCAGAATCAAGATCCTGAATGTAACCGGAATCAGATTTACCCGGCTCAATATAATCAAGCGGCTTCTCAGCATCCTCAACAACCAAAGCAACAATGTGATTATTCGAATCATATTTTACGCATTTGTTGTCCTGAGTAAGCTCAAAGCCCTTCGAAGTCGCTGTTGTATTCGAAATACCAAAATTAATCTGTCTCTTAGCGGCCATTACCTTATTCGACAGATTATCAATAGACACACCTCTCTTGTATGTTGCTTTATCAACTCCAAGAGTTGTATTATTCAGATCATAATCATAAACATCATATGTTACGCTTATTCCCAGAGCGTTAAAGCTACTATCATATAATGCACATGTAGGTGACGCATGGTCCATGGAATTGATCACGATACCAGGGTCAGTCGATGTACAACTGTCTAATTTAAGCTTATCCTCTTTCTGAAAATACTCTAATACATAGTCGGATGCCTCAGTCACCTTTTGACGTTCCTTAGATCTTGTGTTGGATCTGACAGATGAAATCAGCTGAAACACAATAGGAACCACCAATATGCTCATCATGCAGACAGCAATTGTAAGCTCTATCAATGAAATACCTTTGTTATTGCCTTTCAATTTCATTCGCCTATGTACCTCCTTTCTCTCATGTACACTATAATATTTGCTACACGATCAAAATCGCATGTTAACCTTTTCTCCGATATTTTCATATACACTCAAATGGAGCACCAAAGCTGGTACTCCATTTGAGTCTTATAAAGTCTCATAGTCCGTCTATCGGACAGTACCTTGATTAATATACTCTGATCTGTCCGGTCTTAGAAGACAATTTGAATCTTGGTGATGTAGAATCATCATCAGCTACCTTAACATATACAGGTATTGACATCTTATTTGATATTGTCACATTGGCACCACTCTTATCATCTCCGCTCGCCTTTGATGAAGACTTAACATATATAGTAGTGTCATTTGCTGATGTAACCTCAGCCTCATAACTCTTGTCACCAATACTATATGTTACATAGTTCTTGCCATCCTTCTCATAGAACTCGAACTTAACTGCCTCAATATCATTTACATCACTTGTGATCTCTGAAGCTGCTACGCCATTCTTTCCGGCTGCCTTCACACTGTTCTCAGATTCAGCGCCGTTAAGAAGAAGATAGAACTCATAGTTGTTTGCAATCTCAGCACCCTGATTATCATCATACTTTGAAAGGCCTGCAGCTGAGCTGGTAGATCCACCCTCACCTGCGAAGATGTTAGATACTCCGATAGGCTTATCAAAGTCGATAGGATCGCTTGCTCTTCCCTCATCCTCTACACAGTAAGCAGACATTGTAACTGCTCCGGTATATTTCTGTGATTCTTCATCATAAGTAATGCTTGTAGAATCAACAGTCATTCTATACTTGTAACCTGCTACATAGTTGAGGAAATCCTTGATTCCTTCATAGCTACCTTCATAAGAGATAGGGAACTGTGCCTTGTAAGCAACAGGTCCACTTTGTGTTGTTACAGCGGCTGCGTCAGTGGCTGCGTCAGCTGCAGGTGCTGCAGCCTCTTCTGTGCCATCACCTTCAGCATTCTCACCCTCGGCAGGCGCTGCCTCAGGTGCTGCTTTTGCTCCGAGAACATAGAACTCTTCAGGCTTTCCAAGTCCAAGTGATAAAGCATTGAACTCATAGTTCTGACGGATACCCTCGATGAAAGCTACAGTGTACTCCTGATTCAAGTTAGCAGGATACTTAGCAAGCTTCTCTTCGTACTTTCTGTTGTACTCCTCGATACCGGCCTCATACTCTGCCTGTCTTGCTTTCTTACTTGAAAGGTCATCATACTTAGCCTGAAGCTGTTTAACTTCTTCATCGATAGACTGTTTATCTTCCCAGTTAGGCTTTGCCCCCAGGAAAACTGCTACTCCAAGGATAATGATACCAAGGAGAGTCAGTATTAAATTTGTATTTGCTGCTGATGAATTCATTATGATTCCTCCCTTCCTTATTGTGCTGCTTCTGTAGCTTCGGTAGTCTCTTCTGCAGCCTCTGAAGAATCGCCTTCATCAACCACATCCAAATCCTCCGGTTCTACTGTAGAAACAAACAATGCTGTAACAGAGGTCTCATACTTGATAGATCCTGTAGTTTCATCCTCAACCTCAGTAATTGTATTTACGAAGGTATCAGTTACACAATCAATATCTCTCATAGTCATGATCCACTTACCTATATCATCATAGGTATCAGCCATAGCCATAATGGTTACACCAGACTCAGTAGAGTTAAAGCTCTCAAGCTTAATAGCCTTAGGCATAGTCTCTTCCAAGCCATTGATGAATGTTATCGCATTCTCATTGAGATTCTCAGTCATAGTTACCATAGTGTACATATCTTCATACTTAGCCTTAGCATTGTTGTAGTTGGTAACAACCTCATCGATATCCTTGATGGCTTCAATCTTTCTGTTGAGATCATCCTTCTTGTCCTGAGACTGTTTCTTCAAATACCATGTTCCGCCATAAGCACCGGCAGCAACCAAAGCACAGACCGCAAATACAGCAATACCTGCTGCTGAGCTTCCGCCGCCTGCCTTAGTCTTCTTTCCGCCGGCATCCGAAAGAGAGAATCCCATAGGCTCAAAGGCCGCACCGATAGGAGCTATAAGATATACAGGATTGTAAATCTTAAGATCAATCTTGGAATCAAATTTTACTCCGTAAAGAGTATCCATAATTCTTGTTGTGACATTAAGCTGAACCTTGAATAGTCCGTCCAAGCCCTTTATCAGAGCTCCGTCACCAGCCAAATAAACCTCTTCAATAGGCTTATCCGGGTTCTTGGTTGCATAATAATCCATTACACGACCAATGTTGTTGATGAGATATCTGAATGCTCCGGTTACTGAATTGTCATCAAAATCAACCGTAACCATTCTGTCATTCTGAAGCATTGTCATAGCTGTCGCTGCATCTACATTCTTCTCATCCATCACTTCCTGTACTGCATTACTTGTGCCATAAGGAACTGTACGCTGAAGAAGAAGTGTCTCGCCCTTTACTATATTGAGGACTGTAGACTCAGATCCAAGCTGAATAACCATTGTTGTTGCATTGGGACCTGTTTGTGTCTTGATGAGCTGAAGCATTGAATTACCAATGTAATCAATATCCTCAAGTATCAAACCTGCCTGAGCAGCTACATCATAATAGCCCTTAACCATATAGGTAGGCGCAGCTACAGCAAGAACTCTCATCTGCTTATTCTTATCATCTCCTGTTACAGTTTCCAAAACAGAAGACGATACAATATAATCGTCTATATTAACAGGGAAATATTCTGCTGCGTTCGCATTGATAACATCCTTGATCTTACCAGGCTTTGTAGGAGGTATAAGAACCTCACGGTTTACAACCTTGGTAGAGGATAAAACAAATATGGCATTCTTATTGGTGATGCCATTCTCATTGAGTTGTGTTCTGATAGCACTTGCTATCTTATCCTTATTCTTGATATTGCCGTCTTCATAAGAATCCTCCGGCGTTTCGAAAATGATCGCATTGTGGATCATAGTCTGCTTCTTTGAAGCAGTAATCTCGAGTATTGTAGTACTCTCATTTGTAATGTCGATCGTTAAGACCTTTGCACTTTTTGCCATTATTTAGCCTCCCTCGCTAATCAGTAGTCTTAAAAAGCAGATCATACCTAATAATATATAACAGGCGGCATGATCATACCCAGGTACCAGCTTATAAGCTGTTCACCCCATATCATCGCTATTATGATGCCCATAGATAGATATGGACCGAAAGCGAGCATACGCTCCGCTTTCTTTATCTTCATAATGGATAGGTGGATAACAGAACCCAGCATCGAACCTATCACCAAAGATAACAATATTAACTTCCAGCCTATAAGCAAACCGGCTGTCGCCATTAATTTGATGTCACCGCCTCCCATGCCTCTGCCCTTGGTAATCAGAGCAATCAAGAACAAAAGACCGCTGACCGCAAAAAAGCCAATTACATACTGAACCCAATGACGAAGATCCAGTAGCATATTAATCAGCCCTAAAACCAATATAAAATAATTGAGTTGGATTGGAATCTCATATATCCTCCAATCAACCAAGCTGAGTGTAAGCAAAGACGAAACTGCTAAGCAATATAAAACCATTCTAACACTCAGACCATACTCCCAAAGCAACAACAAGTTTATACCCGCATATACTATCGGAAGTAATCTGTAGGAGTAAGGCAGAGGCTTTTTACAGCCTCTGCACTTGTTACCTACAAATAAATTCATTATAGGAATAAGTTGAAACCACGAATATATTTTTTTGCAATCCTCACATTGAACTCCATACTCCCTGATACTCCGTTCCTTAGAATAAACATCAACAAGCGGAATGCACAATGTTCCAATCAGCAAACTGCAAATGATAGTCAGTATAATCTGCACTTATATATACCGTCCTTACTCCATCTAATCACTAATATCAAATATTAGTCAGCGTATCCGTTTGAAGGATAAAGTTCTGTACCAGCTGAATCCTCAACCATGCATGATGTAGGAGAACCAGTAGTAAGAGTTCCGGTGAATCCAGTTGAAGAATTCTTCTTATACTTCTTCTTAGGACCGGTTGATCCAAGAATCTCAGTGAAAGCATCCTTGAAATCCGCTGTAGCGCCAGTAGAATATGTATAAGCACCAGCTGAGTCAATGTTAACTACGATAGAATCAACTGTAACACCATCAGCAACATTGTCAGTAGAGTAAGCCTGCTGAAGAGCAGCTGCGATCTCCTGAGCGTTGTTAGCATCAGCTGACATTCTTGACTTGTTAACATACTTGATAAGTGTAGGAGCGATAGCACCTACTAAGATAGCCATGATCGCGATAACGATAATAAGCTCAACCATTGAAAAACCTTTGTTGTTCATTTTCATAATATTCTCTCCTTTATTTTTTTTATTTATTAACAGCCTCGATGGGTTTCAATCATCCCGGCTTATTAATCTTTTTTACAGATTGTCCATATTGCTGTAGAGTGAAAGGATAGGTCCGTATACAGCGGCAACGATCATACCAACGATACCGGCCATAAGAACCATAGTCAACGGCTCAAGTGCCGCAGTAAGATTCGCTGTAGCCTGATCAACCTCTTCATCATAGAAATCAGCAACCTTGTCCATCATCTCTTCAATATTACCGGTCTCCTCTCCGATCTTAACCATCGAAGTAAGAAGAACAGGAAATACCTCCATATCCTTAAGAGGTTTCGACATAGGCACACCCTTACTAACCTGTATCTTAGCATCTAAAAGACCATCTCTATATACCTTATTGCTAAGCATCTTAGCAACCTGTTCAAGAGCATCAATAAGAGCGATACCTGAAGCCATAAGTGTACTCATATTTCTTGAAAATCTTGCACAGTTACTCTTTACTGTAAGATCTCCAAAGATAGGCGCATGGATAGCAATCTGTGAAAACGCCTGCTGCCCTGACTCTGTAGCTCCAAAAGCCTTGAAGATAACACTAATAGCTACAACAATAGCTATAAGGATATACCACTTGTGAAGCACGAAGTTCGACGCCGCCACCATCGCTCTAGTCGCAAAAGGCAACTGTATGCCCATATCATTGAACATGTCAGTAAATGTAGGAATAACCTTTATCAACATAACGATAATTACTACAACCGCTATGATCAATACTATAATAGGATATGTAAGAGCTCCCTTGATCTTGCCTTCCAGCGCCGATTCCTTCTCGAAATGGGTTGACAATCTCTCGAAAGCGATCTCCATATTACCGGAAGACTCACCTGCAGCTACCATGTTGACAAGCATCTGAGGGAACACCTTGGGATTAAGCTTGAATGCATCTGCCAAAGTTCCACCTTTTTCTACGTGAGCCGCAGCCTCTTTAAGCGATCTCTTCATCGTAGGATGATCGGTAGATTCACTGATCATATCGAGCGCCGCAATAATGGTAACACCAGCATTCAAGATAGCTGCGAACTGCTTACAGAATACCGAAAGATCTCTCGGCTTAACCTTCTTGCCTCCGCCTATCTGGATATCCTGATCCATAAAGCCTTGTTCTTTGACTGCAACGACCGTCATACCGTTGTCACGAAGCTTGTTCCTTGCAGTATCAAGATCTCTCGCCTCGATGACGCCCTTCTTGGACTTGCCATCCTTGTCAATAACCTTGTAATTAAATTGTGCCATAATACTCCTCCAAACTGTGATAAAATGTTCATCTTCACACTCTGTTCATATATGAACAAACAATGAACAAAATAATCCTAAGTATGATATTACATCATTTACACAAAAAACGCAATTATTTTTAAAAGTTTTTGTTTGATTTGTGAAAAATATACAACCTCGTCATATATTCTACCTAAAATTATACAACTATTTTGTGTATTATTACATCTTTTTCTTCAGATTCAATGGATCCTGAGCATAAGTAAGAGCCATCTCTCTGGTTATCTGACCCTGGGCAAAAAGATCATAGAGATAATCATCAAGAGTAATCATACCCTGAGCCCTTGAAGTCTGAATAGTAGACTGAATCTGGTGGACCTTTGCCTCACGGATAAGGCTTCGAATAGCAGGAGTTCCAAGCATAACCTCAAATGCAGCTACACGGGAATTACCGTCCACAGTAGGGATAAGCGCCTGTGATATAACTCCCTCAAGGATCATCGCCAACTGAATACGAGTCTGTTGCTGCTGGCTGGTAGGAAATACGTCAATAATACGGTCAATGGTAGATGCAGCACCGATAGTATGCAATGTAGAGAATACCAAGTGTCCGGTCTCTGCAGCAGTGATAGCTGTAGAGATAGTCTCAAGGTCACGCATCTCTCCTACAAGAATGATATCCGGATCCTCACGAAGCGCAGCACGAAGCGCATTCGCATAGGACAGAGTATCCATACCTACCTCTCGCTGATTTACTATAGCCTTCTTATGCTTATGTACGTACTCTATAGGATCCTCCAGAGTAATGATATGATCTGTCAGATTCTCGTTTGCTTTATTTATAATAGAAGCAAGTGTTGTAGACTTACCAGAACCGGTAGGTCCGGTTACCAGCACAAGTCCTCTTTTCTTCTTATAGAGATCTACAACCGCTGAGGGAATACCGAGCATATCAGGCCTTGGAATCTCTGTCTCAACTCGTCTGTATGCCGCTGCCATATTACCTCTGTCCATATATACATTGACACGGAAACGTCCGGTCTCAGGTGAAGAATAAGAAAAATCCACCTCACCCTTATTTCTTAAAACCTCTTTATGCCTTTCGTTCATAGTCGAACCTATGCAAGCCGCTGCATCAGCAGGTGTAAACTTATCCGTCTCCACATCGATAAGTCTACCGGCTATACGAAGCTTAGGTGGAATACCTGCAGCTATGTGCACATCCGACGCCTTTTGCTCTACCGAGAAGGCGAGCAATTCCTTCATATTGATTGCCATAATAGTAACCTCCCTTAATATAATGATCTATTAATATTCATCTCCGGCTTCATATACGATCTTCTTCATCTCATATATTGAAGTAATTCCTTCCATAACCAATCTCGAGCAACCCATCTTAAGTGTGAGCATACCCTCCTCAAGAGCTTGCTTTTCAATCTCGTCAGCTGTCGCTCCTCTGGCTATAACTGCACCAAGACTCCTTGAAACCTCCATGATCTCATATACACCAATACGTCCGGTATATCCCGTATCATTACAGATAGGGCAACCAACAGGCTCGTAGATAACTATATCCTCTTCTTCAGGCTGACCAAGAGTTCTCTTCTCTTTATCTTCAGCCAAACGAGGCTGCTTACAAGTGCAAAGTCTTCTAACAAGTCTCTGTGCGATAACACCTACTAAAGCATCACCTGCAACGTATGGCTCAATACCCATATCGATAAGACGTGTAACGGTAGATGCGGCAGAGTTGGTATGCAGGGTACTAACCACCAAGTGTCCTGTGATAGCGGCCTGAGTCGCTATAAGTGCAGTCTCGCCATCACGGATCTCTCCGATCATTATGATATCAGGGTCCTGACGAAGAATTGAACGAAGCGCTGACGCGAATGTCATATCTGCCTTGTCATTGGTCTGAACCTGATTGATTCCATCTATATTCGCCTCGACAGGATCCTCAACTGTGATGATATTAACATCCTCAGTGTTGAGCTCTGACAAAGCGGTATAAAGAGTAGTTGATTTACCGGAACCGGTAGGACCGGTTACCAGGATAATACCATGGGGATTACTTAAGATTCCATCGAAGGCCTTAAGCTCCTTAGGTCCGAAACCAAGCGCCGACTTGGGCTTGGTCAAACCTTCCTTTGAGGTAAGACGCATAACCGTCTTCTCTCCCCATACAGTAGGAAGTATGGAAACACGGACATCAAACTCTCTTTTATCAACTATGATAGTGATACGACCATCCTGAGGCTTACGTTTCTCAGATATATCCATACCACCTATGATCTTGATACGGGCAACAATACCCGGGAGCAAGCTGTGATCATAGCTCATAACCTGCTTAAGAGCACCATCAATACGATATCTTACTCTGACCGAATTCTCTAATGCTTCTATATGAATATCGGAAGCTCTCTGTCTGACTCCACCTTCTATGATCTGCTTTACAAGGAGAACGATAGGAGAATTCTCTATATCCTCCGAAAGATCCTCTTCATCATCCTCTGATCCCGCTGTGCTTGCAATCTCCTGTCTATAAGCATCTGCAAGCTCCGAAGCCTTGGAATCGCCAAAGTATCTACCTATAGCTTCATTGATCTCATCCTCCATGGCAAACATAGCTTCTACCTGAGTATTGGTAGCAATTCCAATATCATCCAAAGCCATGATATCCATAGGATCCGAGGTCGCAACCTTCAACATATTGGGATTGTTCTCATCATAACCAATTGGGAGAACATGATATTTTTGAACAAGCTTTTCAGGAATGATAGCCAAAGTATCATCATCAAGCTTACAAGATCTGATATCTATATATTCTATACCCAACTGACTTGTTATAGTAGCAATATAAATATCACGGCTGATATAGCCAAGATCAAGCAATGTCTCTGCCAATCTCTTTCCAGTCTCTTTTTGGCTTGCTAAAGCCTCCTGCAATTGCTCTTCTGAAATAGCACCGGCCGAAACAAGCAGATCACCAATACGTATTTTCTTTCTACCTACACCTAAACGCATCCTAAACCTCTCCTCCTTAGTGTTTGTTATAATTTATCAACATATAAAAACACACACTCGTTCATTTTATCACAAAGCTATTCATTTGTGAATACCGGAATACAGAAAAAGATATATCTTATTCAAGTTTTATCAGACGATATGCAAAATTCAAAGTTTTCTCCTGTCCTATCTCCTTAGCTTCTTCTCTTCCGCATGCCTTCATCAACTTTGAATTCAGTTCAGTTCTTTCTTCTAAGATGAATTTTACCAAAGCATCTTGGTATTCCTCAGGAGTCATATTTTTCTGAGATGTCAAGATCTCACTCGATTTAGCAAACTTATTTCCATAATATTGCCAATCATTCCCGGCAACTACATATAATGGTCTATCTTTTCTGTAACTTGCAATTTTATCAATATTCTCGTCCACATCTTTATACAAAGAATTGATGATGCAATTCGACGGAGCTATACATCCTACAACGCATTGTAACTCAGATTGCATATTGAACAACAACACAATATCCGAATCTTCTATATCATTTAATGTAATTCCCTCACTGTTTTTACTGCCGGCATAAATATGAGGTCTTGATATGTTAGAAAAAACGGTAAGTCCCAAAACAAGTAAAACTCCAAATATTCTACAGATAACTTTTTTTGAACCTATTGTCCCCGTCAAAAAGTCAACGATCACAACGAATAATATCAACACCAACGGAATGCATCCGAACAAATATCTTATAGTGGTAGCATTTTGTTGACCAAAATCCAATATAGATGCATTAATGATCACATGAACTATTACTTCAACCACCAACGCAAGACAGACAATCACAATCTGCCATCTTTGTTTTATATACCCACCCGCTTTATACAGTTGATCCTTTGCTTTCGATATTGATGAAACAAACCAATTCTCATGTCTGAATAAAAAGCACAACGGTAAAAGAAATACTATAATAACAAACAATAATACAATACCAATCTCTTTATATACAGTATCATAGTATCCCGAAGGACCCATTCCGGTAAGGGCTCTAAGTAAGAGTCTGAAACTCATCATAACCTGTTGCTTGACTGTAAAGTTCCCTCTTCCCACATGCTCTGTATGTATACCAACTCTGGAGAACAGATATGGAAATATAAGCAACGAGATACACACCCCGGAAAACATACCAATGCAATATTTCAAAAGCTTCCTAAAACTCTTTACAAATAATAAGCCAAAAAATGTAATAACACCCAATATGAACGCATATGTCCAATAATACATATGTGTAAGAGTCCCGCCGATATTACATATAGCCAGGGCAAAGCAGATTCCCCATTTTATCTGATCCGCCTTAAACACCTTTATATGCAGATATAACGCAATATTACAAAACATAACAAACATTGCGTATTGTCTCAAATATAAAGCCAGATCTATTCCACCGGATGAAAATGCAAACATAGTAAGTCCCGCTATAGTCAAAGGCTTACTTACACCCAACTCATCAAGTGACAAGAAAAGAAAAAAAGATGAAATAATAACAACAATTATCTGAACAGATGCCGAATACCAATAGGAAAATGTATCTGGGAAAACGGAACATATGGTATGCAAGATCATAAAGTAAAGAGGCTGTCCCGTATCTATTCTTGAATTATTGATAACATTGGAATAATCAAATCTTTCATCCTTCTGTACAGTCAGATAATCGTGAACCACCTTACCATCCAACCATTCATCAAAATGAATGATATCCCACTTATCATCTCTATAAAAATGGGGAGTTCCCTGGTTGTTCGCAATACCAAAACACCACATCTCATCTCCGTGAAACTCCTGTTTTTGGATAAAGAAAAAAAGGAATGTAGCCACTTGAATGAAGATAATAATAACCGCAAGACCTATGTATAGCTTGCTCTTGTTTTTTTCTTTTTTCCCGTTATCATTCATTCTTATTACCTTGATATTCCCTTCGATTTCATATATCTATCAACCATTTTTCCCAATTTAAAGCAAGTCCATCTTTTTACTACTACATTCTTATTTCGAACCATTCTTCTTCGTAAACCTATACATTGTTCTATGTATTGTAATGTAGCTGAAATATCTATTTTGGACTCACCTGCTACTCGTTCCTTAAACTCATACGGTATTTCTATTATTCTTGAATAGCGGGCAGTGGCAAGCAATTCAACCATGATCTTCCATCCAACAGGACGCATATCTGCCTCACTTGCTACACTTCTTTTAACTATAAAAAGGCCACCTGTAGGATCTGATATACTCCTTAAACATGGCAACAATACCTGCCCCATAAGTCTGGCAGTGCCGGAAATCAGCTTTCTGTACCAGTTAAGTCCACCATCACTACCGCCTTCTATCAACCTCGAAGGTATACAAATATCCGCTCCGGTTTCCATCGCAACATACATAGGCAAAAGGAGCTCAGGAGGATGTTGAAGATCAGCATCCATACAAACAAGATAATCTCCTTCTGCCAATTTGAACCCCAAAAGCACTGCAGTTGCCAATCCTTTTTTATTCTCTCTGTGTTTTAGGCGCACATAATGTTTTTCTTTCGCTAAGCCAGCTATAACATCCGGAGTTTCATCATTTGAATCATCTACAAAGATAATTTCATGAGGAATACTACCCAACGCTTTATCTATCCTATCTACCAGTGGAACTATATTATCCTTTTCATTGAATGACGGAACAACAATGGAAAGCTTTCTCATCACTCTATTCCTCCAACACTTATTAACTATATCTGCACATTGACATTCTAAACATCACGCTTTCTTTTGTTTTTTATCGCATATTGATACAATTACAAATGCGATAATAGCCAAAACAGAAATGATCGCTCCCACTCCTGCTCCCGGAGAATGATACTTAAGCTCTATATCATGTTCACCTTTTTCTATAGGAACCAATGGCATAGCATCTGCCATATGTTTTAATTCAACCTTTTTCCCATCCACATAGGCATCAAAGCCACCATCGTCAAACATAGACATAAGTACTACGCCGTCTTTTTCAGTTTTGATATGTCCGGTTATACCTTTACCATCTCTTGTTTCAACTTCCATAGGTGTCACAGTATTCTTCAGTGATGATATATCATCAACAGAACATTTTGCCGCATAAAGGGAAAACTCACCCCAGGTAAATCCGGGATCATAGTTATAAAACTGTAAATGTACCTTATCCCCTTTTTTTAGTCTGGGAATATTGAATGTGGCAGCAGAAAACATAAGATTCTCCCGCTCTATCTTCATCTCTTCTCCGTTGACTGCTACGGAAGTATATGCATATCTTGTATTATCAACAAACAGATACAGATTCATATCCTCAGGAACTGTATAATCAAATTTCGCTTTTCCCATCAGTAACACGCCATCTACATTATCACCCTTGGCTTCTTCTATAGTCTGAGGATTGAACACCTTTCGATCCTTATCCTTTAAGATCGTGTTGCAATATTCAAACTTATGATCATCCTTCTTTTCGATGATCATACTTTTTTCAATTACTTCAAAGCCATCAATGGGTATATCCGTAAAAAGATCTCCTTCTCCACCCATAGCAGTGTATATCTTATTCTGATTGTGGAATATGTTGTCGTCATCAAGCTTTACATCAGCCAATGATCCATCGGTCAGGAAACCATATCCCACTGAATTATCATTCTTTACTGCCATGTATTTTCCATCAGTATCAACTACATCGCCCTGGTATACATAATCAGTTGCTACAACTGCACCATCCACATTGAAAAGAAGATCGGTAAGAGGTGTAGCTCCAAGGTAATATCCAACCAGACCTGTGTTGATGGTTGCAAGACCCAGGTTTCTGTGGAAGTTATAATACTTGTCTGTTACTATAGCCGAATAAGTACCGGTTGCGGCCTTTCCTTCCAGGAAAGGTATGATATTGTCATAGGGGCTACCTAAAGCCATCCTTCCTGTCTCTGTATTATATTTTCTGTAAAGAGGTGTTATCTCGTTTACAGAATATTCATCTCTCCAATCTATAACTGTTGAATAGTAAAGCTCTCCTCCGGCAACACAGGCTACTTCGGCAATCCACACTATGGAGATAAATATCATTGCAGCTTTCTTTGAGATACTCTTTTTCACCATCAATATCCATGTGAGTATAAAGACTGCTGTTTCAAGCATTGTGATGACATACTTCTGCCACCAATCCATCTCAGGTGTCCAAAGAAGATTACCAACAAACAAAAGCACTCCAACAATAGTGATCACAAGTATGTTGTACCACTTAGCCTCATCAAGCCTCCTTAATCCCATGGCGCTGACATAAACTATGGTGAATACTGTACAAAACGCAAATCTGTTGCTCAAGCCATGAGGCATAGTAAAGCCATGCATTAAAAAGGTCAGTCCGTCATTCATCAAGGCAAAGCACATGAAAACAGCAAGCAATGAAAATCTCAATTCCTCTGAACTCTTCTTCCAACAGGCTATTACAAAATAAAGAGCAACAAATGAAGTAAGAATACCACAATAGGCTATCATAGTATGATATGTCGCTATATCAATATCTATATAACTGGTAGGCATCATGGAATCTATGAAATCCCAAAAATTGGATGTCTTTAACGGATGAAGCTTTGTATAGCCCATATTTATTTTTTGGCTTACACAAAGGTATACCGGAATAAGGACAAAGGCTGATGATAATACCGACCAGATTGAGGTAACCGCAAATCTGATTCCTTGCTTAATAAATCCTTCCTTCCTGCATACACATAAAAACCATAACACAAGAAAGATGCACACAAGATATGCAAGATAAAAATGAAAAACAACAGTAAGTGTAAGAGTAATAAAATACATCTTCCACTTATCTTTTTTTACAAGATACTCAAGTCCTAACAGAACAAGAGGAAGCATAAAATATACATCCAACCAAAAATGAGTATGATAGTATACAAGTACCGCATTGGAAAGCGCATAAGATACAGAAAGAACTAAAGAATATAGTTTCTGATATTCATGGTTTTTCAATACATCAGAATGCATAAAGAAATATGCTGCAGTAAAACCGCATAATGATATCCTGATCAGTTCGCTCCAGATGAATGCATTCTCCACCATATCCTTTGGAAATAGCATCATCAAAAATACAGATGGCGACATCTGGTAGCCCATAATGATACTCCAGAAATTACCACCTATACCGGTTTGCCACGAGTAAGCCAAACCATCTCCACTATGTAATTTGTTATATAATTCCATAATACTTGGAAAGGTTCCTGCCGCAGTATCTCCAATAATTGTTGAATATGCACCAAACGGCATTACCTCTCGTATCACCATAAAAATCAAAAAAACTATAGCCGGAATAGTAAAGCTTAATATATATACCCATTTACAACTAAATGAAAATGTTCTTTTTTCCTCTGCCATACTCAGCAATCTCCTTAAACACAATTTTCCTTATTCCATCTTCAAAATCAACAGCAGGCTTCCACCCTGTATCACCAACCAACCTACTAATATCCGCCACCAAAAACATCGGTTGATGTGGATAATAATCTATCGCCCCATATTCTATCTCAGCATGAGGATTGATTATATTCTTTATTGCTTCAACATATTCATATAATTTTTTGCCATTTCCATTTCCAAGAACGTAATAATCGCTCTTGCATCCTGATTCCATAACAGACATTATTGCTCTCGCACAATCTTCGCTATACAAATAGTCCCATGTTTGTTCGCATTTAGTGAGCCTTAAAATCTCGCCGCTCTTCAATGATGATATAACATAAGATATTAAGCTATTCCTGCCATCGTCAGGTCCGTAAACGCTTAATATTCTAATCCATGAATGTTTCAAATTAAGTTGATCACATAAAATAGATGACATTCTTCCTGCTGTATATTTTGCAATACCGTATCCACTCTCAGGAGCAACAAGCATTTCAGGACTAAGAGGTTCATTCTTAACACCATATTCAGCCTGCGAACCTGCTCCTATAAAATACGTACAATTTAATCTGTCTGCAAGTCTTACGGCATCAAGAGTATATCTGACATTGTCAAGTTGCACATCCATATCATCTCTGGCTTTACCAAATGTTTTCTTCCAGGCTAAATGAACAAATGCATCATACTTTTCCTGAATATTAAAATGCGAATAATCATCTACCGAGCATTCATATATCCTAATTCCGGGGAAATCAGCGATTTTACTTTTTCGATCTGAGTCAGGATTCACCAGGCAACCAACTTCATAACCAAGTTTAACCGCTTCACGCAACAAGGCCATACCTATAGCTCCCGTAGCTCCCGAAATCATTACCTTCATATCAAACTACCTCATATGTCAAAAATACTATCAGTAATAAATGAAATCTTAGAAATATGTTTTGCGCTCTTTTTAAAGTCCCTAAACATATCCTTGATTTCATCATTCAACTCATCCCATTTGTTATCAGGATTAAGAGACGGTAACGATGTGTCTGCATAACTTTCATTGTATTGGTGTTTAAAACCATCAAAACCGGCAACATTTATTGACTTCAAATGAAGCTTATCCATCAATCTCAAACAGCATATTGCTGCGTTATCAAAATGTTCCCATCCTCTTTTTACAGCTCTATTGTAATTGACGATTATTTCTTTGTTTTCCTTTATTGTTTTGATATTCGACAGCAAAATCTTCTCAACATTATTGAATATGAGAGAATGTACTTGCGAAGCATATTCATATCTGGCATGATTAACAAAGAATAAATAATCATATTTATATTCAGGAATTATTGCATTTACGCCTATAACAACCGGCGAGTGTTCTTTAATAAAATCTTCAATTATCTCCTTTTCATCATATAATGATCTTCCCGGACATAACATCAATATCTCTTTATCTTCAAATATCTTTTTAAGCTCCCTAATTCCACTCTCGTCATCAACCAGCCTATCCTGGTTCTCTATATATTTTTCTTCCAAAAGATCGTAATCATACTTTCTTCTGTCTTCCTGACTTAAGGATTCAATTATATTTCTCATATCCTTCGAATTGGTTCTATGATTATTCAAAAGATATGCAATATTATTTACATGGCACTGGTACATACCCGCAATAAAATATGGAGTTGAATAACCCCAATTATACTTCTCCATAAATTCTTGCATATATACATCAATAGCATCCATCACGCAATCCAAATCATAGCCACCATTGTGCTTACGATTCAAATAACTGGCAACAAGCTCAGTTGTGGCGTTACCTGCTCCTCTACCCATACCGCAAAGGGTAGAGTCAACAACATATGATCTCCCCAACGACTCCATTATCTCAATGAAATGTGCAGAAAGCGAAAAAGCCAACTGTTGATTATTATGAGCATGAAAGCCTATCTTAATTTCAGTCTTTAACTCTCTATCTAGTATATCAACAATCCTATCCACATCTTCTTCGAACATAGCGCCAAAAGTATCAACTACAGATAACGACTCAGGCAAAAACTCGTTCATACAATTTGCAAGATCAATCAATTCAGTATCACTATAAGCCAGCGTATTCGCCGCTTGAAAAAACACCCTGTATCCCTTGCTACGTATTTCTTTTCCTACGAGGATGCCCTCACGATGTTTCCCCAAAGGAAAAACAACTCTTATCGCATCAACAGACTTTCCATCATACTCAGGCAAATTCTTCACATCATACCTATCCCAATCTATCATAACAGCATATAATACATCATTTCTTTTTTCGATCAAATACTGTTCCAGATCGGATGGTATATGATAAAACGAAGAGCCCTCTTCATGTTCTTTATCTTTCAGCCAACCACACTCGATAATATCAGCTCCGGCATCCTGCATTTTTTTTATGATTCCTTTGATTGCAGGAGTTCCAAATCTGGAATCAGTTATGTATGCTCCATCTCTTAATGTGCAATCAAGAAGACTAAACGACCTCACTATTTCTTGTCCTCCCATCAAATCACCATACTCTATGGTGTTTCAATCAAAATTAATCCTTTCTTCCTCTATAACCAGCGGACGCTTCATTAATCGTTGATTCATATTGATAATATATTCTCCAATCAACCCTATGAAAAAAAGTTGAACAGATCCTAATACACACACAGCAAGCAGAACAGGAATCATTCCAGCCTCAAATCTATCCCAATACATAAATTTCATAATCAAATAAACCAGCGCACCAATCAAGCTTAATATTGACAAAACGAAACCTGATATCGTTGCCACACGGAGCCCTGCTTTAGTATATGAGGTAAAACTCAACATTGCAGCATCATACAGTGTAAAGAAGTTATTATGAGTTTTTCCGGCTCTCCTTTTCTGCTGTTCATAGGGTATATCCACTCTCTTAAAGCCCAATTCAGCAACTACCCCCCGCAAGAAAGGTATCGGATCATCTATTTTTCTCAACTCATCAAGAAAGGCTTTGTCATATAGTCCAAAACCCGTAAAATTCTCAATCTGCTCAACATTAGACAGGCTAACAATTAATCTATAATAACAGTTTCTTAAAAATCGGATTATTTTATTTTCTTTACTGCTTTTTTTAATTCCACAGACTATTTTCGCTCCGTTTTCCCACTCTTTTATCATATCCGGAATCAATTCTACTGGATCTTGAAAATCACAACACAAACCCACAGTACAATCTCCGTCAGTCTGCAAAAGCCCATAATACGGAGAATTAAACTGCCCAAAATTCCTTGTATTAAATATTGCTTTTACCTTGTGATTAGCTTTACATATTTCTCTAAGAATTTGTCGAGTATTATCTGTAGAGCAATTGTCAATAAATAACAATTCATAGTCATATTCACTACACTTTGTTTCAAAAAGCTTAGCTATCGCTTCACTCATGGGTTTTACATTCTCTTGCTCATTATAACAGGGAACAAGAACACTGATTTTTTTCATCATGTCATTTTCCTCAATCTATCCAAGCATATAAAACGGTATCACTCAAAACCGGACTATGTTGTCGAATGGATAATTTATAGTTCAAGTCGAACTCCTTTATTAACTTTGGTATCTCATAAAAATCAACAACATTATGATATATACAGATAGCAAGTAAAGGCTTATTGTTTTGAATTCCTTTTTTGGCCCCCAACAACATATTGTATTCAAAGCTCTCAATATCAGCTTTTAAAAATGTATATCTTTCACTTATAGCATCATCCAGAGAAACTACCCTACCGGAATCATTATCACTTCCGATAACTACATGTGAACCCAATCCATTGTTCTTTCCATATCTTTCGACCGCAACATTCCTTGCTATATCAGATACGCCTTCATTATGTATTTGTATCTTATCATCATCTAATCCCCACTCGAGTTTTAGTCTTTGAATTCTTTCTTCCATAGCTTGATAATTGTGCGGATCAGGTTCAAAACAAATAATTTTTCTAAAGACGCCTTCCTTTTTAAAGATATACCTTTCCAAAGTATCTCCAACATAAGCCCCGCAATCAACAAAAACCTCATTTGGATTATTCATCTCAAAATGAGGCAATGCAAAATACTGCTCTCGACAATCCGTTTCAAAAAGTCTTCCTGCACCACTGATTCGCTCATATATCAAATCTTCATACAAATCTCTTGACTTATCATCTTCAAACGAATCATACACACTCATAACCTGCTGAAAATGTAGCTTTAGTATCACATCATCAATCAAGTAGAATAAATAGCCCTTTTGATCCAATTGTTCAGATAATGCTTTTATCACTTTTGCCTGAATAGAGCATATCAAAATACATATTTCATTCTTTCTGTTTTCAAGGCTATCAAGACTTACTACAGTTTTTCCATTAAACGTCTGTCCCCATTTAGTGCTATCATTATCAACATAGCCCTCTATATAAAAGCCTTCTTTTTCCAGTCTCATCAAACCATTGTAATAAAGAACCGATGTATTACCTGCGCCAAAAATCCACAACTTTTTACCTTCTATCTGCGGAATATCTTTCTTTAAAAACGAACACAACTTTTCTCTGCTCATAATCTATATCTCCATCTTATACATAGGAATAATCATCCATTTTTCTAACTCTTCTTCACTTAACGGAGGATTCATATACTCCAAAGGCAGCGACTCCATCTGTCCATCTTTGCGTTTATATGATACCTGTTTTGGAAGAGCCCCAAAATCAATAGGAACATAAACCACACAAATTGAAGGACCATCAGATTCCAAAACAGCAGATACTTTTTCTTTTATTTCTGAATTGTTTTTGATCTCAAATACTTGTAAATCAAAAGCTTTTGCTATACTTGCAATATTGGGAATAGAAAGATTAGACGAACTATCACAAGCCACATAATGCCCACTAAACACATTTTTCTGAGTTGTGTGTATCTGTCCATATCCCTGATTATATAAAACGAATATTTTTACAGGAAGATTGAGTCTACTAAGCGTTTCTAACTCTTGAATATTCATCATGAAACCGCCGTCTCCATTTACACACACAGTTCTTCTTTTTCCCGAAGCTAAACAAGCCCCAATAGAAGCCGGTAAACCAAACCCCATCGAAGCCAACCCCTTTGTGGCAAACACTCTCTGTCCGGACTTAACTCTAAAGGTCTGCATTGATACATCTATACAAGTACCTGAACTACCTGAAACATATATATCGTCTTCTTTCATCGCATCTGTAATCGCATCAATAAGGCAATATGTATTAACAAGTTCTTTTTGTTCCTTGTATTCCTCTGTAACAATCGGGAACCTATCTTTACATTTTTTACAGTAGTTGATCCAATTATCTCTTTTGACTTCTTTTATGTTGTTTTTATTATTTACCAAATCCCTGATATAATCACCGGCATCTGCACATATAGCAAGATCAGGTCTAACATTTATCTTATGAAGTTCAGCTTCATCTATATCGACCATAATCTTATATGCGTCTCGCGCAAACCCATCAAAATTATAACCGGTCTGCAACAAATTCATTCTTGCGCCAATTGAAATAAAGAGATCCGAGTTCTGCTGAATAAGATTAGCATATCTCTGACCCATTCCACCTGGTCTTCCAAAAAAATATTCATAATCATCCGGAACTAAATCAATCCCATTCCATGTAGTAAGTACAGGTATATTTAGAATATTAAGGAGTTTCTTAAGATCTTCAAATGCATTTGACAAACGTATACCATTACCAAGAAGCAATACCGGTCTTTCAGACTTATTCAAAGCCTCTATAGTTTTATCCACCTCGGCCTCAATAGAACGGGTATCCTTATAATCATCTATCGGAACGAACCCCTTTAGCTCATTCTCTTCTATCATGGTAGCCTGAATATCTAATGGAATATCTATCCATACCGGACCTTTTCTTCCGCTTGTCGCTTCGTATAATGCGCGTTCTAAATGATATCTTATATCCTTCGGATCATTTACCATAACAGCATATTTTGTAATAGGTCTCACAACAGAAACAATATCGACTTCCTGCATCCCCTGCTGCCTGATTCCCTGATCTCTGATCTGATCCATAATCTTTACCTGGCCGGAAATAACCAACACCGGTGTAGATTCTATATAAGATGCTGCAACCCCGGTTATAGCATTGGTTCCCCCGGGGCCGGTAGTAACCATACATACTCCAAGCTTATTATTCACTCTCGCATAAGCTTCCGCCGCTATCGAACATGCCTGTTCATGAAGACACACGACATATTCTAGTTTGTCACTGTTCCCCAACGAATCATTGAGATGCATTGCACCCCCTCCCGGAATCATAAACACATGTCCTATGCCAGTTTCTTCTATGAATTTCACTACATAATCCGATAATTTAATCATTACTATTTTTTATCTCCAATTCTTCCACGGAGCTTTGTCTTTATTCCACAAATCTTCCAAAAAATCTTTCTCACGTTTCGTATCCATGCACTGCCAAAAACCTGTGTGCATATAGGACATCAATTCACCCTCATTTGCCAATCTTACAAGACTGTCTCTCTCCAACACAGTATCATCCCCCTCGATATAATCAAATATCTCCGGTTCAAAAACCATAAATCCGGCATTTATCGGCTGGCCATCCATGTTATTCTTCTCTCTAAACGACCTCACCGCATTGTCACCGCCAATGTCAAGCACGCCTTTTTGAGGTTCTATAACAACCGATGTCAGTGTAGCTATCTTTCCATGTGATTTATGATATTCCAAAAGCTCACTGATATCAACATCACAGACTCCGTCGCCATAGGTCATCATAAAACGTTCATCGCCGATATACTTTTGAATACGCTTTATTCTTCCACCTGTCATTGTATGTAGCCCTGTATTTACAACAGTGACCTTCCACGGCTCTGCATGCTGATCATGAACGATCATCTTGTTGCCTTCTGTAAAATCAAAGGTGATATCAGAGGTATGAAGAAAATAATCTGCAAACCATTCCTTCACCACATGCTGCTTATAACCTGCACACACAATAAAATCGTTAAATCCATAATGCGAATAAATCTTCATGATATGCCACAATATAGGCATACCTCCGATCTTGATCATAGGCTTGGGGACATATTCAGATTCTTCGGATATTCGGGTTCCAAATCCACCCGCAAGCAATACAACCTTCATATCTTTTCACCTATTCTCTCACACCTCACTAATGATCGGCAACACCATAGGATTCCTCTTTAGACTCTTCCAAAGGAAGTCCCCAAGAGCATTCTTGATGCTGTTTTTTAGCTTGCCCCAATCGGTGATACCGTTGTCGAAGCAACGCTCGATGGTTTCTAGGGCTACCATTCTGCAATCATCAAGTAAAGTCTCTGACTCTCGTACATACACAAAGCCTCTAGATACTATGTCGGGACCGGCAAGGATCTGGTTGCTGCCTCTTTCAAGTGTGATCACTACTATCATCAGTCCGTTCTCTGACAGATGCTGTCTGTCGCGAAGGACTATATTTCCTACATCTCCCACGCCAAGGCCATCCACAAATATCTGCTGTGCCGATACCTTGCCTGTTACCTTAAGGGTATCCTCCCCTACCTCGAGCACGTCACCGGAGGAAAGGATCGCCACATTCTCCTTGGGAATACCCATCTCCATGGCAAGCTCTGAGTGTCTCTTTAAGTGCTTGAACTCTCCATGTACAGGAATTGCGTACTTGGGCTTTGTAAGGGCGTAAATAAGCTTTAGCTCCTCCTGGCAGGCATGTCCCGATACATGTGTATCCTCAAATACTACTCTCGCACCCTTCATCTCAAGCTCGTTGATCACCTTGGATATGGCCTTCTCATTGCCGGGGATGGGCTTTGAGCTAAATATGACCACATCATTGGGCTTTATGGATACCGTATGATGTAGACTTGCCGCTATCCTCGATAGAGATGCCATGCTCTCGCCCTGGCTTCCTGTTGTGATCAGTACTATCTGCTCGTCCGTATAATCACCGAGACTTGAAAGATCTATCAAGGTATTATCCGGTATATTCAAATATCCAAGCTCCTTGGCAGTACTTATGATGTTCACCATGCTTCTGCCGTCAAGAGCTACCTTTCTGTTGTAATGCGCCGCAGTATTGATGATCTGCTGGACTCTGTCCACATTGGATGCAAAGGTTGCTATAATGATCCTGTTCTTCTTGTAATCCGCAAACAGTCTCTCAAATACCTTTCCAACGGTCTTTTCCGACATGGTATAGCCGGGTCTTTCAACATTCGTTGAATCCGCCATCAATGCAAGAACACCTTTTTTTCCAAGCTCTCCAAAACGACCAAGATCGATCACATCACCATATACCGGTGTAAAATCAACCTTGAAATCTCCTGTGTGCACTATAACTCCCGCAGGAGTATAGATGGCAAGAGCTGCCGAATCTGCTATGGAATGATTGGTTCTGATAAACTCAATCCTAAAGCAACCAAGGGTAATATACTGTCCATAGGATATGACCTTTCTTCTGGTTGATTCCATTAGATTGTGCTCTGTAAGCTTGTGCTCTATGATACCCATAGTAAGCTTTGTTGCGTAAATGGGTATGTTCAATTCTCTGATAAAATAAGGTATAGCACCGATATGATCCTCATGTCCGTGAGTGATCACCAAGCCCTTTACCTTGTCTGCATTGTCCTTCAAATAAGATATATCGGGGATGACAAGATCTATTCCAAGCATGTCATCCTCAGGAAATGACAATCCGCAATCCACAACGATGATACTGTCCTCATACTCAAATGCGGTGATGTTCATTCCTATCTGCTCTAATCCGCCTAAAGGTATCACCTTTACAGGCTTCTTTGTCCCGCTTTCCATTAGTCCTCCATCAAGGCTTCAAACACCTTAAAAACACTTGAAAGCTCAGCCTCATCATCTACGAACTCATATGTACAATACTCCGAATCCTCGCCTTCAAGCTTAACCATTATGTCGCATTCTATATCCTCATCACTTTCACTGTCCGATACCAGGATATAGCTTTTTCCCTGAATAGTAGTTTCGGCAAGAATGTAAAGCTCTATATCCTCTCCACTCTCACCTGTCATTGTAATCTTTTCTTTTTTTTCCACGCTCATATTCTCTTTCTAAATAAAAATAAAGGGAAAGCCTGATCAGTCCGCATGCTCCATACTGTCAAGATAGGTCTGCAATATGACTGCTGCCGCCATCTTGTCCACGTATGTCTTTCTGTTCTCGCGTCTTACTCCGCTTTCCATCAGGATACGCTCAGATTCCACTGTAGAGAGTCTCTCGTCAACAAGCTTTACGGGGATCCCGGTTCTTCTTTCAAGATCCTCGGCAAAGCTTTTTGTCGCCTCCGCTCTTTCTCCCTCAGTGTTGTTCATATTCTTAGGATATCCTAACACAATAAGACCGACCTTATATTCATCGCAGATATCTCCGATAGATGCTAAGGTCTGTCTTAATTTAGTCGCACGTTCTCTTTTTATGGTGCACATAGGCTGTGCTGTGATACCGAGCTCATCACTCATAGCCACGCCAACAGTCTTTGTGCCATAGTCAAGACCGATGACCCTCATTACTTGAGCCTCGTCTCGATATAGTTCTCCAAAAGAACCTCTATGATCTCATCACGCTCTGCCTTCATAATAAGGCTTCTTGCATTCTTGTAGCTTGTGATATATGTGGGATCTCCGCTCATCACATAACCCACGATCTGGCTTACAGGATTGTAGCCCTTTTCAGAAAGTGCTGAATATACCTCTGCCAAGATGTCAGCTACCTCGATCACATCACTTCTTAATGTGTTCACAAACTGCGTGTTCTGATTGTTTACGTTTGAATTATTCATATAGTCTCACATCCCTTAATTTTATATAATTTATAATAGTATAAAATCTACAAATTATCAACCTAAAATTGTCAATAAGCAGTACGGTCAACGCCCGTGATCATATCAAGTATCTCGGTGTCTGTCATAGATCTGTTCACCTCGTAGCTACCCGGTTGAAACTTTTTATAATAGCTTCCGAGATAGGTCTTGATGATAAACTGATATTTATCTCTTACAACACCCGAATCCAGAACAAGATTTATGATCTCCTTTGATGAGGAATCCTGAGGGATCTCCACGATGACCGCCGTCTCATTGGTGGGATCTGCGGGAAGCTCATTGAAAATGTTGTAGCCAAATGTAAATGCATAATTAAAACCCTGATATAGCACGAACAGAATGATCAGATTCACACAGCTGTTAAATACAAACTTTAGCGCTGACTTAAGAAATGAATCCTTCTCAAAGGGCTGTCTGGCTTCTGTCCGCTCCGAATTCTCTCTAGCTATCTCGGCTCTTGATTTGGTTTTAGTCTCAGCCATCACTGTCCCTCCATGTAACTGTCGTCAAATTCCATACCTGCTCCAATGCATGCGTAGGTGTCCTGCAAAAGTCTCACAAGCTTTTGCTCCGCCACAAAAAAATCATTGACAAGACCGTTCCTCAATGTGCCCTCGAATTCCTTCGTCAGCTGATCCGTCTCATCGAAGATGGTTTCATTGGCAGCATACATCATAATATGCCTGTTCCTTCTTCTGAAATCGTTGGCTGCATTGTAAAGCTCAGGCTGTGCCTTAAGTGCCTTCTCACAGGCTTTATATCTTTTGTATTCAAAGCTTTCCAAAAGGGCTCTGTTAAGCTCTTTGCTAAGCTCTTTAATATCTCCCATATATTTACATCCTTTGTAAATGTTTATACAGAGTATAGTTTATAACATATTCGCAGCTATGTCAATTTTTTTACGCTGATGCTTATCCCATCACCAATCGGTACAATTGAGGTTTGAAGCTCTTCGTCATGTGTGAGAATATATAGATATTCTCTCATCCTGTCATGTATGGTCCGATTTCTTTTAGGCACTGTAAAATGCGATTCCAATATCTCGCCGTCTTGCATCACATTATCTGTAATAAGCACACCTCCGGTCTTTAACACTCTTAAAATATCCGGAAGATAAGCAGGATACTGTGCCTTTGCTGCATCCAGGAACACAAGATCAAAGGCTTCATCAAGCTCCTTTAAAAATTCTCCCGCATCTCCGGCTACAAGACTAATCTTTTCCGAAAGTCCGGCTTTTTTTATGTTCTTCCTTGCCACCTCTATTCGGGGCTCGTAGTTCTCCACAGTAGTGATATGTTCTACATTCTGACACCTCGACATAAGGATTGCCGAATATCCGATAGCTGTCCCGATCTCAAGGATTTTCTTAGCCTGCTTAAGCTCGATCAGTGTTTTAAGGATAGCTGCTGTCTCAGGCCTGATGACCGGCACAAAGCTCTCCTCGGCATAGGCTCTGATCTCAGTAAGTATCGGATCCTCATCAGGTATAAGAGATTGTATGTATGAAGTTATCCTGTCATCTATAAGCATACTTCTATCCTCTGATCAGGGTTCCAACAGAAAGATCAACATTTTCTTCAAAGCTTACAAAAAGCTTCTGCTTTGGATGAGGGGCGTTTTCCATTGCATTGCCCCACTCATCCTTTATTTCCTTTACCTTGAGAGCGACATCCTTTCCGTCAAAGCCCATGGCAAAAAGCTCATCTCCAACTGAGAACTTGTTCTTCTGCTCCCAGGTATAGTGTCCATCCTCTGTTTGGCCATTTACCATACCATAATAGGTGCTCTCTCTCATATAGGTATTGCTGTCATATATCTGCGTATTCTCGTCAGGCTTTCCGAAATAAAATCCTGTTGTAAACTGACGATAGGTACACTTTCTGATCTCCTCGTTGAGATGTGGTAAAAGCTCTTTATATTCCTCAGGGGATCTCATATAAGCGTCGATAGCCATACGATACGTTCTTGCTACTGTCGCTACGTAAAGAGCTGTCTTCATGCGTCCCTCTATCTTGAAACTGTCGATTCCGGTTTCTATAAGCTCCGGAATATGTTCAAGCATACAAAGATCCTTGGAATTGAAAATGTATGTACCTCTGTCGTCCTCATTTACCGGGAAATACTCACCGGGTCTGGTCTCCTCCATCACCGCATATTTCCATCTGCAGGGATGGGTACAGGCTCCCTTGTTGGCGTCTCTTCCCGCAAGAAATGCACTTAAGAGGCAACGGCCGGAATAGGAAATGCACATAGCGCCGTGAATAAAGCTTTCCACCTCTAAGTCTTCCGGAATCTTTTCACGGATCTCTTTTATCTCAGCAAGAGAAAGCTCTCTAGCACATACAACTCTTTTTGCTCCGAGACTATGCCAGAACCTGAAGGTCTCATAGTTTGTATTGTTGGATTGTGTGCTCACATGTCTCTCGATATCAGGGCATATTTCCTTTGCCATCATAAATATCGAGGGATCTGCTATGATAAGTGCATCAGGCTTCAATTCCTTTAGTATGCCAAGATATTCTCTAATACCCTCTATGTCCTCGTTGTGGGCAAATATATTTACCGTCACATGAACCTTTACTCCATGATCATGGGCATACTCTATACCCTCACGCATTTCATCGGTATTGAAGTTCTTTGCCTTCGCCCGAAGTCCGAACTGTTCTCCGCCAATATATACAGCATCTGCGCCATATCGTACAGCTGTTTTTAGCACTTCTAAGCTCCCTGCCGGGATCAATAATTCAGGTTTCTTCATAAGTCACCTCGTTAAAATATATGCTCTACTATGGTATTTATACATGTGTCATCAAGACCTGTTTTTGGAAGCTCCGCCCTAATATAATTGGGAGTATGCCCAACATAGTATTCCTTGCCGTCTTTTGTGATCTTTTCTTCTACCAGGACTGACAACACTTCTCCTTCAAAGCTTTTCTCATACTCTTCTTCATGACAGGTAGTCATCTCGATAAGAACATCACTTCTTGCTGCCTTGACCTTTTCATCCACCTGATCAGGCATCCTGTCGGCAACCGTCCCACCTCGCCTTGAATACTTGAAAATGTGCATCTGATAAAGGTTGAGTTTCTCAAGATTCTTTTTCGTGATCTCAAATTCCTCATCCGTCTCACCGGGAAATCCCACTATCACATCAGTGGTTATTGCAGGACGATCAAAATACTTTCTGATCAACTCGCATTTATCCATATATTCTTCTATGGTATAATGCCTGTTCATACGTTTTAATGTATCATTGCAGGCACTTTGGAGAGATAAATGAAAATGTGGACAAAGCTTTTTTATCCCTGCTATCCTCTTTAGAAATTCGTCCGTGATAATGCGGGGCTCCAAGGAACCAAGCCTGATTCTTAAAATACCCTCTATATCTGCCACCGCTTCTATAAGGTCAAGGAGAGGCAGTTTTTTATCTGAGTCCTTTTGGGTGGTCTCCAAATAATCTTTTGCTGTATCAGACAGTCCAAAGCCCTTTTCCATGCCGTAGGATGATAGGTGTATACCTGTAAGCACAACCTCCTTGATACCGTTTTTGGCAAGCTCTGTTATCTCTGCCAAGCAATCCTCTATGCTTCTACTTCTGATCCTTCCCCTGACATAAGGAATGATACAATAGCTACAGAATTGATTGCATCCATCCTGAACCTTTATATAGGCTCTGGTGGTCTCGGTAGTTTCAGTGATATGCATATTCTCAAAGCATCGCTCTGAGGCTATATCCTCAAGTCTTTCACGGTCAAAGCCGTTGTTTTCAAAATAGTCATTTATAACCGATACTATCTCTGTTTTTAAATTGTTGCCAAGAATGATATCAACTGCACCATCCTTTAAAAGCTCTTCTCCTGCTGCCTGCACATAACAACCACAGGCAATAACTACAGATTCAGGATTGTTCTTCTTTGCCCGATGTAGCATCTGCCTTGATTTCTTGTCGGCGATGTTGGTTACAGAGCAGGTGTTGACTATGTATATATCAGCCTTTTCCTTAAAATCCACTATCTGAAAATCCGCATCCGAAAGAAGCTTTATCATAGCCTCTGACTCGTATTGATTTACCTTGCAGCCAAGGGTTAAGACCCCGACTTTTTTATTCATCAAAGCTTTATCCATAAGATATATCTTTCTATCATTTTTTTCTTGACTTTTACTGCATTAAACTGT
This sequence comes from Lachnospiraceae bacterium, assembly GCA_017540605.1. Lineage (GTDB taxonomy): Bacteria > Bacillota > Clostridia > Lachnospirales > Lachnospiraceae > RGIG6919. Next base: position 6,670 of record JAFYAS010000047.1, on the reverse strand, counting down.
ACTATTATCCTATATTGTGCTTAAAAATGCAAGGAGGAATATAAATGAAAACTGTACAGATCTCACTTAATTCAATCGACAAGGTAAAGAGCTTCGTAAACGATATCACAAGATTCGACGCTGAGTTCGATCTCGTATCCGGAAGATACGTTATCGATGCAAAGTCTATTATGGGAATCTTCAGTCTTGATATCTCAAAGCCCATCACATTGAACATCCATACAGAGAATGATGAGAAGCTTATCGATGATATCCTTGAGGCACTTAAGCCTTATCTTGCAGAGTAAGATAAATTAGAATCAATGAAAATGGGTCAGCCCTTACGAATTGTCGTAAAGTGGCTGACCCATTTTTTTATTCTTCCAGTTCAAACATCAAGATAGACATCACTGCCATACCTGCTGTTTCAGTCCTTAGTATCCTGTGTCCGAGAGTTATGGTTCTTGCACCGATTCCTTCAAGCCCCTCTATCTCCAAAGGATCAAAGCCACCCTCAGGCCCGATGAATATTCCGAGACTCTTCACCTCGTGAACCGCTTTTATTTCCCTTTTAGCGCCCTCTATACCCTCTGCACTCTCATAGGGTACAAGCACCCTGTCAAGGCTCTTAGAGAAGGCTACAGCCGCCTTAAAATCCATTACAGGGCACACCTCAGGGATCACGGTACGCTTTGACTGCTTTGCAGCAGCAAGGGCGATAGCATTCATTCTTTCTACCTTCTTTGCCGCCTTCTTCTCATCAAGCTTTACCACACTTCTTTTCATAGCAACAGGAACTATCCTTGTGACCCCAAGCTCAACCGTCTTTTGCACGATAGATTCAAGCTTATCTCCTTTTGGAAGTCCCTGAAACAATGTGATCTCAGTTTTCAGCTCACTGTAGGATGCATTTACATCGGTGATACAACAGCTTACAGCATCCTCATCTATGCTTTCTATCTCGCAGACATATTCCTTGTCGCTTCCATCGCTGATATTTAGTATATCTCCGACCTTCATCCTAAGTACGTTCTTTATGTGATTGACATCATCTCCGGTAATGGTGATATTACTTCCCACTACATCTCCCGGCTCTACAAAAAACCTGCGCATTTTAGGCCCTCACATGTATCAGCTCAACAGTATTAAGTGCCTCTTCATAAAGCGGCTCTATGATGCCCTCAAGAAGCTTTTCCGACTTCTCTATAGCCTCAAGCTTGGGCTTTGTCACTGGATGCTTTGCCACGAATATGGTACAGCAGTCCTCGTATGGAAGAATAGAGGTTTCATAAGTATCTATTTTTTCCGAAAGCTCAACTATCTCCTGCTTGTCCATACCGATACATGGCCTAAATACCGGCATAGTGCAGACTGCGTTGGTAACAGTCAGACTCTGCATGGTCTGTGATGCCACCTGACCGATACTCTCACCTGTGATAAGAGCCTGACATTCATCCTTTTTCGCAAGCTCCTCGGCTATCTTCATCATATATCTTCTCATGATGATGGTGAGCTCATCATGAGGACAGTTCTTGTAAATAGCCATCTGTATATCGGTAAAATTCACCACGTGAAGACGAATATTTCCCGAATACCTCGCTACGCATTTCGCAAGATCCACTACCTTCTGCTTTGCCCTGTCGCTAGTATAAGGGGGAGCATGGAAATAGGTCGCTGAAAGTCCCACGCCTCGCTTTGATATCATATATCCCGCAACAGGACTGTCGATACCACCCGAAAGAAGCAGCATGGCCTTTCCGTTGGTTCCTATAGGAAGTCCTCCGGGACCGGGTATAGTTAATGAATAAATGTATATCTCATTCCTTACCTCTACCTGAAGCATGATATCCGGATCATGAACATCAACCTTAAGCTCTGAATAGGCTTCCAAAAGCGCCTCTCCAAGATCCGCATTCATCTCCATAGAGCTCATGGGATATTGCTTATTGACACGCTTTGCATTTACCTTAAATGTTTTTTTCTTATCGGAATACGCCTCGCCGACAAATGCTATAGCTCTCTCCTTGATACTGTCAAATGATGTATCGGCGGAGATCACTACTGGACAGATGCCAACGATGCCAAATACAGTCTTAAGTGCTGCTATGGTATCCTCGTAGTCATGCTCTCCTTCAGGAGTCACATATATTCTTCCGTATTCCTTGGTGACGGTATAATCTCCCACAGATCTTAATCTATTCCTGATATTCTTACAGAGTATATCCTCAAAGACATAACGATTCTTTCCCTTGGTTCCTATCTCTGCGTACTTTATCATGTATGCCTGGTAATTCATCTCTATCTCCTTAAATGTTTATCTTGCCACAAACTGTCTAAGTACCGGTACCAGCTCCTTAAGAGCCTCTACGGTATATTCAACCTCTTCTATGGTATTCCTTTCCGAAAAACTGAATCTGATGGTGCTGTCTAAAAGCTCCTTGGGTAAGCCTATAGACTTCAACACTCCGCTGATGCCCGGATGATTTGAGGAGCATGCAGAGCCTGAGGATACATATATTCCCTTGTCCTCTAAGGCATGAAGAAGCACCTCGCTTCTTACTCCCTCAAAGGAAAAGCTTGCAACATGAGGAGCGTCGCCGGAATTATTCCTGACACCCTCTATGGTCATGACACCTTCTGTAAGGGCATCCTTTATCTCTTTGAAATGCCCCACTCTCTCGTCAAGCTTCTCATAAGCCTTCCTTGCCGCAAGGGATAGTCCTGCTATACCCGGAACATTCTCAGTTCCGGATCTAAAATCCCACTGCTGTCCACCCCCAAGTATCTGAGGATTAAGCTTTATCTTTGGATTGATATAAAGAGCACCCACACCCTTTGGGGAATGAAGCTTGTGACCACTGATGGAATAGAGGTCAACACCTATCCTCGAAGGATAAAGATTAAGCTTTCCAAAGGCCTGTACACCATCGGAATGGAATACTATATCTTTGTTGTATTCCTTCACTATCTTCGCACATTCCTCGATGGGCTCGATGGTTCCTATCTCATTGTTTACAGTCATGATGGATACAAGTATAGTATCCTCACGAAGAAGCTCCTTCAAGGAATCAAGCTTTACCTTGCCGTATTCATCCACCTCTAAAAAGGAAAGCTCAAAGCCCTGTTTTTCCAGATACAGCAAAGGATTGTAAACAGAGGCATGCTCTATGGGTGTCGTGATGATATGCTTTCCCGCGCGCTTATTGGCCTTGGCCGCACCGATCAGCGCAAGATTGTTGGACTCCGTTCCGCCGGAGGTAAAAACTATCCATTTGCCGGATACCTTTAAGATATCTGAAAATGTTTCTCTGGCTTCACGAATATATTGCTCTGCTTCCATACCCTTCCTGTGCTTCGAGGAAGGATTACCGTATTTATCTGTCATTATGTCATAAACAAGCTTCGCCACGTCCTCGTCCACATAGGTGGTGGCGGCATTGTCGAAATATGGTTCCATTAATATTTGCCCCTTTTTCTTCTTTTTAACCCATACATAATAGCACATCTTTTTATACTAATAAACACCTTTTTATTGTAAATGATAGCAAAATATAATATAATCAAACAAAGGCAAGCATTATTTAAAAAGGAGGTGCAATCACTATGAACATGCAGAAAGTAGCAAGAATGATCCTAGGGCTCAGAGCTGATGGATGGGCAGAAGAAAAAATAAATAACTTCATGTTGTTTATCGAGACCGGTGAAGAACAATATAAACCTCACAGAGACAAAGAGGAAGATCAAAATGAATAAAAATAAGGCGGAATCCACAACGATTCCGCCTTATCTTTATTTCTTTCCGAATTTCTTCTTCTTGTGACTTCCAAAGCCCATGCCGCCTGCCGAATCGGTAGATCGTCTGGCGGTTGATCCGCTGGCTTCGTCGTACTCTGAAAGGATACTCTTCTGCTCTTCTGTAAGCTTGTCGGGAACCTGTACCACAAGTGTTACATAGTGGTCACCACGCACATTCTTGTTACGAAGTGTGGGAACTCCCTTGCCCTTTAGCTTGATCTTGGTATCTGTCTGAGTACCCGGAGCTATCTGCTGCTCTATGGGACCATCGATGGTATTGATTGTGATGGTGCCACCGAGTGCTGCCTGGGTAAATGTGATAGGCTCTGACGAATACAGATCGTAATCCTGTCTCTGGAAGTTAGGATGTCTGTCAACAAGTACAGTGACGAGAAGATCTCCTCTAGGGCCGCCATTGAAACCAGGCTCGCCCTTTTCACGGATACGAATGCTCTGTCCGTTATCTATACCGGCAGGCACCTGAACCTGTATCTTCTTCTTACTCTTTACATAACCTGTTCCTGCACATTGTGCACACTTGAACTTTATTACCTTACCGGTACCTGAACAATCAGGACATACGGTAACATTTCTAACCACTCCGAAAAGACTCTGCTGTGTATATACTACCTGACCCTTACCACCGCACTTTGTACAGGTCTCAGGATCGTGACCGGGCTGTGAACCGGTTCCATGGCAGACTATACATTCATCCTTAAGGGGAAGCTCAAGATCCTTGGTTGTACCAAATACTGCCTCTTCAAACTGTACACGTACTGTGGTCTTGATATTTGCTCCCTTTGTCGGACCGTTTGACTGTCTTCTCTGAGTTCCGCCTCCAAAAAGATCTCCGAAGATATCACCGAAGATATCACCCATATCACCGAAGTCAAAGCCTCCGGGACCGCCATTCTGATCAAATGCTGCATGACCGAAACGATCATACTGTGAACGTTTCTCAGGATCGGAGAGGATAGCGTATGCCTCTGCCGCTTCCTTAAACTTCTCAGCTGCCTCTTCATCACCGGGATTGGTATCAGGGTGATATTTCTTGGCAACCTTTCTATATGCCTTTTTTAACTCGGCCTCGGTAACTGTTTTCTCGACACCAAGCACCTCATAATAATCTCTCTTATCAGCCATTTATAATTCCTCTCTTATAAACAGTTCGTACACTTCTAGGTTTATGAATAATGCGAATTGCTCCGCACTTCGTGCTCTCGCAATTCTAACAATATTCAGACTTCGCCTTTTAACTAATGAATAATCCGAATTGCTCCGCACTTCGTGCTCTCGCAATTCTAACAACATTCAGATTTCGCCTTTTAATTAATGAATAATGCGAATCGCTCCGCACTTCGTGCTCTCGCAATTCTAACAATATTCGTGTTCCGGATTATCATCCTTCACACTCATATTGTTTAAAGCACCAAATGCCTGTATATAGGCGGATAAATCCGCCATATACAGTCGCTTGGTGCCCATTATTCATTAGATCTCTTTATAGTCTCCATCAACTACATCGCCGTCTGAGAAGTCGGGAGTTCCTGCGCCTGTGCCTGCATTTGCGCCGGGACCGTTCTGCTCATAGAGCTTAGCGAAGAGCTCCTGAGCTGAGCTCATAAGCTTCTCCTTGCCTGCCTTAAGCTTATCAACCTGATCATCTGTAAGGTTCTCAGCATCAACCGACTCAAGGAGATCTTTAAGCTCCTTAACATCTGCCTCAACCTTTGTCTTCTCACCTGCAGGAAGCTTATCTCCAACTTCCTTAAGTGCCTTCTCGGTCTGGAATACCATTGAATCAGCCTCGTTACGAGCCTCGATAGCATCCTTTCTCTTCTTATCCTGTGCCTCGTATTCAGCAGCCTCTCTTACTGCTCTTTCGATATCATCATCTGACATATTTGAGCCTGCAGTAATGGTAATGTGCTGCTCACGGCCTGTACCAAGATCCTTTGCTGAAACATTAACGATACCATTTGCATCGATATCGAATGTAACCTCGATCTGAGGAACACCTCTTCTTGCAGGAGCGATACCATCAAGACGGAAACGGCCAAGACTCTTGTTGTCCTTAGCGAACTGTCTCTCACCTTGTACTACATTGATATCAACGGCATCCTGATTATCCTGAGCTGTTGAGAAGATCTGACTCTTCTTTGTAGGAATTGTTGTATTTCTCTCAATAAGGTGTGTAGCGATACCACCCATTGTCTCAATTGAAAGTGTAAGAGGTGTTACATCAAGAAGAAGGATCTCGCCTGCACCTGCATCACCGGCAAGCTTACCACCCTGGATAGAAGCACCGATAGCAACGCACTCGTCAGGATTGATTCCCTTGAAGGGCTCTTTGCCGGTAAGCTGCTTAACCTTCTCCTGAACTGCGATGATACGTGTAGAACCACCAACGAGGAGAACCTTTGAAAGCTCTGATGCTGTAAGACCTGCATCCTCAAGTGCTGTCTTAACAGGTACTGCTGTTCTCTCTACAAGGTCAGCTGTAAGTTCATCGAACTTAGCTCTTGTAAGATCCATATCAAAGTGCTTGGGTCCCTCTGCTGTTGCAGTGATGAAGGGAAGGTTGATATTGGTGGTCTGTGAAGCTGAAAGCTCCTTCTTTGCCTTCTCTGCAGCTTCCTTAAGTCTCTGCATAGCCATCTTGTCGCCTGAAAGGTCTACGCCTTCCTTCTTCTTGAACTCATCAAGCATATACTGTGTAATCTTGTTATCGAAGTCATCACCACCGAGCTGATTATCACCGGCTGTAGCAAGAACCTCGATGACGCCGTCACCGATCTCAATGATAGATACATCGAATGTACCACCACCAAGGTCGTATACCATGATCTTCTGCTCTGACTCATTATCAAGACCATATGAAAGTGCTGCTGCTGTA